>JBFKRY010000024.1:0-29544 GCA_041636995.1 Acidimicrobiales bacterium | reverse complement strand
GCCACATCGTGGCGGCCCCCATCCAACGGGCCCCGTCGGACCCGTCGCTGGAGATGGTCAGCGCCTACGGCCAGGCGTCCGGCCTGGCCGAGCCCACCGCCGACATCCCCGTGGCCCGCAACACCTCCACCCGCTTCGACGTGGGCCGCAACTTCGCCAACAAGGTGTGGAACGCCACCCGCTTCGGCATCAGGCGGGCCCACGGCGACGCCCCCGCCGACCTGGTGGTCGACATCGGGAGCAGGCCGGTGGCCGACCGCTGGGTGGTGGCCCGCCTGGCCGAGACCGTGGCCGCGCTCGACGACGCCATCGCCACCTACCAGTTCAACACCTACGCCGACGTGCTGTACGACTTCATCTGGCACGACGTGTGCGACGGCTACCTCGAGGCGGTCAAGCCCACCGTCGACGACGACCCCGAGCAGCAGGTGGTCCTGGCGGCGGTGCTCGACGCGGTGCTGCGCATCCTGCATCCGGTGTGCCCCTTCGTCACCGAGACCCTCTGGCCCCACGTGTCCGGGGTCCGGCGAGGCCAGATCGCGGGGGTGTCGCTGCCGGCCTCACCGGTGCTCGCCGGAGCCGCCTGGCCAATGGTCGACGCGGGTGTCCGCGACCGCGACGCGGTGGCGCTGGTCGAGCGAGCCCGGGAGCTGGTGGGCGTCGTCCGGGGCATCCGCTCCGACCAGAACGTGCGCCCCCAGCGCCAGGTGACCCTGCATGCCACCGCGGCGATGGCGGATCTCGTCGAGGCCGCCGACGGGCTGGTGCAGACCCTCGCCGGCGTGGGCCTGATGGTGCCCCTCGACGACGAGCGGCCCGCAGTGGCGAGCACCTTCGTGTTCGAGGGCAGCGAGGGGCTGCTGAGCGACCTGGCCGACGACGTCGACAGGGAGGCCGAGCAGCGCCGGCTCGAGAAGCTGCTCGACGCCACCGCCGAGCAGATCCGGCGCCTCGAGGGCCGTCTCGCCAACGAGGGCTACGTCACCAAGGCCGACCCGGCGCTGGTCCAGGAGAGCCGCGACCAGCTCGACCAGGCCCGCGCCGACCACGCTGCAGCCCGTGCCGCACGGGACGCGCTCGGAGGGTGACCGGCGCCGCCGCGGCCAGTCGCTAGTCTGACCGGACCCGAATTGTCCGAGCGGGCACGACGCGGCAAACTGGCGGTACGGCGAGGGCGAGAGACGAGGAGCCGATGGGGCGTATTCGCGGTATCTCTGCAGCACTGGTCGCAGCGGCGATGACGGCGTCGCTTCTCTTCGCCGCCCCGGGGGCATCGGCCGCGCCACCCCCCATCGTGATCAGCTCCATCACCGGCAACCCGTTCACCCAGTGCGCCACCTTCGCCGGGATGATGGGCCAGAGCCTCACCGTCATCACGTCCATCCAGGATCCGCCCGGCAGCGGCGGCGGGGTCACGGTCTCGGGCTCGCCCGCGTCGTACTCGTTCTCGAGCACCACCCTGGTAGCTGCCGCGTTCGTCAAGGCCGGGCGGGGCGGCCACCTCTACCTCTATCCGCGCGGGACCTTCGCCGACTCGGGCCTGACCTCGCCGCGCGACGAGACCTCCCACATCACGTTCTGCGCGCCGGTCAACCCGCCGACGCCCACGCCCACCGCCACCCCCACCGAGACCCCGACCGAGCAGCCCACTCAGACGCCCACCGAGAAGCCCATCCAGACGCCGACCGAGAAGCCCACCGAGAAGCCCACCCAGACTCCGACCGAGACGCCCACCGAGACCCCCACCGAGACCCCGACGCCCACCCCGACCACGGGCCCCGGGGGCCAGCCCACGCCGACGCCCACGACCGGCCCCGGGGTCCAGCCCACGGCCACCCCGACCACCGGGCCTCAGGTCCAGCCCACGCCGAGCCCGACGGTCGGCCCCCAGCTCCAGCCCACCCCGTCCCCCACGTCCGACCAGTTCGTGCTGCCGCCCCAGCCCACCCCCACCCCCGATGACGAGGTGCTCGGGCGGTCGCAGCGCAGGGACCAGGGTCCCCGCGGCCTGGCGGTCACCGGGTTCACGGGATTGCTCCTGCTGGTGGCCGGTCTGACCCTTCTCGCCGCCGGTGGGCTGATTCTCTACAAGCGCCGCGCCCTCCAGGCCTCCGCCACCGACTTGGGCTGAGCGCGCGGTCAGCTGCCGGGGTGCACCTCGGCGGCAAGGGCCACGAGCCGCTCGGTCAGCCGGGCGGTGGCCTCGCGCCCGTAGATGGTGGAAGCCGCCTCGTAGCGCTGCTGCAGGTACTCCTCGGGCGTGACCCAGTAGCCGCCGTAGTCGCCGGCGAACCCGATCACGGACGCCGAGCCCACACCCGAGGCCTGCTGCACCTGCCGCTCGATCCGCCAGGCGGCCATGGTGGTGGGCTCGCCCGGCACGGTGGCGAAGGCGTGATCTCCGACCCGGAGCACGTGGAGGGGCAGCCGCCTCGGCGCCAGCACCCGGAACGCGGGGCCGAGCGGCAGCGGGACGCCGGTGTAAGCCGCAGCGATGCTCGCCTTCGGGCCCTGCGGGTCGTCCATCGACCGGGCCCGGCCCCGCCGGGCTCGGTACCGGGGCGCCTCGACCCCGGCCTCGACGTCCGGCCAAAGGTCCGTCATGCCGTCGATGCCACCGCCCGCGGTGGCCATGCCGGAGAGCGGGGCGGGGAGGCCCGACGAGCGGGCCGCCCAGCGTTCGTGCGCCACGCCGAGGGTGAACCCAGCCGGTGTCGCGCTCGCGGCTGCCTCGAGCACCGTGCGTCCGAGGCGAGTGCCGACCGCGGCCGCGAGCTCCCGGCCCTGGGTGCTCGGGCGACCATCGGCGGCGGCGCGGATGGCGCCGTCCTCGTCGAGGGGTAGCGGCGAGATGTCGCCGCTGGCGCCACCACCGAACCCGACCACGGTCGAGGGGGCGTCTCGCTCGACCTCGGCGCGGGCGAACCCCCACAGGTCGGCGCTGAAGTTGGGCCATCCGGCCCCGAGAGCGGTGCCGTGCACCGCGAACCAGGCGAGCAGGCACCGGCGGGCCCCGTCGTCGGGCTGGGCCACCAGCACCGTCAGCCTGGGGTCGCGGCACCGGTCGGCGATGGCCGCCTGGTCCGGGACCAGCGCGCCGGGCCCGTCGGTGAGGAACGCCTCACGGTCGCCGTCGCCGTAATGCTTCCACGCGGGCAGGGCCCGGTTGCTCGCGACGTCGAGGGCAACGGCCCGACCCACCGCGACCCCACCGGGCACCAGCGCTGCGACCGCGTCCTCGACCGCGTCCGCCACCAGCGAGCCCAGCCGGCGGGTGCTCCTCCCCACCCTGCGGGGCGATGCGTTGCCGAACAGCGTGTACATGGCGCCGCCATACCGCTGACCCGGGCCCTCGTGGGTGTGGGTACCGCAGACGACGACCCGTGAGGGCTCCACCCGGGCCCGGGCTGCGGCCGCTTCCCAGAGCGCCGGGCTCCCGCAGTGGACGTCGGCGTTCACCAGGACCACCCGCTGGCCCGTCGGATCCTCCAGGGCCAGCGCGGTGGCGTGGAGCTGCTCGGTCGGGTCGCGCGGTGGGATGGCGGCCCGGTTGCCGAGCGATCCCCAGCCGAGGGTCCCGCCGGCCTCGTCCGGCGTGATCGCCACCCGGGCGAACCCGATCCGGCACCCATCCATCCCCGCACCCTAGAGCGCCCCCCGGAGCCGTCGGGCAGCTTCACGCCCGCGTGACAAGTCGAAGCCGGCGCGCCACACTGGCCGCGGACGAACAGGGCGAGGGCAACGAGGGCCGAGCGTGGGAACCAGGGCATCCCGGTGGGTAGTGCTGCTGACCGTCTCCGCGGCACTCCTGGCCGTCTCGACCGGCACTGCGTCGAGCCAGCCCGCCGCCTGCGACCCCGAGCACCCCGGCCGCGGTGCGGGCGTCTGCCCGGAACCCGAGCCCACCCCGACGCCCGAGGCGGCGCCCACCGAGACCGCCACCGCCACGCCCGCGCCCACGCCCAAGCTCAAGCCCCCGACGCCAACCACGACCGCGACCCCGGTTCCCACGGTCCTCGCCGATCCCACCGAGGCCCCCACGACGACGGCTACGGCGACGGTCACGACCAGCCCCACACCCGCCGAGACCCCGACCGCGACGGCAACGGGGCTCCCGACCGAGATCCCAGCCGAGACCCCGTCCGGGACGCCGAGCGAGACTCCGGCGGAACGGCCTCGGCAGGTGGCGCCGCAGGGCGCGTCGACGGTCACCCCCGATGAGCTGGCGCCCACACCCACCCCCCGCCAGCTCACCCTGCCGCGCGCCGCCCCCAGCTCCACACCCGACGCGGAGGTGCTGGGCCAGGTGACCCCCCGCGAGAGCGAGCCGCTGGCCCTCACCGGCTTCGGCGGTCTGCTGCTCGCGCTGATCGCCCTGTTCGTGGTGGTCATGGGCCGGCTGTTCGTCGACTGGCGCCGGGAGGTGTCGGCCTCGGACCGCGGCGCCGACTGAGCTACACGCTCACGAGGAAGTCGCTGGTCGCTGCGCAGCAGCGTGCCAGCGGCAACGCGATGGGTCCCGGCGAAGCCGGGCCCGCCCGACCGATCGGACACCACGTCTCGGCGTCCCACACGAGGCCTTCTTCAGGTGGACGTAGCTACTTGCCCCTGAAATAGTCGGTTCGTCGCCGATTGCGAGCGTGAGCGAGCCATCGGTGAGGAACCCCGCTGGTCGCTGCGGAGCAGCTTGACCTGCGGGAACGCGTTGAGCCCCGGCGGAGCCGGGCCGATGCGACCGTGTCGGCAATAGCGGGCCATGCCGCACCCGGGACTTCTTCAGGTGGACGTAGCTACGCCACGTACCCGACCGCGGCCTCGTGGGCCGCGTGCAGGTGGTTGGTGAACAGCCCGGCCACCAGCTCGCCCCTGCTCGAGACGCCGCACTTGGCGTAGATGGCCTTGATGTGGTCGTGCACGGTGTGCCTGGAGATGTTCAGCTCGGCGGCGATGTCCTTGGTGGAGAACCCCCGGGCCAGCAGCAGCACCACATGGCTCTCCCGCTGGGTGAGGCCATAGGACTCGAGCAGGATCGGCACCAGGTCGCTCCGACTCGCGGTCTCGATCATCACCGCCACCCGGCCGTCGGTCCCCAGCGGCGAGGCGTGCAGCTTCAGCCACCGACCCGACGAGCAGCGGGCCCGCAAGGCAGTGGTCGTGCTCGACCGGTTGCCGATGGCCCGGCGGGCTGCGGCCACGACCGCGGTGGGTGCGGCGATGTCGTCGAGCCCGTGGGTGCGCAGCTCGGGCAGCAGAGCCTCGGCCTCGGCGGTCATCGACTCGATCTCGCCAGCGGCGTCGACCACCAGCATCGCGGGCCCCGTCCCGGCGTGGTCTCCGCTGCGGCGGGTGACCGCGCCGCTGATGGCGCGGGCGGCGACGGGCACGAGGTTGCGCACGTCGTTCATCTCCTGGGCGCCGAAGGGCCCCGCCTCCTCGCGGCGGATCATCCAGCCGACGGCCCAACAGCTCTGGCCCGACCGGAAGGCGACGCGCAGCTCGTCACCCACACCCAGGTGCTCGTAGAGCTTCTGGAACCGGGGGCTGCGGGTCAGCTCGCCGTCGGTGGCCTCGTACAGTGACGCCACCGGGTCCGAGCTGCGGGCCAGGGCGTTGAACTTCGCGAAGTCCGGGTCGCGCAGCTCGTTGTCCCAGAAGGGCACACAGCTGTGCGAGGCCAGACCCTCGACCACTCCACCGAAGGGCAGCAGCGTGTCCGGGTCGGTCAGGACCACGGCGCACTCGCTGAAGTCGGCGACATCGTGGAGCGCCCGGATCACCTCGCCCAACAGCGGGTCGACACCGAGCTCGCGGTCGACCGCCCGGAGGATCCGGTCGCGGGCCCGCACGAAATCATCGACGCTCATCAGCGGACAGTACGCCTCTCGGGGCTCGCCGGATACCCCCTTTTTCAGGGGGATGACCCCCGATGGCGAGTGGCGGAAACGCCAGCACCCGGGATTCACCGCGGACCCTGAAGTTCGTACGTTCCCTTCTGCGCCGGGTGATTGCCCGGCGGGTTCTGACCCCACAGGAGCCAGCAATGTCATTCCATCCCGTGCCTCCGACCATCCGTGTTGCCCCCCAGGAGGTGGCCCCCGACGTCTTCGTGTTGCACTCGGTCCAGGAGGCGATCGGCGCCCCCCTGCGCGTGTACCTCAACTCGATGGTGATCCGCGGTGCCGAGCCCGTCGTCGTCGACACCGGCACCGTGGCGAACCGCCAGCAGTGGCTGGAGGACGCCTTCGGGCTCGTCGACCCCGCCGATGTGAAGTACGTCTACATCTCCCACGACGACATCGACCACACCGGCAACCTCGAGGAGGTCATGTCGCTGTGCACGAACGCCACGATCATCGCCTCCTGGGCGCTGGTCGAGCGCCACTCGAACGCCTTCGAGTTCCCGCTGCACCGCTGCCGCTGGATCGACGACGGCGGCCGGCTCGATCTCGCCGACCGGCGGCTGAGCATGGTGCGCCCGCCGTTCTGGGACTCACCCACCACTCGGGGCCTGTTCGACCACTCGACGGGCGTGTACTGGGCCGTCGACGGCTTCGCCACCCCGGCGAGCCCGGCGGTGGAGCGCACCGTCGACGAGCTCGACCCGGACCTGTGGCGGGAGGGCATGGCCATGTTCGCCCACAACGGCGTGTCCCCCTGGCTGGGCCTCGTGGATCCCGCCAAGTACGCGGCCCACATCGACCGCATCCAGGCGCTCGGGATGACCACCATCGTGGGTGCCCACACCCCGCTGATCACCGAGCCGAGCATCCAGGCCGCCTTCGACCTCGTTCGGGGGCTGCCCGACGTCCCGGCCCCGCCGGTGCCGGGTCAGGCCGACCTGGATCTGATCGTGGCCGCGTCCGCGGTCCCCGCGTGAGGAGGACCCGATGAAGATCGGACTGCATCTCCCGCAGCTGGCCCACCACGCCGACCCCGAAGCCTCCCGGCGGGTGGCCGAGGACGCCGAGGCCGGCGGCTTCTCGTCGCTCTGGGTGATCGACCGGCTGCTGTCCCCGGTGGCGCCGCGCAGCCGGTACCCGGCCACCGAGGACGGCCTCCTGCCCCCGGTCCAGAGCAGTGCCGCGCTCGACCCCCTGCTCACCCTCACGGTGGCTGCGACCCACACCGAGCAGATCCGGATCGGGACCGCGGTACTGGTGGCCCCCTGGTACCCGCCGGCGTTGCTGGCCAGGTCGCTGGCCACCCTCGACCGGGTGAGCCGGGGCCGCCTGGACGTCGGCCTCGGCCTGGGCTGGTCCCTCGACGAGTACGACGCCGTCGGCGCCGCCATGAGCACCAGGGGCCGGCGGCTCGAGGAGGTGATCGAGGTGCTCCGCGCCCTGTGGGGTGACGGCGCCACCGAGGTGCGGACCTCCCGGGAGTGGATCGCCCCGTCCACGATGGGCGTGAAGCCGGTGCAGTCGCCCCCGCCCCTGCTGCTCGGCGCCTACACCCCCGCGGGGCTGGACCGGGTGGGACGGCTGGCCGACGGCTGGCTCCCGGCCGGACTGCCCCTCGACGTGATGGCCGCCATGTGGTCGACAGCGCTCGAGGCGGCTGAGCGTCAAGGGCGCGACCCGTTGGCCATGCGGCTGGTCGTCCGGGCCGACGTGAAGATCACCGAGCGCCCGCTCGGCGCCGACCGCGGTCCCTTCGTGGGAACCGAGCGGCAGGTCGCCGACGACATCGCCCGGTGCCGCGAGCTGGGGGCCCACGAGGTGGTTCTCGACCTCCAGGCCGCCACCCGCGACGCCACCGAGCTGATGGAGCTGGCCCGATCCCTGAGCGTCGATCACGCCGCCGCTGCTGCTGCGTGAAGCCCCCCCGCTCAGGGACGGGCGGCCGCGATCGCCGCCGGGTGGATCTGCCCGGCCGGGGTCTGGGCCACTGGCACCGGGGTCTGACCCCACTGACAACGGGGTCTGACCCCGGCGACGGACAACGGGGTCTGACCCCGGCGACGGGGAGGCGCGAGCTCCCCGGGCCGGCTGGGAGGGGACCGGCCCGGGGCTCGCTGGTGGTGGCCGCCTCGATCAGAACGGGCGGGCCGGAAGGGAGCTGTCGGCCAGGAGGCGGTCGAGCTCGGACCGCAGCGCTGCCAGTTCGCTGGTCTCGAAGCTCCCGCCTTCGTCTGGCGCAAGGCAGCCGCCCGGGTCGAAGGCCGAGGCCACCACCATCAACACGTGGTCGTCGACCACGGTGGCCCAGTGGACGTCCATCTCCGACGGTGACCCGTCGGCCATGGTGCCGATGAAGCCGAAGGTCCCACCCCGCTGCGCCCCGACGGTGGCCGGCGTGAATGCGATGCGCTCGAAGCCGTAGTCCGCTCCGCAGCCGCCAGCCCGGTCCTCGGCGAACGACTCGTGGAAGTCCTCGGCGATTCTCCGGAGGTTGCGCCGGACGCTGGCGTCGGGGTCGAAGAGCGGCAACGTGGCCGTGTCGAAGAAGAGAGCTTCGAGGGCACTGACGTGCTCACCGTCCCGGGACACGCACAGGAACAGGGCGTCGCCCTCGCACTTGGCGATGCTCCACCCGCCGCCCAGGTCCACGACCGCGCTCGGATCGGTCCAGTCGATCTCGCTGGGCGGTTCGGGATCGTCGGGCCTGGTGGTGGGGGTGGCCGTCGGCGTCCCGGTGGGGGTGGCGGTCGGGGTCGCAGGGGGCTCGGTGGGGGTGGCCGTCGGCATCCCGGTGGGGGTGATCGTCGGCTCCGCGGTCGGGGTCGCAGGGGGCTCGGTGGGCGTGGCCGGCACGGATGTCGGGGCCGGATCGTCGGGGGGGTCGGCGGTCTGATCGTCGTCGCCGCAGGCGGCACACACCAGGCCCAGAGCCAGTAGCGCTCCGAGGATCCTGGTCACGTCCACCTCCAGGTGCCCTGGCCGTCTCACCTGCGGCCTCGAGGATATCTCTAGTATGCAACCCCTATTGCTGCAATGGACATTGCGTTACAATCGTGGGCAGTGAGCCGATCCGCGGCTGCACCGCACGACGACGCGGTGCTCCTGGCACTGTCGGGTCTCGTCGACGCCCTGCGGGAGAACATCGCGTCCAACGAGGAGGCCGTCGCTCGCGCGCAGAGCGCCATCGAGCAGCGACGATCCGGCGCCGACTACCGGACGATCGTCGAGCGGTCCGACGAGCCGCTGCTGATCGAGCTGGTCACGGGGAACACCCGCCGTCTCATGATCCACGGGGCCCGGCTCCGCCGAGCGCTGGCCGCGGCCCTGCACGAGGAGGGCCTCACGATGGAACAGATCGCCACCTTGTTCGGCGTCACCCGCCAGCGGATCTCGGCGATCCTGCGCGAAGCCGGGACCGAGGCATGAGCGCCGACCTGGCCTTCGAGGCCCTGGGGCCGCTACGAGTGCGGCGCGGCACGTCGGTCGTCGACCTGGGGAGCCCCAAGCAGCGGGCGGTGCTCGCCATCCTGCTGGTGAACCCGAACCAGGCGCTGTCGGTGGAACGGATGATCGACGAGCTCTGGTCCGGCGAACCACCGGCCAGCGCGCTGGCCACCCTCCAGGCATACGTCTCGAACCTGCGCCGGGCGCTCGAGCCGCACCGGCCGGCCCGGTCGCCGGCGTCGGTCCTGGTGAGCCGGCCCGGGGCGTACGAGCTGGTCGTGGATCCCGACCAGGTCGACCTGGTGGCCTTCGAGCGGGCCGCAACCGAGGGCGCGGCCCTGGTGGCGTCCGACCCTGGGGCGGCACTCGATCGGCTGGACACGGCGCTGGCCCTGTGGCGGGGACCGGCGTTGATCGAGTTCCGCAGCTACGAGTTCGCCGTCGCCGAGATGCTGCGGCTCGACGAGCTGCGGGTCAACGCCAGCGAGCACCGCATCGAGGCTCTCCTGGCCCTGGGCCGCTCCGCCGAGCTGGTCGCGGAGCTGGAGGGGCTGGTGAGCGAGCACCCCCTGCGTGAGCGCCTGTGGGGGCAGCTGGTGCGGGCCTACTACCGGGCCGGCCGGCAGGCCGAGGCCCTCCGGGCGTACCGCCGGTGCGAGACGGTGCTGGCCGACGAGCTCGGCCTGGTGCCGTCGGCCGAGCTGCGGGAGCTCGAGCTCGCCGTGCTCGAGCACGATCCTCGCCTGCTGCCGGCCGCGTCGACACATCCGGCGATGCCGGAACCGGCCCCTGCGGTCATCGTCGGCCGCCAGCACGAGCTGGGCCGGTTCGAAGGCGCGCTCGGGCGCGCCCGGGTCGGACGTGGGTCCATCCTGCTGGTCGACGGCGAGCCCGGAGTGGGCAAGACCCGCCTGCTGGAGGCCATGCACGGAACCGCTCTCGCTGCGGGCTGCCAGGTGGCGCTGGCCCGCTGCGTCGAGGTGGGCGGCACCCCGCCCTTCTGGCCGTGGATCCAGGTGGTGAGGGCCCTCGGGACCGAGGCCGTCCTGGATGCCGCAGGCCCGCTGGCCGGCTCGCTGACCCCGCTGGTGTCGGAGATCGCCGACGACGCGGAGGCGATCGTGCCCGGCCGGGTCCGCTATCAGGTGGCCGAGGGGTTGGTCGCTGCCATGCGCCAGCTCGGCACCGTGGGCCCCGTGGTCGTGCTCGTCGACGACCTCTACAGCGCCGACGCGGACTCGCTGTCCGCCCTCGCGCTCGTCGGGGCGGCCATCGACCGCCAGCCCGTGGTCCTGGTGGGCAGCCACCGGGGCTCCGGCCTGTCCTCCCCTCATCCGCTGCTCGACCTGCTCGTGCAGCTGACCCGGCTGGACTGGGTCGAGCGGCTGAGCCTGGCCCGCCTCAGCCCGGACCAGGTGGGCGAGCTGGTGCGCTCCATCGCGACGCACGCAGTCGACGACGACACCGTGCGGATCATCCACGAACGCACCGCAGGCAACGCCCTGTTCGCCGTGGAGCTCGCCCGGCTGCTCGACGAGGAGAACCCCGACGACGGCGTCGCGGCCTCGGTCCCGGCCACCGTGCGGGAGGTCATCGAGCGGCGCCTCCGGCACCTGCCGCCGTCGGCCATGGCCATGGTACGGGCCGCGGCGGTCGCCGGCCGGACCTTCGACCTGGCGGTGGTGGCCGATGCCGCAGGCGTCCCCATCGACGACGCGCTGGACCTCGCGGACGTGGCCCTCGCCTCCGGGTTCGTCCAGGAGACCGACGTCGTCGGGGTCTACCGGTTCTCGCACGTGCTGACCTCCGACAGCGTGGTGGCCGGGCTGGGCGGGCTCCGGCGGGCCCAGCTCCACGACCGGGTGGCCTCGGCCCTCGAGGACCGGCAGGGGACCGACCCGGCTCACTGGGACGAGATCGCCCACCACCGGCTGCAGGCGGTGCCCTTCACCGGACCGGAGTCGGCGGTGGCGGCGCTGGCCCGAGCCGGCCGCCGGGCCGCGGCGGCCAATGCCCTCGGGCACGCCGACCAGCTCCTGGAGCGCCGCCACCAGCTGGTGATGGCGGCACCCCGCTCGCCCGCCCGTGATCAGGCCGAGCTGGACTCGATCCTGGACCGGGCCCTGGTCTGGACCTGGCGGGACGGCTACCAGACCGAGGTGATCCGACAGGCCACCGAGCGCATGCTCGAGCTCACCCGGGCCACCAGCCCCGACGCCATGCTCGACCCCGCCACCGAGACCGGTACCCGCCACGGGGTGCTCCAGGCGCTCCAGGCCCGGTGCTCGTTCGAGATCGTGGCCGGCAACGTCGAGGCGTCACGTGCCGTGGCCCGCGTGATCCTCGAGCTCGCCGAGCGCAACCCTCACCCCTACGTACGGGCGGTCGCCGACCTGAACGCCTGCGTGACCGCACTCCACGCGGCCGAGCTGGACGAGGCCCTTCGCTTCGCGGAGGACGGGCTGATGCTGCTCGAGGAGATCGATCCCGGGCTGACCGGCTCCACCACCCTCCCGCTGGGCCAGCAGAGCCTCGTGGTCACGCACCTCTGCTTCAGCGCCTGGGGCCACTGGATGCGGGGCCTGCGCGACCAGGCGGTCGCGGAGCTGGCGACGGGCCGGGAGGTGGCCGACCGCTGCAGCCACGCGTTCAGCCGATCGTTCCAGGTGTCGCTCGAGTGCATGGTGGGCGTCATGGACGGCTCGCCGCAGCGGGTGCTCGACACCCTCGCCTGGGGCGAGCGCGATCGGCGCACCGACCGCTTCGAGTTCCTCGACGCGTCGGCCGAGCTCTACCGCATCTGGGCCACGGGCATGGGCGACGACCCGGCGGGCGCCGCCCCGCGGCTCGCCGACGCGATCGTCAGTCTCGACGAGGCGGGCGCCCGGGTGGTGCAGACCGTCCACTGGGCCATGGTGGCCGAGCTCGAGCTGCGTGCCGGAAAGCCGGCCAGGGCCCTCGACGCCGCCACGGCCGGCATCCACCGGTCGGAGCTGGCCGAGCGCTTCTGGTACCCCGAGCTCGAGCGGCTGGCCGCCTGCGCCCACGACCGGCTGGGACGCCCCGAGGACCGCGACCGCGCCCTCGAACGAGCCCGGGCGGCGGCCGAAGCCATGCAGTGCGTGCCGCTCCTCGCCCGCTTGGACCTGCCCACCGGGGCCCGCCAGACGGTCGTGGCCGTCTCCGACTGACCGGCTCCAAGCGGGCTCGGAGCCGGCTCCTGCTGGACGCCAAGGGGCGTGGTCGACGCTCTGCGCAGCTTGGACGACCGAACAGGAGACAGCTGCCATGACCGTCACCACCCTGAGCCCCAGTCCCGCGGACGAGCTGGGCACCCACCTCACCGGCCGGGTGATCACCCCGGCCGACCCCGACTTCGACAGTGCCTGCGCGGCGTGGAACCTCTCGTTCACCCACCGCCCGGCGCTGGTTGTCCTGCCCCGCACCGCCCAGGACGTCGCCGCGGCCGTCCGCCACGCGGTCCGCCACGACCTGCGGGTCACGGTGCAGACCACCGGCCACGGGGTGGTCCGCCCCGCGGCGGGCTCGATGCTGATCCTCACCCACGGTCTGCACGAGGTCACCGTCGACCCCGACGTCTGGACCGCCCGGATCGGCGGCGGGGCGAAGTGGGAGCGGGTTCTCGGCCCGGCGCAGGCCGCAGGCCTGGCCCCGCTGCTCGGATCCACCCCCGACGTCGGCGCGGTCGGCTACACCCTCGGCGGTGGCATGGGCTGGCTGGCCCGCCGGTACGGGCTCAGCATCGACCGGGTCCGCTGGTTCGAGATCGTCACCGCCGACGCCGAGGTCCGCCGGGTGAGCGACGAGGTCGAGCCCGAGCTCTTCTGGGCCCTGCGGGGCGGCGGGGCCGGCAGCCTGGGGGTGGTCACCGCGATGGAGATCGACCTGGTGCCGGTCACCCGGGTGTACGCCGGCAACCTCTTCTACCCCGTGGAGGCCGCCGCCGAGGTGGGTGACCGCTACCGGGCCTGGCTCGAGATCGTCCCCGACGAGCTCACGTCGTCGGTCGTGTTCATGAACTACCCGCCGTTCGAGGAGGTCCCCGAGCCCATCCGGGGGCGGTCCTTCGTGATCGTCCGCGGCTGCTTCGCGGGCTCCGACGAGGACGGCGAGGCCCTGCTCTCGTACTGGCGGGGGTGGCGGGAGCCGCTGCTGGATCTGTGGGGGCCCATGCCCTTCTCCGACGTGGCCCTGATCAGCAACGACCCGGTCGATCCCCTCGGCGGGCACAGCACGTCCGACTGGCTGGCCCACCTCGGCCCCGAGGTGGTGGAGATCCTGAGCCGCCGGGTGTTCCCGGTCGACGGGCCCCCGAGCCTGGTCTTCGGCGAGATCCGCCACGCCGGCGGCGCCATCGCCGACCCGCCACGGCCCGCCGCCTACGGCAACCGCGACCAGCGCCACGTGCTCCAGATGGTCGGCATCGCCGAGGATCCGGAGGGCCTGGCTCGCCTGGAGACCTACCTGGCCGAGGTGCGGGCCGAGCTGGCGCCCCACGCCACCGGCCGGACGTACCTGAACTTCCTCGAAGGGGAGGAGAAGGCAGCCCGGGCCCCGGAGGGCTTCGACCCCGACACCTGGGCACGGCTGCGGGCCGTCAAGGCCGCCGCCGACCCCCACAACCGCTTCGCCGACGGCCTCCCCCTGGCCTGACCCACACCCCGTCGGCGACCGAGAGCCCGTGGGAGCGAGGGGACGCCCTCGTTCTCACGGGCTCGCGCTCGTGGCCCCGACGGCGAACGCCCCGTAGCCGACCACCCGGTCCGGATCCCCGGCGGTGTCGGCCGAGGTACGCCGGTCGAGCAGCTCGATGGGGTCGCCGTTGCGGGCCGCCCGGGCCAGCAGGCCCCGGAGCGGGTACGCGCCGCAGGCGTCCTCGGGCCCGACGGCCGCCCCGTCGGCGGCGACGATGGCTGCCGCGGTCCGTTGGTCGAGCCGGGTCGCGGTGGCGTGATCGTGGTAGTGGGACAGGTCGGTGCTGATCACCACCAGCGTCTCCTCCCCGCCCCACACCGCGTCGAGCAGGCCCACCACGTCGTGGGTCGGCACCCAGCCCACCACCACTGGTAGCAGCCGGAACCCCGGGAGCAGGTGCTGGAGGAACGGGAGCTGGACCTCGATGGCGTGCTCGCGCCAGTGCGGTCGGTCGTCGGCGACCACCCGCGGGCAGGCCAGGCTGGCCCGCACCAGCTCGGCGTCGATCTCGATCTCGCCCAGGGGCGTGACCCAGGTTCGCGAGGCCGGCACCGCCATGGCCTCCAGGGCCACCGTGTGCGCCGGCCCGAGGACGACGACCCGCTCGATCTCGTGGACCCGGGGCCCGATGGTGGCGTAGGCGCTGGCCGCGACCGGCCCGCTGTAGATCCAGCCGGCGTGGGGCACGATCACCGCCTTCGGCCCGCCGCCTCCGGTGGGCGCGGGCGCGTGGCCGAGCAGGGCGTCGAGCTGGGCCCGGCACCGGTCAGGCGAGTCGGGGTAGAAGGTCCCGGCCACCGCTGGTGGACGGACGTCGGTCCGCCTCATCGTCGGTACCGGGCCAGCCGCACGGGCACCCGGCGGGAGCCCCAGTCCCCGGCGGGGCCGTCGAAGCGTCCGGGCATGGCGGTGCCGCAGTCCTGGCACCGCCCCTCGTCGTCGAGTGCGTAAGCGCCCAGGACGTACCAGTCGCGCTCGATGACCACCCGCCCGCAGCCGGGGCACGTGGTGCTGCCGCCCTCGGTGTCGTGGATGTTGCCCGTGTAGGCGTAGCGGATCCCGGTAGTCATCGCGATGGTCCGGGCCCGGCGCAGCGTCGAGGGCGGGGTCGGGGGCACGTCGAGCATCTTGAAGTCGGGATGGAACGCGGTGAAGTGGATGGGGACGTCGACGCCGAGGTGCTCGACGATCCAGCCGCACATTCGGTGGAGCTCCTCGTCGCTGTCGTTGTACCCCGGGATCAGCAGCGTGGTGAGCTCCACCCAGGTGTCGGTCTCGTGGACAAGGTACTCGATCGTGTCGAGCACCGGCTCGAGCGCGCCCATGGCCACGTGCCGGTAGAAGTCGTCGGTGAACGCCTTCAGGTCGACGTTGGCCGCGTCGACGTGGGCGTAGAGGTCGCGGCGGGGATCCTCGCAGATGTAGCCGGCGGTGACTGCCACGGACGCGACGCCCACCTCGCGGCAGGCGATGGCGGTGTCGATGGCGTACTCGAGGAAGATGGTCGGGTCGTTGTAGGTGAACGCCACGCTCCGGGCCCCGAGCTCGACCGCGGCGCGGGCGATGGTGTCGGGCTCGGCCTGATCGGCCAGGGTGTCGATCTCCTTGGACTTCGAGATGTCCCAGTTCTGGCAGAAGCGGCAGGCCAGGTTGCACCCGGCGGTGCCGAACGACAGCACCGACGTCCCGGGGAGGAAGTGGTTCAGCGGCTTCTTCTCGATGGGGTCGAGGCAGTAGCCGCTCGACCGGCCATAGGTGGTGAGGACCACCTGGTCGTCGATCCGTCCGCGCACGAAGCACACCCCGCGCTGGCCCTCCCGCAGCTTGCAGGCCCGGGGGCAGACGTCGCACTGGATGCGCCCGTCGTCGAGGAGGTGCCAGTACCGGGTGGGGATGGTCGATGGGTCCGCGAGGTCGACGGTCTCTGCCACCTCTTCACTCTCGCCCGAGGTTCCTGGATCGTCAACGCAGCCGCGCTCCACCGGCCGGGTCCCCGACCGCCCTACAATTCCCGCAGGGGCCAGCGGTGGTGGCTGTTCGCGCGGGCGGATGCACGCTCACATCCTCCGCGAACGGTCACACATTGCAGTCGGGACAGCACTCGGGACAGCACTCGGGACAGCACTCGCCGCGCCGGCCCGGTCGGCGCCATCGCACCCTGGCCGCGGTCTCGCTGCTGGCGGTCGTCGCCAAGCTGCTGGTGGCGGTGTCGATCGTCGGGGTGGTCACCTTCGGCGACAAGCGTCCGGCGTCGGCGCACTCGGTGGGCCAGATCGACATGTCGGTGAACATGTCGCCCGCCACCCAGCAGCTGCTCGTCGACCGCGCCCTGGGGGGCACGCCCGGCTACCAGGTGGGCGACGTGATCGAGGCCATCGTGCGGTTCACGCCGGTCCCCAACGGCGCCAACACCGGCCCGAACGGCTGGGTCACCGTCTACGTCCCCGACAACATGACGGTCGTCGGCGCCTCGTTCGTGCGCCCCGACGGCAACGGTGACTTCATCCAGGTGGCCCCCGACGCCCCGGCGCCCATCGAGGACGGCTGGGGCGGCCAGGGATCGCAGGGGTTCGGCGACCTGACGCTCCCCCCGGGCACCCCCGACAACCCCGGCGGCTCGCCGATCACCGTCCCGTTCAGCAGCTATCCCCAGGGGTCGCTGGCCCAGCTCTACGGCGACACCGGGATCTTCTTCTCGACCGATCCCCGCACCGCCAAGTACGTCGAGGTCACCGAGGGCGACGGCAACGACCCCGAGAGCGTCCCCTCCCTGCTCACCAACGGCTACATCGTCGACCCCACCGGCTGCGGTCAGCTCCTCCCCATCGTCGGGGCCGACGAGTGCCGGACCCACAACCTGTGGGACGCCAACATGACCAACGCCTTCGGCGATTCGGGAGCGCCCTCCGGCAACCCACCCGAGGGCTACGTGAACGAGATCGCCAGCGGCCGGGGCAACACCCCGCACCTGGCGGGCTCCCCCGTCGCTGGACCCGACACCCACTACGGGCAGGACTACACCGGCGCGACCGGGCCCTGGCAGCGCGTCGCCTACCCGGGATCGATGATCGGAGCGGGCTCGGCGGCCACCGGACCGGGCGACCCGGCCGACACGGCCTGGGTCCCCACCAGCAGCGGGCGGGTCCTCGACGAGGCCAACCCCCTCCCCGCGGCCACCAACGCGGTCCGCTGGGCCGTCGGCGCCATCGAGGTGGGTGAGGTCGAGCATGCGATGATCCGCCTGCGCATCGACAGCGGGCCCAACGACTGCGCCCTCATCGACTCCGAGGTGTTCGGCGGCGACGCCGCCGGCGTCGACGACGGCAAGGACAACCCCTGGCGCTACCACGAGCCGGTGCCGTCGCCCGGCTACACCTGCCTGCTCCTGCAGAAGGACGGCCCCGCGGTCGCCAACGAGGACGTGGTGTCGGAGATCACCTACACGATCACGATGACGAACGGCTCGATCGCCGACATGACGAACGTGGCGCTCACCGACGTGCTGCCCGGCGACGCCAGCTTCGTCTCCGCGTCCGACGGCGGCACCGTGAGCGACGGGGTGGTCACCTGGCCGACGGTCCCGGTGCTCCCCGCGGGCGGTGAGCTCGTCCGGACCGTGACCGTCGACATCAGCGGGTCCGGCACGTCGGGCTACCTCCAGAACGACGCGATCGTGTCGACCGACCAGACCGTCCCCGCGAGGACCGTCTGGGTCACCCAGCTGTCGCCGCTGGTCGACATGCTCCAGTCGAAGACCGTGACCCCCCAGACCACCAACCCGGACACCGACGTGACCTACACCATCACCCTGGACAACCGGGGCTCGGTCGCTGCGTCGACGGTCTCGGTGGTCGACACGTTGCCCGCCGGGTTCACCTACGTTGCCGGCTCCACCCTGATCGACGGCACCGGCGCCCCCGACCCGAGCGTCTCGGGCCAGGACGTGACCTGGAGTGTGGGCCCGGTGGCCGCGCTCACCACGGTCACGCTCGAGTTCACCGCCCACGTCGACGCGGCCATACCCCGGGAGAGCACCTACACCAACTCGTTCACCACCAGCTGGTCCGAGCCGCTCTACCCGACGCGTGACCTCACGACGTCGGACACCGCCCCGGTGTTCGTGGCGTCGCTGCGGTCCAGCATCGGCGACCGGGTGTGGGACGACGCCGACGGCGACGGCGTCCAGGACCCCGCCGAGGTCGGGCTCGACGGCGTCACGCTCGATCTCTACGAGGACACCGACGGCGACGGCACCCACGAGACCCTGGTGTCGTCGCAGGTGACCGCAGGCGGCGGTGCCTACGTCTTCGCCGACCTGCTGACCGGCGACTACCGGGTGGAGCTCGACCCGACAACGCTCCCGGCGGGCTACGTGACCACCACACCCGGCCTGGTCGACGCGGCGCTGCCGGAGGACACGACGTTCGTCGATGCCGACTTCGGCGCCGGACCGTTCCCGTCGTCGGTCGGTGACCTGGTGTTCGACGACGTGGACGGCGACGGCGTGTACGAGCCGGGCGGCGGCGACACCGGGATCGGCGGGGTGACGCTCGAGCTGTACCAGGACACCGACGGCGACGGCACCCACGAGACCCTGGTCGCCACCGTGGTCACCGACGTCGACGGCGCCTATGACTTCGCCGGGCTGGCGGTGGGCGAGTACCGGGTGGACGTGGACGAGACCTCCACCCCGGTCGCGGCGCTGGCCCAGACGACCGACGACTCGGTGGACATCACGCTCGCAGCGGCGACCGACTTCGACGACGCGGACTTCGGGTTCACGCTGCCGGCGTCGGTCGGTGACCGGGTGTGGGACGACCTCGACGGCGACGGCGTGCAGGATCCGGGCGAGCCCGGCCTGACCGGCGTGATGGTGACGCTGCTCCAGGACCGCGACGGCGACGGGTCGTACGAGACCACCGTCGAGACCCAGCTCACCGCTGGTGGCGGCGCCTACGACTTCGTGGACCTGCCCCCCGGGGACTACCGGGTCGACATGGATCTGGCGACCGCACCGCTCGGCTACGCGGCGACCACACCCGTGTCGGTTCCGGTGACCCTGGTCGTCGGCCAGGACGTGGACGCAGCGGACTTCGGCGCCCGCTTCCAGCCGGTCTCGATCGGTGATCTGGTGTGGGACGATCTCGACGGCGACGGGTTCCCCGACCCGGGCGAGCCGGGCCTCGACGGGGTCACCGTCGAGCTGCACGAGGACACCGACGGCGACGGTACCTACGAGACCCTGGTGTCGTCACAGGTGACTGCAGGCGGCGGCGCCTACGACTTCCTGTTCCTCGGCCCGGGGGATTACCGGGTCGACGTGGTGGAGGCCACCCTGCCGGCGGGCTACACCGCGACCACTCCCGAGCCGTTCGACGTGTCGGTCGGGCCGGTCGAGGACGTCGACTACGCGGACCTCGGCTTCCGGTTGGCGGCCGCCTCGCCCGAGATCACCAAGACGTCGGACGCTCCGCCGGCGATCGCGCCCGGGTCGACCGTCACCTACGACGCGGTGGTGAACAACACCAGCGGCTCCCTGGCCACCGGCGTCGACGTCGACGATCCCCTGCCGCCCGGCCTGACCCCGGTCGCGGGCTCCACGATCGTCACCGTGGACCAGACCCTCCTCGACACGTTCCCGCTGCGCCAGTACGACGGCAACGACGGCAGCGTCGCCTTCCCCACCGACTGGATCGAGATCGGCGAGACGAACGGCCCGACCACCGACGACGTGTCGGTCAGGAACGCCGGAGGTGGCTGGCCCACTCGCTACGTGCTCATGCGGAGGGCTCCCGCAGCCGTGGGGTTGGAGCGATCGGCCGGGGACCTCGGCGACTGGGTGACCGCGACCCTGTCCTTCCAGTACGCACGGCGCAACGTGGGCGACGACACCGGTCAGGAGGACCGGCACCTCTACGTGGAGGCGGCCCCGGACGGGGTCATGTTCGCGCGCCTGGCGTGCGTCAACTCCGAGGGCCTGTTCCCGTCGGGGGTCTGCGATCCCACGACCGCCCGGGTGCAGGATCCGGCGCCGCTGCCGGTCGCTCTCGACGTGACGCCCCAGCTCGGCGCGGACACGACGATCCGCTTCGTGACCAACGCCGTCAACCAGGGCGCCTTCGAGCTCGACGACGTGCGGATCAGCGGCACCCGCGTCCTCGCCGGCGGCGACCCGCCCGACCTCAGCACCGGCCTGTCCCTGCTCGGCGGCGAGACCCTGACCGTCGGCTACCAGGCCACCGTGGACGACCCCAACCAGTTCTCCGCCATCACCAACACCGTCTCCTTCACGACCGACCAGCAGCCCACCCCCACGCTCGCCGAGCACACGATCACCCTCGCCCGGGGCGGCATCGGCGACACCGTCTTCGACGACGCCGACGGCTCCGGTGCCCAGGATCCGGGCGAAACCGGCCTCCGCGACGTGCGGATCGACCTGCTGCGCGACGCCGACGGCGACGGCACCTACGAGACCTTCGTGGGATCCCAGCTGACCGATGCCTCGGGCGCGTATTCCTTCGACGGCCTGCCCGCGGGGCTGTACCGGGTCCGGCTGGAGCCCGCCACCCTGCCTCCCACGTACGTCCCAACCACCCCCGTCGTCGTCGACCTGCCCCTCCCGGCCGGGGGGGAGCTCCTCACCGCCGACTTCGGCGCCGTCGGCCAGGTCGACTTCGGCGACGCCCCGGCGTCCTTCGGCACCCGCGTCGCCGACGACGGGGCCCGCCACCTGATAGTGGGCCCGTCGCTCGGCACGGCCCCCGACCCCGAGGCCGACGGCATGCCCGCCCCGGCGGGCAGCCCCGCCGACGGCGACGACACCACCGGGCTGGCCGACGAGGACGGCGTGACCCTTCCCCCGCTCATCGACGGCGGGGTCACCACCACCGTCACCCTCGACGTCCAGGGCCCGTCGGCGAGTGTCTCGTACGTCAACGGCTGGTTCGACTTCGACAACAGCGGCACCTTCGACCCCGGCGAGTCGATCTTCGCCCCCGGTGTGTACGTCTCGTCCAGCCCGGGCCTGTCCCCGACCGGGCGGGTGGCCGCGCCCGGCACCTACGACGTCGTCATCGACGTGCCCGACATGGAGGCCAACGGCTCGGGCTACAGCGTCGGCGACACCGTGTACTCCCGCTTCCGCATCGCCTCCGCGCAGGCCGATGTCGCCGAGCCGGCGGGCGACGCCGACAGCGGCGAGGTCGAGGACCACGGCCAGGGCATCAACACCCTGCCCGTCGAGCTGGCGTTCTTCGAGGCGAGCCTCCGCGGCGACCACATCGTCTTCGAGTGGGCCACCGCGCTCGAGGTCGGCAACCTCGGGTTCAGGATCCTCCAGGAGGGTGACGCCGGGCGCGCGACTCCAATCCACCGGGACCTGGTCCTCTCCAGGGCGCCGAACTCGCTCGAGCGCCAGGACTACGAGTGGCGGGCGCCGCGGCAGGGCCGAACCGCGGCGTCGGTGTTCTGGCTCGAGGACGTCTCCCTCGAGGGCGCGACCACCCGCCACGGCCCGTTCCGCGTCGGCGAGGCCACCGGCCGGCGGCCCCTGGAGGCCCTGGCTGCGCCGGCGATGGTCCATCGGCGCCCGCTGTCGGCCCCGGTCAGCGACACCGACGTCGATGCCCTCGCTGCCGCGGGCGACCCGGTCGCCAGGGTCCACGTCACCGAGACCGGCATCCAGCGGGTGACGATCGCCGCGCTCGCCGACGCCGGCGTGGACCTGATCGGCCGCCATGCCGACGAGCTGGCGCTGGTGCGCGACGGCCAGCCGGTCCCCATCCGGTGGCGCGGCGGGAAACGGGTCCGGGACCGGTCGTCGTTCGAGTTCGCCGGCTACGCCGTCGACACCATCTACAGCGGCACTGCGGAGTACCTCCTCTACCTGGATCCGAGCCGTGCGGCCCGGATCGACCGTGAGGCCCGCGCACCGGGATCGTCGGGCGTGGAGCCCACCCGCGCCGTCGCCACGACCGCCCGCGTCGACGAGGATCGGCAGTACTCGGTGGCCGCGCCCGGCGACGACCCGTGGTTCGACCGCAACCTCATCGCCACGTCCACCGGCGCCAGCGCCACGTTCGACCTCGAGCTGGCGTCGCCGGTCCCGGGGCCGACCGACCCCGTCCTGACGGTGACCCTGTGGGGGGTCACCAGCTTCCCCGTCGCCGACGAACACCACGTGCGGATCGCGCTGAACGGTCAGGAGGTGGCGGACACGGTCTTCGACGGCGCCGTCGAGCACGTGGTGACCGCACCGGTGCCGCCCACGGTGACCCTGGCCGAGTCCAACGAGGTGCGCATCACGGTGGTCGGCGACACCGGCGTGCCCGTCGACATCGTGGCGGTCGACTCGTTCTCGCTCCAGCACACCACCCGGCTGCACGCCGGCTCGGATCAGCTCCGCTTCGCTGGGCCCGGCGGCGACGTGGCGGTCACCGGCTGGACCCGCCGGGGAGCTCGGGTGCTCCGGGTCGGCGACGACGGCGCGGTCACGTCGGTGCGGCCCCGGTTCCGGCGCGTGGACGACCTTCGCCGGGAGGCGGTCTTCTCGACCGCAGCCAACGCCGAGTACCTGGTGGCGGGTCCGGGCTCGCTCCTCACGCCCGCGGTGACGGCCGGGGAGCCCCGCCGCCCGCTCCCCGACAGCCCCGTCGACTACCTGGTGATCAGCCATCCGGCGTTCCTCGATCACCTCGATCCCCTCGTCGAGCACCACCGCAGCGCCGGCTTGCGGGTCGGGGTGGCCGACGTCGAGACCGTCTACGACGCCTACGGGCAGGGCGAGCCCGACGCAGCCGCGATCGACGATTACCTGGCTGCCGAGGCCGCGGACCTCGGCGTCCGGTACGTGCTGCTCGTGGGCGCGGACACCTTCGACTACCGGGACCACGACGGCGACGGGGTACGCAGCTTCGTGCCCACCCCGTACGGCCCGACCGGCCGCGGCGTCAACCACGCCCCGATCGACCCGGCCTTCGCCGACCTGGACGACGACGGTCGACCCGACCTGGCCCTCGGGCGGCTCCCGGCACGGACGGTTGCCGAGCTGCTGATCATGGTCGACAAGACGGTCCGCTACGGCGAGACCGCGCCGACGCGGCAGCGGTCGGCGGTGCTGGCGTCGGACATGTCGGACAACATCCAGTACGGCCGGGTCAACGACACCCTCGAGGCCCGGCTGGGGGCGTGGCTCGTCAGCCGAGCCGACCTGGACACGCTCGACGTCGCGGACGCTCGGGCCCGGATCGTCGACGGCATCAGCGCCGGCACCGCCCTGACCAGCTTCGTGGGCCACTCGGGGCCCAGGGAGTGGACCGAGGTGGGGCTGTTCGACGTGGACGACGTGGCGTCGATCGGCGGTGGGTCCCTGCCGACGATCGTCACCCAGTTCGGCTGCTGGAACACCTACTACGTCGGCACCGCCGGCCTGGGTGACGCCCTGCTGACCAGCGCCGACGGTGCTGCGGCGGTGCTCGGCGCGTCCACCCTCACCTCGGCCTCGACCGACATCGCCGTCGCGGAGCTCCTCATGGCGGAGCTGGGCCGCAGCGCCACCCTCGGCGAGGCGGTGCTGGCGGCCAAGGCCCGACTGGCCGAGCGGGTCACCGGCGCCGCGGACGTGCAGTACGGCTGGACCCTCCTCGGCGACCCGGCGCTGGCGCTGCCGGCGGTCCCGGTCACCGGCGCCCCACCGGCCGCCGGGTAGGCGGCTAGAAGCTGCCCGGGCAGCAGATCACGATTCGGAAGGCGATGTAGAGGCAGCCGGCGGGGCCGGTGTTGTCCGGGAACTCGATGCTCGCGTCGTCGGCCGAGATGATCCCGGGCACGCAGTTGTTCGACGGCGGGGACCCGAACGGACATGTCTCCTCGGCCAGGCCCTCCTCGATGGTGCACACCGCCGAGTTCAGGTCGAGCCGGAAGCCGTTCGAGCAGTCGACCCCGTTGACCAGCCCGGAGATCGTCCACTCGTGCGAGCCGGCGTTGGGCAGCGCCGGCTGCCCGGCTTCCCAGTCCTCCGGCGCGCAGGACGGGAGCAACGTGGGGTCGGTGCTGGCCACCGGCTCGCAGGTGCTGGGGTCGATCTGCAGCATCATGTGGGTCTCGGCGTGGGCCACGCCCACCGCGAGCACGCTGGGCGCGCTCCAGACCACCAGGCCGGTCCCGGCCATGGCCAGGACCTCGCGCCGGGTCCTCCTCGCTCGCTCTGGTTGCAGGTTCTGCACCTGTGGACACGCCCTCGACGGAGTTGACGCGCCGGGCCCTGGGGAGGCCGGTCGCTGCTGATGGAGTCGCGCGGGTGGACCCGACTCCCACTCTCGAGCAGATCGCGCGTCGTCCCATCGGCGGCGGCCGGCGCCCGCATGAGCCGGGCCGGGTGGCATGGGCCATCCGGCCCAGGCGCGGCTCCGGCATCAGTCGGCGCTCGCTGCAGCACATCGGGACCTTGGCCCGTGGGTGGCGGCCCCGGACGTCGCGACAATGCTCGGGTGATCGCCCGATCCACCGCGTTGGCCGCCGTGACGGCGTGCCTCCTGATAGCGGGCGCCTGCACCGGAGACGACGCCGACGACGGAACCCAGACCGCGCCGGCCCCGCCGACGGCGACGGCCGAGCCTGCGCCGCCGACGCCCGCGCCCGACGAGACCCCGACCGCCACCCCCACGACGGCACCGACGCCCACACCGACACCGACCGAGCCCACCCCGTCACCGCCGATGCCGCCGGCTCCGTTCCCCGGGCTGCCCCCCGCCTGGCCCGGTTCCGACATCCCCTGGGGGGAGGTTGGCGACGGCTGGACCCTCGCGATCGTCCACGGCGAAGAGGCAGATGGTGAGCAATCCCAGGCGGTGTACCTGGTCGCCCCGAGCGGCGATCGGTGGCTCGCCAGCGCCCAGCTCACCGACCCTCGGGTGACGAGCACAACCACGATCCTCGACTGGAGTCCCGACGCCACCGAGGCCATCGTCGCCATCGCGGGCCCCCGGGACCTGCTCGGCGTCCAGCTGGTCGATCTGACCAACGGCACCACGCAAGAGGTGGGTGGACGCCGTGGCGGCGCGTCGGTGCCATCAGCCGGCTTCGTCCGTCCTGCAGGTCCGGACGTCCTGTCCCTCGAGCTCGGGGACGAGGGCAGCACCCACCAGCTGGTGCGACAGACCCGCGGCGGCGACATCGTGGCCCGCATCGGCATCCCGCTCCCGGCCGACGCCCACATCGACTGGCGGTACACGCTCGACGGCGGGGGCCTGGTCGTCCTCGACGGGCTCGATGTCGGCGGCGTCCGCGGTCGCCTCACCCGTCACGACCTGGACGCCGGCACCGAGGAGGTGCTCGGCTTCCACGACTGCGTTCCGGTGCGGTGGCTGCGCGCCGCCGAGCTGCTGGTCACCTGCGCCGACTCGCCGGCCTCCCCGGCCACCCTGTGGGTCGTCCCGATGGACGGCTCCGGGATGTGGCCCCTGGTCGACTCGCCCGACATCGAGACGGTCGGCTTCGACTCGCTCCTCGACCTCCAGGTGCTGGACGACGGATCGCTGGTCCTGGAGAAGGCGAGCGGCAGCCTCGTCGGCATCGACCTCGCCGGCCGGTCCACCCCCCTCGGCATCGGAAGCAGCGCGGAACCCGTCGACCTGCTCGGGGTCGTCGACGACGGGCTCGTCGTGCGCCGGTTCCGCACCCTGGAGCGCCTGGGCGCCGATGGGCTCGACCCCCAGGAGCTGCTCACCGGAGTGGTCGATGCCGCGGTGTTCACCACCGGCGCCGCGACCACGGGCAGCTTCCCGTCGCCGCCTCCGCTGATCGGCGACACCGCCCCGAAGACGGGCGAGGGCTCGGGCGCGCTGCTCGCGCGTGTCGACTGGGCCGAGCACGATCGCTACACCCGGGTGGTCTTCGGGTTCGTGCCCGAGGCCAGCGAGGTGCCGAACTGGACGGTCGAGTACCGCCCCGGGATCGCCGAACCCCGCAACCCTCCGGGCGAGACTCTCGCCGGGGAGGGCCTGCTGTGGGTCGAGATGACCCCGAGCTCCGGCCTCGACATCAGCGATCCCGAGAACACGATCCGCACCTACGACGGGCCCAACCGCATCGACGTCGCCAGCCGGTCCGTCATCAGCATCGCCCTGATGGATGACTTCGAGGCCTACCTGGCATGGGTCATCGAAGTCGATGGCCAGCGGCCGTTCCGCGCCTTCCCGCTGGCCGACCCCGCCCGCCTGGTCGTCGACATCGCCCACTGAGCCGCGGCAGCGCCGGCGACGGCGTGCTCCGGTCCGGGAAGCGAGGTCGCCGCCAGGATTCGTCCCGTCCCCCACCGGGCCCCGGTTAGTGTCGGCCCCACCGATCGCGCCGAGGGCGGGGAGGACATCGCATGGGCATCGTCGGACAGATCGTGGTGTGGCCCGTCGGGCGCACGCCGAAGGGCTGGCTCGCCTGCGACGGTGCCGAGTTCGGCGCCAACAGCGCGCCCCAGCTGTGGGAGGTCATCCTGCAGACCTACGGGTCCGACGGGCGGTCGTTCGCCATGGTCCCTTCGCTCGGGGAGCGCCGGCCGCTCGCGGCCGGTCGAGGGCCCGGGCTACCGGACCACCACCTCGGCTCGTCGGGGGACGATTCGTCCGCCGACGGCGGCGGCGGGATCGGCTTCGTGAGCATGCCGAGCATCATCCTGACCGAGGGCACGTTCCCCTGGAATGCGGGCGGGGGGATGCTCGGCACGATCCTGCCGTTCGCAGGCCCCGAGGTTCCTCGGGGCTGGGCGCTCTGCGACGGCCAGCTCCTGGCCATCGCCGACTACGGCGAGCTGTACTCGGTGATCGGCGTCCGCTACGGCGGCGACGGCCGCACCACCTTCGCCCTCCCCGACCTGCGGGGCCGGGCGCCGCTCGGGGCCGACGACGCCCACCCGCTCGGGCAGGCGGGCGCCGACACCTCGGTCGTCGGCGGCTACGGGTTCCAGGCCATCAACTACGTCACCCCGCTGAAGCCGCCCCCACCCGGCGGTGGGGGTGACGGTCCGCCCATGATCGGCGAGATCATCTACACTGCGACCGACTTCGCGCCCCACGGCTGGGCGCTCTGCCAGGGACAGCTGCTCCCGATCAACGGCAACGAGGCCCTGTTCGAGCTGATCGGCACCACCTTCGGCGGCGACGGAGACGCCTTCGCGCTGCCCGACCTGCGGGGCCGCCTGGTCATCCAGACCAGCGGGGAGATCGGCGCGTCCGGCTCGCTGTCGACCGGCGGCGAGGGTCAGGTGGCGTATCTGGCTCTCGAGCCGATGATCGCCATCGAGGGCACCTTCCCCTCCCTCGACTGACGCCGACAGCGGGGGCGCTCGCCGGCGACGCGCCGGCCGGCCTCGGCTACCTTGCCCCGATGGCAACGACTCCCCTCTCGGCGAAGGTGGGCGACGCCCTCGCTGGTCCGGCACCGACGCACGCCGATCACACCTTGACCGCCGCTCCCGACACCTGCTTCTGGGGCTTCCTCGACCGGGAGCTCGAACCGGTCCTGACGGTGCAGAGCGGGGCCGTCATCGACGTCCAAGCGGTGACCCACCACGCCGGCGATGCTCCCGACCTGCTGATGGACGACGGCGTGCGCGCCATCTGGGACGGGATCCCTCCCGAGGAGCGAGCACCGGGGGTGCACATCATGACGGGCCCCGTCGCGGTGGAAGGGGCTCGCCCGGGCACGACCCTGCTGGTCCGGATCCTCGACTTGGCCCCGCGGGTGCCGTACGGCTCGAACTGCGCGGCCCACTGGGGCCTCCTGTACGACGTCATGGGCAAGGAGCGGATCACCATCTACGAGTTGGCCGGTTCCGCAGCCGAGGGGTTCGTGGCCTCGGCCCGGCCGATGTTCGGGTTCGACTTCTCGGCCCGTGAGCTCTACGACCAGCCCGGCGTGATCTCCGAGGTCGCGCCCGACCGACGGCAGCCGTTCAGCCGCCCGGTGCAGGTCCCCGTCCGGCCCCACTTCGGGGTGATGGGTGTCGGACCGCCCCGGCCGGGGCGGGTGAGCAGCGTGCCCCCGGGCGTCTGGGGCGGCAACGTCGACAACTGGCGGCTCGGCCCCGGCTCGGCCATGGCCTACCCGGTCTTCGCCGAGGGCGCCGGGCTCTACGTCGGCGATCCCCACTTCGCCCAGGGGGACGGCGAGATCTGCGGGACCGCGATCGAGGCGTCGATCGACGCCCGCATCCAGGTGTTCGCCATCGACGACCTGGAGATCACGTCCCCGGTCATGGAGACGCCCGCAGCCTGGATCACCCACGGCTTCGGCGACGACCTCGACTCGGCCATGCGCATGGCGGCCGAGCAGATGTTGTGGCTGCTGACCGAGCGGATGGGGCTCAGCGCCGACGACGCCTACTCTCTGTGCTCGGTCGCCGTGGACTTCGGCGTCACCCAGGTGGTCGACCAGACGCTGGGATGCCACGGGATCGTGGCCAAGTCGCTGTTCGCGTAGCGGCCCCCGCTCGAAGGCTCCTACGCGATGCCGAGACGATCGGCCAGGCCGATCCGCTGGAGCTTGCCGGTGGCGCCCTTCGGGATCTCGTCCACGAACACGATCCGGCGCGGCACCTTGAAGGCCGCGAGGGACGCGGCGGCATGGTCCCGCAGCTCCCGCTCGTCGGCCTCGGCGCCGTCGGCGAGGACCACGGCCGCGGCGACGTCCTCACCGAGCTTCTGGTGGGGCACGGCGAAGGCCACCGCCTGGGCCACCGCGGGATGGCGGAGCAGGACCTCGTCGATCTCGAGCGGCGAGATCTTCTCGCCGCCCCGGTTGATCTGCTCCTTGAGACGGCCGGTCAGGAAGAGATAGCCGTCGTCGTCGACCACGCCCTCGTCACCGGTCCTGAACCAGCCGTCGGTGAAGGCTGCGGCGTTGGCCTCGGGGTTGTTCTCGTAGCCATCGACGACCCCCGGACCCCGGATCGCCACCTCGCCACGCTCGCCGGGCCGCAACTTGGCGCCGTCGACGTCCAGGATCGCCAGCTCGACCCCCGCCGGCAGTCCCACGGACCGGGCCTTGATCTCACCGTCGACGGGGTTCGACGTCATCTGGTGCGACGCCTCGGTCATGCCGTAGGACTCGACGACGGGCACCCCGAACTGCTCGGTCAGCGCTTCGAGCACCGGCGCGGGGAGCGACGCCGAGGACGAGCGGACGAAGCGCAAGCTGGTGTGGCGACGCTCCGGGGCCCGGGCCAGCACCATCTGGTGCATCGTCGGCACCGCGGTGTAGTCGGTGGGCTGCAGCCGGTCGATCCAGCCGTGGATCCTGAACGCGTCGAAGCCCGGCGTGACCACGACCGCGCCGCCCACCGAGAGCGGCGCCAGCAGTCCAGCCATCAGGCCGTGGATGTGGAACAGCGGCATCACGTTGAGGCACCGGTCCTCGGCCGTGAGTCGCAGCGTCTCCACGATGTGCGCCGCCGAGGCGCACAGGTTGGCGTGGGTCAGCGGCACGAGCTTGG
>JBFKRY010000023.1:0-29642 GCA_041636995.1 Acidimicrobiales bacterium | reverse complement strand
CTCCTCGGCTGCGGCCCGGAGCCCGAGGAACTCGCAGATCCGGTCGAGCACCCGGATGGGGTCGGACACCAGGTCCTCGTAGCGGACGTCGATCATGGCGTCGGCGCCGACCTGCTCCCGGAGCCGGTCCATCTCGGTCTCGGCGTCGATCCAGCGGCTCGCCGCATGCCAGAGATCGTTGTTCCATCCGAGCCGGACGCAGGACTCGGCCACGTGCCTGCCGTCGCGGACCAGGTGCACGTACTGGGCGTCGTCGAAGAGGAACGGCAGGCGGTCCGCGTGGCGGTGGACGACGGCGGCGGGCCGGGCCGTCGATTCGCCGATCGTCGCGTGGAGCCAGGCGTGCACGTTCTCGTCGAAGGACCGTGACCCGTCCCACTGGTTCCCCGAGATCACGTACTCGAAGTCGGCAACCGCCCAACGGCGGAACTGCTGGGCCGTGGGCCGGGTCCCATCGTCGCCCACGAGCGCCACCGCGTAGTCGAACTCCCCCTGGGTCACGAAGGAGAGGTCGGGATGATGGTCGAGCATCTGCCAGAACATCGTCGACCCGGAACGCTCCGAGCACACGATGAACACGGGTGGCGCGGTCAAGATGCCTCCTCGCTGCACATCGTGAGCGGTCCCTGGATCCTGTCGGACAGTAGAGCGGGGACATGAGTGCTGGCCAGGCAGGTGGGGAATCCGCGCCGAGCGCTGCCCCGTCGGCTCGTGCCGGATGGGCGCCGGTAGGCTCGAACGGTCATGGCTCCCTCTGATCGACGGCGTGGCGGTGCACGCCCGAAGCGCGGCGACGGCCCGCGAGGTCGGGGCGCCGACGCGCGCTCGCCCCGGGGAAGCTCCGGCGGCCGGCGCTCGGGTGGGCCGCCCCGGAAGTACAGCGGCAGCAGTCGCGCCGGTCGGCGGGACTCTGACGAGGTGGTGCCGGGCAAGCCGGAGTGGGGTGGCCTGGCCCGCAAGGGAGCGCTCCGGGCCACCCACGACGAGCGCCGGGCCCGCGAGGACGCCGCGGGGCGCCCGCCCCGCCACGAGGACCTCGACGGCGAGGAGGCCGCCCGGGAGGCCCGCCGGGCCCAGCGGGTGAAGCGCGCCGAGGAGCTCCGCGACGAGGCCCGGGTCGCGGTCGAGCGGGCCAACACGGGCAGGGCCCGCACGGTTCGGCCACCTCGGGCGGGGGCTCGGGCGCCGCTCGACCGGCCACCCATCCCGCCGCGCCGGGCCCGGCAGGAGGACGAGACCCAGGCGCTGCACCGCCTGTTCGGCCCGACCGATGCCCGCAAGCACCTGCGCGAGCTGCGCGCCGCGGCTGGCGCCTTCGAGGCCGAGCGGCACGGCGAGGCCGCCAAGCTGCTCCGTCCCGTCGTGGAGCTGGCGCCGGAGGTGCCGGAGGTGCGCGAGCTGTACGGCCTGGTCCTGTACCGGCTGGGCCGGTACCGGGAGGCGGCGAAGCAGCTCGAGGAGTTCCGGGTGCTGGCGGCGTCGACCGACCAGAACCCGGTGTTGGCCGACTGCTACCGGGCCCTCGGTCGTTGGGCCGACGTCGAGGCCCTCTGGCAGGAGCTGACCGAGGTCTCACCCGGCCCCGATCTGGTCACCGAGGGGCGCATCGTCATGGCCGGGGCCCTGGCCGATCAGGGAGACCTCCGCGGCGCGGTGCGGCTGCTCGAGAAGGGGTGGAAGCGCCCGCCGCGCCCTCGTGATCATCACCTGCGCCGGGCCTACGCCCTCGCCGACCTCTACGAGCAGTCCGGCGACGTGCCCCGGGCCCGGGCCCTCTTCGGCTGGATCGTGACCAAGGAGCCCGGCTTCGTCGACGCCGACCGCCGCCTGGCCAATCTGCGCTGACCGGGTGCGCCCCGGCAGTGCTGGCGGTAGATGTCACACGTCGGGCCTAGGATCGACACCAGCTTCCCCCTCGAACCCGCCCCACCGCCGTGAGGGCGACGAGGGAGGACGCATGAACGTCGTCGTGTTGCAGGGAGTGCTGTCGAGCACGCCGCGCCACCGCCAGCTCGGATCCGGGACCCAGCTCGTGTCCTGGGAGGTCACCACCCCGGTCGCGGGTGCCAAGCAGAGCGTGCCCGTGGTCTGGTTCGATCCGCCGCGGGCGGTGCAGGGGATCGGCGCCGGTGACGAGGTGGTGATCCTCGGCTCCGTGCGCCGTCGGTTCTACCGGACTGGCGGCGGGGCCACGGTGAGCGCCACCGAGGTCCTCGCGCGCCGTGCCGCCCGCACCGGCCGGGCCTCCGATGCCGCCAAGGTGCGCGCCGCGGCGCTGGAGCTGCTCGATCCGGGCGGGTGAGGAGCCGGCTGCTCGCTCGTGGTGCCGCCCCCGCCGGTCGGGCCGATCAGGTCTTCGACGCCTCGAAGATGCTGCTGATTGCCTCGTCGAGCGCGGCGTCGAACTCGGCGTCGCTCTGCTGGGCGCTGAGACCCTCGGTGAGGGCCCGCGAGAAGCTGGCCACCACCCCGTTGTTCCGGGCCAGGAGGGCGTTGGCCTCGTCCCGGCTGTAGCCGCCCGACAGGGCCACCACCTTCAGGACCCCGGGGTGGTTCACCAGCTCGGCGTAGAAGTTGTCCTCGCTCGGCAGCGTGAGCTTCAGCATGACCTGCTGGCCGTCGGCGAGCTCGTCCAGGTTGCGCAGGATCGCGGCGTTGAGCAGCACCTCGGCCTCTGCCTTCTGCGGGCTGTGGATGTCGACCTCGGGCTCGATGATCGGGACCAGCCCGGCGTCGAGGATCTGCTTGCCGATGTCGAACTGCTGGTCCACCACCGCGTCGATCCCGGCCGGGTCGGCGAGCTTGATGACCGATCGCATCTTGGTCCCGAAGACGCCCTTGTCGATGGCACGGGCGAGCAGCTCGTCGAGGCCGTCGATGGGCTTCATCACCTGGCAGCCGTCGGCCTCCTCGGCCAGGCCCTTGTCGACCTTCAGGAAGGGCACCACTCCCTTGACCGACCAGAGGTAGTCGGCCGATCCCCGGCCCTCGATCTCACGGTCCATGGTGTTCTCGAACAGGATCGCCCCCATGATGCGGTCGCCGTCGAAGCTCGGGCTGGTGATGATGCGGGTGCGCATCTCGTGGATGCGATCGAACATCTCGTCGTCGCCGGAGTACTCGTCCTCGCCGATCCCGTAGTTCCGCAACGCCTTCGGGGTGCTGCCCCCGCTCTGGTCGAGAGCGGCGACGAACCCGTCCCTGTCGATCCTGGCCAGCTGCTGTTCGTTCATCTTGCGCGATCCTCGGTGTGGAGTCGGACGTGGTCACCATCACGGTTGCCGGCCAGACGGCCGCGGCGTGCCGGTGAGGGCCCAGGATACGGCTCGATCGAGGCGACGGGCGCCCCGATCCCAGATGCGGTGGCGGCCCGGCTCGTCGGTCCGGCCCGACCCCGACGCCGGCCGTGGGGCAACCCCGACGAGGTCCGGACGGGTGCGGCCGAGAAAGGGCCGTACCATTGCCGCGCAGGCCCGGTCTCGGCTGTACATTCGTGGCGTCACCCATGGCTCTCGGAATCAAGGGGGATTCCCAGTGACCGATACCGCCTCCCGCCCCGAGGCACGCGAGCTCGATCGCATCGTGGTCCGGTTCGCCGGCGACTCCGGCGACGGGATGCAGCTCACCGGCGAGCGGTTCACGAGCGCCAGCGCGCTCTTCGGCAACGACCTGGCCACCCTGCCGGAGTTCCCGGCCGAGATCCGTGCCCCCCAGGGCACCCTCGCCGGGGTGTCGGCGTTCCAGGTCCAGGTGTCCGATCACGACATCACCACCCCGGGCGACTCGCCCAACGTGCTGGTGGCCATGAACCCGGCGGCGCTGAAGAAGGAGCTGCCCCGGGTCGAGGTGGGGGGCACGATCATCGTCAACACCGACACCTTCGAGGAGCGCAACCTCGCCAAGGCCGGCTACGACCACAATCCCCTCGAGACCAACGACCTCGACAACTACACCGTGTTCGAGGTGCCCATGACCTCGCTCACCAAGGAGGTCTGCAAGAACATCGAGGGCGTCAAGCCTCGCGACGCCGAGCGGTCGAAGAACTTCTTCGCCCTGGGCCTGCTGTCGTGGCTCTACCAGCGTCCGGTGGAGCCCACCCTCGACTGGGTGCGCGCCAAGTTCGCCAAGCTGCCACATGTGGCCGAGGCCAACACCGCCGCGTTCAAGGCCGGTCACGCCTTCGGCGAGACCGCGGAGATGTTCGACTCGGCCTACGAGGTCAAGCCGGCGAAACTGACCCCGGGCACCTACACCAACATCCAGGGGAACGTGGCGCTGTCGTGGGGCCTGGTGGCGGCCAGCCAGAAGGCGAAGCTGCCGGTCTTCCTCGGGTCCTATCCCATCACCCCCGCGTCGGACATCCTCCACGAGCTGTCCAAGCACAAGAACTTCGGGGTGCGCACGTTCCAGGCCGAGGACGAGATCGCGGCCATCTCCGCGGCGGTCGGCGCGGCCTTCGGCGGTCATCTGGCCGTCACCACCACCAGCGGCCCGGGGATCGCCCTCAAGGGCGAGGCCATCGGTCTGGCCACCAGCCTCGAGCTCCCGATCATCGTGATCGACATCCAGCGAGGCGGGCCCTCGACCGGGCTCCCCACCAAGACCGAGGCCTCCGACCTGCTGATGGCCATGTACGGCCGCCACGGGGAGTCCCCGATCCCGGTCATCGCGGCCTACAGCCCCTCGCACTGCTTCTTCGTCGCCATCGAGGCGGCCCGCATCGCCCTCAAGTACCGCACCCCGGTGATGCTGCTCTCCGACGGCTACCTCGCCAACGGATCGGAGCCCTGGAACCTCCCCGACGTCGACGCCCTGCCCGACATCAGCACCGAGTTCGCCACCGAGCCCAACCACACCGACGAGGACGGCAACCGCCACTTCTGGCCCTACCGCCGGGATCCCGAGACCCTCGCCCGCGACTGGGCCGTGCCCGGCACCCCGGGGCTGATGCACCGCATCGGCGGCATCGAGAAGGAGGACGGCAGCGGCAACATCTCCTACGAGCCGGCCAACCACCAGAAGATGACCGACATCCGGGCCGCCAAGGTCGACGCCATCGGCGACGACATCGACCCCACCTGGGTCTCCGGGGATCTCGACGCCGACCTGCTGATGCTGGGCTGGGGCTCCACCTGGGGCTCGATCGCCAGCGCGGTCAAGCGGGCCCGCGCCGCCGGCTACCGGGTGGCCCACGCCCACCTGGTCCACATCAACCCGTTCCCCCGCGATCTGGGGGAGGTGCTCCGACGCTACGAGCGGGTGATCTGTCCGGAGATGAACATGGGTCAGCTGACCAAGCTGGTCCGGGCCGAGTACCTGGTCGACGTCGAGTCGGTCACCAAGGTCCAGGGCCAGCCGTTCACCGCCGGCGAGCTGTACGACGTGATCATCGACGCGGCGGGTTGAGCCACATGACGAGCGACCAGGAGATCACCATGCCAGAGGGTGGTACCACCACCAAGGCCGACTGGACCAGCGATCAGGAACCGCGCTGGTGCCCGGGCTGTGGCGACTACTCGATCCTCACCGCCATGCAGCTGCTGCTCCCCGAGATGGACGTTCGGCCGGAGAGCACGGTGTTCATCTCCGGCATCGGCTGCGCGGCGCGCTTCCCGTACTACATGAACACCTACGGGATGCACGCCATCCACGGGCGGGCTCCCGCGATGGCCACCGGCCTGGCCATGGCCCGCCCCGAGCTGGACATCTGGGTGGTCGGCGGCGACGGCGACATGCTCTCGATCGGGGGCAACCACCTGATCCACGCCATGCGGCGCAACATCGACATGACGATCCTGTTGTTCAACAACCAGATCTACGGCCTGACGAAGGGCCAGTACTCGCCCACCTCGGAGGTGGGCAAGATCACCAAGAGCACGCCCATGGGATCCGTCGACGAGCCGTTCAACCCCATCAGCGTGGCCCTGGGCGCCGAGGCCACCTTCGTGGCCCGGACCCACGACATGGACCGCAAGCACATGCAGGAGACCTTCCGTCGGGCCCACGACCACCGCGGGTCGGCGCTGGTGGAGATCTTCCAGAACTGCAACGTGTTCAACGACGGCGCCTTCGACCTCATCACCAAGAAGGACCGCCGCGATTCCATGCTCGTGGAGCTGCGCCACGGCGAGCCGATCCGCTTCGGTGCCGACCGGGAGTGGGGCGTCATCAGCAACGCCGTCGGCTCCGCCGAGATCGTGTCGGTGGCCGAGGTCGGCGTGGACGCGCTGCTGGTCCACGACGAGACCCGCGAGGACCCGAGCCTGGCGTTCGCGCTCTCGCGGCTGTCGAACGGGCCGTACGAGCCCACGCCCATCGGCGTGTTCCGGGCGGTCCAGCGGCCCGAGTACGCCACCGTCGCCAGCCAGCAGCTCGCCGTCGCCCAGGACCAGAAGGGACCAGGCGACCTCGAGGCCCTCCTGCACTCGCAGCCGACCTGGACCGTGACCTGAGCCAGCGGGCGGGAGCGCCGCTCGGCGGCGGCTGGGTGCTGGACCTCGACGGCGTCGTCTGGCTGGCCGACACGCCGATCCCCGGCGCGGCCGGCGCCTGCCGGGCCCTGGTGGAGGCCGGAGCCGACGTGGCCTTCGTGACCAACATGTCGCGCCTGCGCGTCGGTGAGCAGGAGGCCAAGCTGGCCCGCCACGGCATCGACGGCCGCGGCCGGGTGGTCACCTCGGCGATGGCCGCCGCCGCGTGTTGCCAGCCCGGTGAGCGGGCGCTGGTCGTGGGCGGCCCCGGGATCCTCGAGGCCCTGGCAGGGCGCGGCGTCGAGGTGGTCGAGTCCGGTCCCGCCGACGTGGTCGTCGTCGGCATGGATCCCGGGGTCTGCTACGACGACCTCGAGCGGGCGTCGCTCGCGGTGCGTGACGGGGCTCGCCTGCTGGCCACGAACACCGACCCCACCTATCCGACGCCTCGGGGCCTGGTGCCGGGCGCGGGCGCGATCGTCGCCGCCGTCGAGGTGGCGTCGGGTCAGCGGGCCACCGTCGCCGGCAAGCCCCACCCGCCCGTGGTCGGTCTCATCCAGGAGCGCCTCGGGAATGCCGGGGTGGTCGTCGGGGACCGGGCCGACACCGACGGCGCGCTGGCGGTCGCGCTCGGCTACCGGTTCGCGCTGGTCCTCAGCGGGGTGACCGGCGCCGACGATCTGCCCGTGGACCCGCCGGCCGATCGCGTCGCACCGGACCTGGCCCGCCTGGTGGATGAGGTGCTGGCGTGACCGGGGCCGGTCCCGGCGGCTGATGGGGTGGGGCCGGCGCCGGAGCGGCGCGGTGGCGCTGGCGGTGGCCGGGCTCGCCGGGGTGGTGGCGGCCGGGCTGCTCACGGCCGGGCCCACGGCCGGGCCCGCCGGAGGCCCCGACGCCGGCGACGCGCCCCTGCTCGGGGGAGCAGGGACCCGACCGCTCGCGCAGCCCTCGGCCCCGCTTGGCGCCGGGCGGATCGACGGCGCCGGAGCCGGGGATCGGACGGTCACCGGTTGGGTGCTGGGGGAGGGGCCGACGCTGGTGGAGGTGTCGTGGGGCGCGACGACCGTCGCGGTGCTCGCCGACGAGCGGCGCCTCGACCTGGAGCTGGTGACCTCCGGCGCCGGGGCCTGGGGGTTCACCGTCGTGCGGCGAGGGCGTCCCGACCCCGTCGCCTGCCTGCATCTCGATGGCCGGCAGCTGGACTGCGCCTGGCTCGACTGCTCCGAGCTGTTCGGGCGCTCGTTCGCCCGGGACCTCCGTGACCGCTTCCCGGGCCAACGGTTCACGGCTCATGTGGTCGATACCCGCACCGACTGCTCGTACGAGCTGCGGCCCGGCATCCGGATCACGACCGCGAGCGTGGTCAAGCTGGAGATCCTCGGGGGGCTGCTGCTCGACGCCCAACGAGACGGCCGGGCCCTCACCGGCGCCGAGCGCCGCAAGGCGGAGGCGATGATGCAGCTGTCGCTCAACCCCGAGACCGGTGCCCTGTGGTCCGAGCTCGGGGGCGTCGCCGGCATGGCAGAGCTGGATCGGCGCTTCGGGGCCACCGACACCACCCACGTCCAACCGTTCGGGGCCACGTGGTCCACCGCCCGGGACCGCACCGCGGTCGCTCTCGCGGTGCTCGACGGCCGGGGCCCGCTCCGCTGGCCGGCGGTCGAGGTGGCCTGGGACATCATGGCCGGGGTGCACCCGGCTCAGCAGTGGGGGATCTCGGCCGGGGTGGCCGCCGGCTACGAGGTGGTCAACAAGAACGGCTTCTACCCCATGACCGGCTACGGCTGGCGGGTGGGGTCGACCGGCTTCGTGGCCGACCCCGACGGCGGGGGCTACGCCATCACCGTGATGACCGACAAGAACGCCACCCAGGCCGACGGGGTGGCCCTGGTCGAGGCCATCGCGGCCCACGTCGGCACCGTGCTGACCGCCGGCGTGCCCGCCGATCGGCCCTTCGACGAGGTCGAGTGCATCACCCACACCGGCGGGCGGACCTGGGAGGCCCTGGCCCTCGAGCTGGGTCTGCCGGCGTCGCGCGCCGACGACGTGCGCCGGGCCGCGGGCGGTGACGGGCCCCTCAGCGGCCAGCTGGTCTGCACCCCCGCCTAGGCGGGCCCCGACTGAACGTCCTCGATCACCAGCGGTTGCGGGCCCCACCGGTGAGATCCCAGCGGTGGTAGGCCTGGCGGTTCCAGGGCTCACGCCAGGCCCAGCGACACAGCCTCGGGGTGTGGCGCACCACGACCCCGATCACCGCCCCGAACCCGAAGCCGCCCACGTGCGCGGCCCAGGCCACCTGGGAGTCGGTCCAGGTGAAGAACTGCAGCACGAACCAGAGCAGCAGCCAGTGCACGGCCTTGACCTCGACCAGGAAGAGGAACGCCACGGTGCGGATGGGCGCCCTGGGGAACCAGATCAGGTAGGCCCCCATGATCCCGGCGATGGCGCCCGAGGCCCCGACCACCGGGATGGTGCTGTCGGGCTGCAGGGCCACGTGGGTGATCGTGGCCGCGATGCCCGCCGCCAGGTAGAACCCCACGTACTTCGACGGCCCGAGGTGATCCTCGATGTTGTTGCCGAACAGCCACAGGAACCACATGTTGAACAGCAGGTGGAAGAGGTTGCCGTGCAGGAACATCGACGTCAGCGCGGCCAGCCAGACGGACTTGTCCGGGAACAACTGTGGACGATCGACGTCGTCGCAGGTGTCCGAGCGCCCCCGCAGCAGGTCGCGGACCTCCTCGAAGTCCAGCGGCCGGCCCTGGACCAGCTCACAGGGGATGGCGGCGTACTCCAGGCTGAACCGGTCGCCGGCGGCGATCCCGACCTCGACCCCGGACGGCGTCTCCACCCCGACCCGCTGCTCGCCCCGCTCCTGGATCGCCCCGAAGACGAAGACGTTGACCACGATCAGGACGACGGTCACCCACGCCGCGTGGTACGTGGGGTTCAGGTCCTTGAGCGGGAACATCCGCGCCGAACCTACACGCCGGTTCCCGGGCGGCTCGGAGTCGCGCCAGTAGCTTGGCCCCATCGCCAACCGTCAGCGCCTCGATGCCGAGCTCGTCCGCCGGGGCCTTGCCCCCAGCCGCCAGCGGGCCCAGCAGCTGGTGGCCACCCACCAGGTCCTGGTCAACGGCGCCTTCGCCACCAAGGCTGCCCGCCTGGTCGACCGCAGCGACAGCATCGAGCTGGCCGGGGAGCCGCCACCCTACGTGAGCCGGGGCGGCGAGAAGCTGGCGAGAGCGCTCGAGGTCTTCCCGATCAGCGTCGCCGGGCGACGGGCCCTCGATGCCGGCGCGTCGACCGGTGGGTTCACCGACTGCCTGCTCCGAGCCGGAGCCCGCGAGGTGGTGGCCGTCGACGTGGGCCACGGCCAGCTCCACGAGTCGCTGCGCCACGACGACCGGGTGATCAGCATCGAGCGGACCAACGTGCGCCACCTCACTCCCGACCGGATCGGCGGGCCCGTCGAGCTGGCGGTGGCCGACCTGTCGTTCATCTCCCTGCGCACGGTCGCCGAGGCCCTGGTGGGCCTGGTCGTGCCCGGCGCAGACCTGGTGCTGTTGGTGAAGCCCCAGTTCGAGGCCGGACGCCGCGAGGCCTCCCGGGGCCGGGGGGTCATCCGCGACCCCGCGATCTGGCGGCGGGTGCTCGCCGAGGTGGCCACCGCATGGGAGGTCGCCGGGGCGCCGGCGCAGCGGGCCATCGTGTCGCCGTTGCGGGGCGCCGACGGGAACGTCGAGTTCCTCCTGCACTGCGTCGCCGGGGCCCCGCCGGCGCCGCTCGATCTCGACGCGGTCGTCGCCGCGGTGGGCGAGTAGTCGCAGGAGGTGACGGACCCCCGACTCCGACACCTACAGTGTGGCCGTGGCCCGCGTCGCGATCTTCCTGCACGCCCAGCGCGACGCCGCGGTCAAGCAGGCGGCCGACATCGTCGACTGGCTCCGTGAGCGGGGCCACGAGTGCGTTCTGCCCGAACCCGAGGCGGCCGCGGTGGGCTCGGTCGAGCTCGGCCGCCCCGAGTCCGTCGTGGGCGAGGGGCTCGACCTGGCGGTGAGCCTGGGCGGCGACGGCAACATCCTGCGCACCGTCGGCGCGGTGGCCGATCACGGGGTGGCCGTGCTCGGGGTCAACTTCGGCCAGCTGGGCTACCTCACCGAGATCGAGCCCGACGACACCTTCGACGCCATCGAGCGGTTCTTCGCCGGTGAGCACGAGGTGGAGGAGCGCATGCGGCTCGAGGTCGCGGTCGACGGCGGCGACGCGCTCTACCACGCCCTGAACGAGGTGGTCATCGAGAAGGTCGATTCGGGGCGGACGGTCCGGCTGGCCGTCGACCTGAACGACGACTTCTTCACCACCTACTCCACCGACGGGCTCATCGTGGCCACCCCCACGGGCTCCACGGCGTACTCACTGTCAGCGCGGGGTCCTATCGTCGACCCCATGCACCGTGCCCTGCTGCTCACCCCGGTGGCGCCCCACTCCCTGTTCGACCGCAGCATGGTGCTGTCGCCCGACGACGAGGTGCGGATCACCGTGCTCGAGGACCGCAAGGCGTCCATCGCGCTCGACGGCCGGATCGTCGCCGATCTCGACGTGGGCCACGCGGTCACCTGCTCGGCGGCGCCGGTCCCGGCCAAGCTGGTGTCGTTCGGGGGCAAGGACTTCCATCGCATCCTGAAGATCAAGTTCGGCCTCAACGACCGATGAGCGGCAACCGGAGAGGCGCGGACCAGCTGATCGAGCTGGCCGCCTCCAACCTGGGCGTCATCGAGCACGTCAGCCTGGTGTTCGGGCCAGCCATGACCGCGATCACCGGCGAGACCGGCGCCGGCAAGACCCTGCTGCTCACTGCGCTGGACCTGCTGGTCGGGGGCCGGGCCGATGCCGCGGTGGTGGGCCCTCACGGGCCCGAGGCGGTGGTCGAGGGTCGGTTCCTGCATCGGGGCGAGGAGCTGGTCCTCCGCCGGGTGGTACCCGACGACGGCCGGTCCCGAGCCTACGTCGACGGCCGTCTCGCCACCGCGGCCACGCTGGCCGAGCACGGCCGGGCCCTGGTGGAGTTGCACGGCCAGCACGGGCACACCGCGCTCGCGACCGCGGCCTCCCAGCGACGGGCGCTCGACCTGTACGCCGGGATCGACCTGGCCCCGCTGGTGGAGTCCCGCATGCTCGAACGTGATCTGGTGGCGCAGCTGGACGCGCTGGGAGGCGACGAGCGGGAGCGGCTCCGGGAGCTGGAGCTCACCCGGTTCCAGGTGGACGAGATCGATGGCGTGGGCATCGCCGGCCCCGGCGAGGACGACGCCCTGCGTGACGAGGAGGAGCTGCTGGCCGGGGCCACCACGCACCGGGAGCTGGCCGCCATGGTCGCCGCCGAGCTCGGCGCCGACGGGCCGGTCGACGAGGCGCTCTCGCGGGTGCTCGGGGCCCTCGGGGGGAACCGCCTCCTCGACCCGCTGGCTGCCCGGGCACGCGGCGCGGCCGCCGAGCTGGCCGACATCGCCTCGGAGGCCCGCCGGCTCGCCGAGTCCATCGAGGCCGACCCGGAGCGGCTGGCCCAGGTCCAGGAACGCCGCCGCCGGCTGACCGACCTGCGCCGCAAGTACGGCGACAGCCTCGATGAGGTGCTCGCCTACCGCGACCGGACCGCAGCGCGGGTGGCCGAGCTCGAGAACCACGACCGGGTGGCCGCCGAGCTCGAGGAGCGGCTGGTGGCGGCCCGGGCAGAGCGGGCCGGGATCGAGTCCTCCATCGGCTCGGCCAGGCGCGCCGCGGCACCGGAGCTGGCCGGGGAGGTGGTGTCGCACCTGCGGGAGCTGGCGCTGGCGAGCGCCACCCTGGATTGCGCGGTGGGCGAGGACCCCGGCGACGACGTGGAGCTCCGGGTGTCGATGAACGCGGGGGCGCCGCTCCAGCCGCTGGCCAAGGTGGCGTCGGGCGGTGAGCTGGCCCGCACCATGCTGGCCCTGCGGTTGGTGCTGTCGGCCGACCCGGCCACCATGGTCTTCGACGAGGTCGACGCCGGGGTCGGGGGCGCGGCCGCCCAGGCGGTCGGGGCCGCGCTGGCCCGGCTGGGGGAGAGGCGCCAGGTGCTGGTGGTCACCCACCTGGCCCAGGTGGCGGCCTACGCCGACCAACAGATCACGGTGGTGAAGGACGAGGACGGGGCCACGGTGTCGGTCAGCGCCGCCGCGCTGGACCGGGAGGCCAGGGTGGTGGAGCTGTCGCGGATGCTGTCGGGCTCGCCGGGGAGCCGATCGGCCCGGGAGCACGCCGACGAGCTGCTGCGGGAGGTGGCCGCGGCCCGGGCCCGGCGCTGATGCCGCCGGTGGGCGCCGGGACGCTCCGTCGCCCCCGGTCCCCGTCGGGGTAGATTGAGATCCCGTGACCAAGCACATCTTCGTGACCGGTGGCGTGGCCAGCTCGCTGGGGAAGGGCCTCACGGCCGCCTCGCTGGGACGGCTCCTCAAGTGTCGGGGCCTCAAGGTCACGATGCAGAAGCTCGACCCGTACATCAACGTCGATCCGGGCACGATGAACCCCTTCGAGCACGGCGAGGTGTTCGTCACCGACGACGGCGGCGAGACCGACCTCGACCTCGGACACTACGAGCGGTTCATCGACGAGAACCTGTCCCGGGACAGCAACGCCCCCACCGGCTCCATCTACTCGTCGGTGATCGCCGCCGAGCGCCGCGGCGACTACCTCGGGCGCACGGTGCAGGTCATCCCCCACATCACCGACGAGATCAAGCGCCGCATCTCCAAGCTGGCCGGTGAGGACGTCGACGTGGTGATCACCGAGATCGGCGGCACCGTCGGCGACATCGAGATCCTCCCGTTCCTGGAGGCGATCCGGCAGTTCCGCCTCGAAATCGGGCGCACCAACGTGGCCTACGTGCACGTCACCCTGGTGCCGTTCATCGCGCCGTCGGGCGAGCAGAAGACCAAGCCCACCCAGCACTCGGTCACCGAGCTGCGCAGCCGCGGCATCCAGCCCGACGCCATCGTCTGCCGCAGCGCCCAGCCGGTCAGCGACGACCTCAAGCGCAAGATCTCGAATCTGTGCGACGTCCCCGTCGAGGGGGTCATCAACGCTGCCGACGCCGACAGCCTCTACGAGATCCCGCTGGTGATCCACGACGAGGGCCTCGACGGCTTCCTGTGCGAGCACCTGCAGCTGCCGGACCGCGAGCCCGATCTGGGCGCCTGGCGGGAGCTGGTGGCCAAGGTCGACGCAGCCCAGACCCCGGTCCGGATCGGCATCATCGGCAAGTACGTCACCCTGGTGGACGCCTACCTGTCGGTCACCGAGTCGCTGCGCCACGCCGGCATCCACGAGGGAGCCAAGGTGGAGATCGAGTGGATCCAGGCCGAGGAGGTGGAGGGTTTCCTGGCTGCGGGTCGGCTGCGCGACCTCGACGGGATCGTGATCCCCGGCGGCTTCGGCGAGCGCGGCGTCGAGGGCAAGATCGCCGCGGCTGCCTACGCCCGAGAGAACGACATCCCCTGCCTGGGGCTCTGCCTGGGCATGCAGGTCATGACCATCGAGTACGCCCGCAACGCCCTGGGCATGACCGGGGCCAACTCCAGCGAGTTCGACCCCCAGACCCCGTACCCGGTCATCGACCTCATGGACACCCAGCGCGACGTCACCGACAAGGGAGGCACCATGCGCCTCGGCGCCTACGTCGCCGAGCTCACCGAGGGCTCGCAGGTGGCGAAGGCCTACGGGCGGCTGATCGTGTCCGAGCGCCACCGGCACCGCTACGAGTTCAATCCCCGCTACCGGGGTCGTTTCGAGGCCGGCCGCTCCGGCCACGGCGACTTCGTGTGCTCGGGCGAGAGCCCGGACGGCCGGCTGGTGGAGTTCATCGAGCTCGACGGGCACCCGTTCTGGGTCGGGACCCAGGCCCACCCCGAGTTCAAGAGCCGACCCGATCGGCCGGCGCCGCTGTTCGCCGCGTTCATGGGCGCGGCGCTCGATCGGCACCACGGCCGCAACCCCCAGCTCATCGATCTCGACCGGGCCGACCAGCCGGTGTCGTGACCAGGGGTCCGGCGCCGGTCCCCCGATGACCGGGTTCGAGCGTCTGGGCGAGCGGCTCGTCCACGAAGGGGCGGTCTTCACGGTCGGCGTCGGCGAGGTGCGGGCGCCCGACGGTCGGGTGGTGACCAGGGAGTACGTCCGGCACCCCGGAGCGGTCGTGGTGGTGCCCATCGTCGGCGACACCGATGTGGTGCTGATCCGCCAGTACCGCCCGGCGATCGACGAGCTGCTGCTGGAGCTGCCGGCCGGCAAGCGGGACCTGGACGGCGAGGATCCGGCCACCACCGCGGCCCGGGAGCTGCAGGAGGAGGTTGGGCTGGTGGCCGAGGAGCTGGAGCTGGTGGCGACCTTCTACAACTCGCCCGGCTTCAGCGACGAGCACACCCACTGCTACCTGGCCACCGGCTGCGAGGAGGTGGCGTCGGCCCGGCGGGGCGTCGAGGAGGAGCACATGACCGTCGAGCGGGTGCCGCTCGTCGAGGCCGTCGAGCTGGCGGGTCGGGGCCGGATCAACGACGCCAAGACCATCATCGGCATCCTGCTGGCGCACCAGCGCCTCCGGTCGGGATGAGCATCGTCGACACCGCGCCCCTGCCTCTGGCCGCCGAGGAGTTCCTGCTGTGGCTCGGTGTCGAGCGGGGCCGGGGTGCGGCGACCCTCGCCGCCTACCGCCGCGACCTGACCGGGTATGCCGAGTGGCTGCGCGGCCGGGCGACCGACCTGGCCCGGGCGTCGGAGGACGACGTGATCGGCTACCTCCGCCACCGCCAGGACCGGGGGCTGGCGGCGGCCACGGTGGCCCGGTCGATGGTGGCGGTGCGCTCGCTGCACCGCTTCATGGTCGCCGAGGAGCTGCGCGCCGACGACCCGACCCGCGACGTCGAGCTGCCGAGGGTCCCCCGGGGGCTGCCCAAGGCGCTCGCCGAGCGTGAGGTCGCCGAGCTGCTGGCTTCGGTGGAGGGAGACGGCCCCCTCGAACGGCGCGACCGGGCGATCCTCGAGGTGCTGTACGGGACGGGGGTGCGGATCTCGGAGCTGGTTGGGCTGTCGTTGGGCGACGTCGATCTCGCCGACGCGGTGGCCCGGGTGATGGGGAAGGGCCACCGCGAGCGGGTGGTGCCGATCGGCCGCTACGCGAACGACGCTCTCCGTGCCTATCTGGACGGGCCCGGCCGGGGCGCGCTCGAGCCCGAGCGCTGGGCCAGCCGCGACGACGCCGAGGCGGTGTTCCTCAACCGCCGGGGCGGGCGCCTCAGCCGCCAGGGCGGGTGGGGGGTCCTCAAGAAGTACGGCGCCAGGGTGGGGCTCGGCGCCCGGTTGTCGCCCCACACCCTGCGCCACTCCTGTGCCACCCACATGCTCGAGCACGGCGCCGACATCCGCACGGTGCAGGAGCTGCTCGGCCATGCGTCCATCAGCACGACCCAGGTCTACACCCGAGTCTCCCGGTCACAGCTGGTCGCCGCCTACCGAGCCGCTCATCCCCGGGCGCGGCGACGGCACTAGATTCGGACGCCATGACGTGGTCGCCGGCCCGTGAGGCTCGTCACCTGGCCGCCCGCTTCGTCGGCTCCGTGTTCTCGCGCGGCCCGGACCCTGCGGACGAGGCGTGGCTGCTCGACCTGCTCGGCGAGGAGGAGGCCCGGCTGTACGCAGCCCAGAGCGGTCCCGATCGGGCCCACAGCGTGGACTGCGCGCTGGTGGCCCGGCGGATCCTGGGCGCCCGGGCCACCATCCCGGTCATCGTCGCCTCGGCGCTCCACGACGTGGGCAAGGCCGAGGCCGGGCTCGGGACCCTCGGTCGGGTGGCGGCGACCGTCGCCGGGCGGGCCGTCGGGGACGAGCGGATCGACGCCTGGCGGGCGGCCGAGGGCGCGAGAGGCCGCATCGGCCGGTACCTGCGCCACGATCGGCGGGGCGCCGAGCTGCTCGAGGCCGCCGGCAGCCATCCGATGGTGGTCACCTGGGCCCGCCAGCACCACCTCGACGCGGGGGAGTGGACGCTCGACGCCGAGGTCGCCGAGGCCCTGGCCGCCGCGGACCACGAGGTTCGCCCACGGGGACGCCGCCGTCGGTCAGCCGGCGGCGAGGAGCCCGATGTTGGCCTTGGCCCTGGCCAGTGTGGGTGACGCGATCTCCCGGGCCTTGTCGGCTCCCAGCGCGAGCAGCCGGTTGGTCTCGGCGGGATCGTCGGCCAGCTCGCGGTAGCGGGCCTGGATCGGCCGCAGCACCTCCACCACCGCCTCGGCGGTGTCGGCCTTGAGGGGCCCGTAGGCGTCGTAGCTCCCGGAGAGAGACTCGGGGTCGCCGTCGGTGGCGGCGGCCAGGATCGACAGCAGGTTGCTCACCCCCGGCTTGGCGTCGGGGTCGTAGCGGACCTCGGTCTCACTGTCGGTGACGGCGCGCCGGAACTTCTTCTCGGTGAGCCCGAGGTCGTCGAGCAACAGGACGGTGCCTGCCGACTCCTCGGACTTCGACATCTTGCGGTCCGGGCTCTTGAGGTCCATCACCCGGGCGCCGATCGGCGGGATCACGTGCTCGGGGACCACGAAGGTCTCGCCGTAGCGGTGGTTGAACCGCTCGGCGATGTCGCGCGTGATCTCGACGTGCTGGCGCTGGTCGTCGCCGACGGGCACCAGGTCGGTGTCGTACAGCAGGATGTCGGCCGCCTGCAGCGCCGGGTAGGTGAACAGCGCGCCGGAGATGAACTCGCTGCGCTCGGCCTTGTCCTTGAAGGCCGTCATCCGGCTGAGCTCGCCGTAGCTGACGGTGCACTCCATGAGCCAGGCGCACTCTGCGTGCTCGTGGACCTGGCTCTGGACGAACAGGATGCTTCGGTCCGGGTCGATCCCCACCGCGATCAGCAGCTGGGCCAGCTCCAGGGTGTCGGCCCGGAGCTGGGCCGGGTCCTTTGGCAAGGTGAGGGCGTGGAGGTCGACCACGCAGTAGACCGGGTCGTGCTCGTCCTGATGCCGGACCCAGTTGACCAGGGCACCGAACAGGTTGCCGATGTGGAGGCCACCCGAGGGCTGGATGCCGCTGAACACACGTGCCATGGCGGGCCAGGCTAGGCCCTGCCCGCTCGACCACGCGCGACAATACAAGTTGTAGACAACTTGGTGACACGCGGGGTCAGACCCCTGTGTCACGGCCGGTCAGTTCGCGGGGAGGCCCGAGACGCAGGAGAGGAGCACGAACACCCGGGTCTGGCCGGCGGGAGCGGCCTCGTCGAAGCAGAGCCCGCCCAGCTCGTCCTCCACCCGGGCCCGGGAGCAGGACCGCCCGTCGGCGCCGGCGCTCACGCCCACACACCCCGCCCGCAGCTGGGTCGCCCCCGCGAACAGCGGCACCGAGCAGGTGTCGTAGTAGTAGCCGTCGAGCCCGGCCACGTCGATCTCCGGTGGCGGTGCCGCGGGGTCGAAGGCCGTGGCGTCGATCGACTCCAGCTGCGCCCGCCACGGGTCGGGCGTGGCCCGGGTGAGCGCGTCGACCTCGTCGCCGGCCGACTCGCCGGCGTCGTCGCCCACCAGCCGGGCGACCGCCGGGCACAGCGAGACGATGGCATCGTCGGGCCCCTCGGGTGAGCCCACGTCGAGGCTGGGCTCGTCGCCCTCGAGGTCGTCGAGATCCAGCTCGTCGAAGCCGAAGTCGAGGATCTCGTCGGGATCCTGCCCCGGCTCCAGCTGCAGCTCGAAGTCCGGGGCCAGGATGGTCTCGGGCTCGGGCGCCAGCTCGTCCAGCTGGGCCTGGACCTCCTCGGGAGGAGCGACCCGGCCTCCCTGGACCACGATCGGTTCCGAGCTGCAGCCGGCGCCGACCAGCGCCAGCACCGCCGCCACCAGCAGGCGAGTGATCCGGGTGGACGGGTTCATCGGCATGGGTCGGTCTCCTGCAGCCATCGATCGGCCTGGTCCCGGTCCCGCAGCCGTACGACTGTGGCATGTCGCCAGGTCCCGTCGGTCGACAGCCGCTCGAAGGCCCGGCGGTACTCCTCGTGACACGTCCAGGCCCACCGGATGATGTTCAGCCGTGGGTCCCACCTGGTGAGGTTGGTCAACGGCTCCCGATTGCCGTTCCACAGCACCTCGCGCCGCACCACCCGTCGCACCGTGCGCCAGGTCACCTGGCGCAGCACCGTGGCCCGGGGGAGATCGAACCACACGATGGTGTCGGCCCGGGCCTGGACCAGCCCGCCGTGGGTGCGGAGGTAGTTGCCGTCGCACACCCAGGCCTCGGCCGCCAGGCGGGCCTCGAGGCGCTCGACGAAGAGCTCGCTCTCCAGCGGCTCCCAGTTCGGCTGGTGGTGGATGGCGTCGAGCTCGATGTGGTCGCAGCCGAGTCGCTCGGCGGCCCGGCGCGCCAGGGTGGTCTTGCCACTGCCCGGCGACCCCACGACCGAGATCCGCATCCCTCAAGTGTGGCCCGATCCGGCCCGAAGGGGTGCGCTCCGCCGCGGGCAGGGGCCTCTATGCTCGCTCCGTGGCCTACAAGGTGCAGACCCCGGTGTACGAGGGGCCGTTCGACCTGCTCCTGCACCTGATCCTGCGCGACGAGGTCGACCTGTACGACGTGTCCCTCGGGGCCATCGTCGACGCCTACCTGGCAGAGCTCGACCGGATGCGTGAGCTCGATCTCGAGGTCGCCACCGAGTTCCTGCTGATCGCGGCCACCCTGGTCGAGCTGAAGAGCCGCCGGCTCCTCCCCGGCGACGGCGACATCGGTCTCGACGACGAGCTGGCCCTCTGGGAGGAGCGCGACCTGCTGCTGGCGCGGCTCCTGGAGTGCAAGACCTTCAAGGACGCGGCCCGCCAGCTCGAGGCCTTCGCCGTGGAGGCCGGACGCTCGTACCCCCGCACCGCCGGGCTCGAGGAGCGCTTCGTGGGCCTGGTCCCCGATCTGCTCGAAGGGGTGACTCCCGACGATCTGCTGGCGGCGGCCGCCCACGCGCTGGCGCCGCGCCCCAGGCCCGCCATCGACCTGTACCACGTGACCCCGGCCAAGATCACCGTGTCCGAGACGGTGGCGTCGCTGGTCGAGGAGTTGCCGCTGGCCGGCCGGACCACCCTGCGGGCGCTCACCTCGTCGGCGGTCGAGCGCATGGAGGTGGTCGTCTACTTCCTGGCGCTGCTCGAGCTCTACAAGCAGGGCCTGGTGGCGCTCACCCAGCTCACCACCTTCGGCACCCTCACCGTCGAGTGGACCGGCGGCGCCGACACCGACCTGACCGTCATCGACCTGTACGAAGGCTGATCCATGACCACCCTCGAGACCCGACGCGCCATCGAGGCCATCCTGATGGTCGCCGACCACCCGGTGGAGCCCGCGGTGCTGGCCCAGCTGCTCGAGGTGCCTCGCGCCGACATCGAGGCCGCCTGCGACGCCCTGGCCGCCGAGTACGCCGACCACCAGCGCGGCTTCGCGCTGGTCCGGGTGGCGGGCGGCTACCGGTTCCAGTCCCACCCGGACCTGGCCCCCTACATCGAGCGCTTCGTGCTCGAGGGCCAGACCTCGCGGTTGTCGGCGGCGGCGCTCGAGACCCTCGCCATCGTCGCCTACAAGCAGCCGATCTCCCGGATGCAGGTCGCGGCCATCCGCGGGGTCAACGTCGACGGCGTCCTGCGCACCCTGCAGCAGCGCGGCTACGTCATGGAGGTCGGCCGCGATCCCGGGCCCGGCACCGCGGTGCTCTTCGGGACCACGCCGCTGTTCCTCGAGCGGGTCGGGCTCGACTCGCTCGACGACTTGCCGCCGCTCGCCCAGTTCGTCCCGGGCGCCGACGTGGTGGAGGCCCTCGAGGAGGGCCTGCGGCCCGAACCGGTGGTCGAGCCCGGTGGAGGCGGCTGACGGCGCGGGTCGTGACGACCCGGGTCGTGACGACGCGGACGGTACCGACCCCGGCGAGCGCCTCCAGAAGGTGCTCGCTCGCGCCGGTGTGGCCAGCCGCCGGGCCTGCGAGGAGCTGATCGAGGACGGGCGGGTCACGGTCAACGGGGAGACGGCCCGGCTGGGGCGGCGCATCGACGTGCGCCACGACCGGGTCGCCGTCGACGGGATCCCGGTGGGCCTGGGTCCCGATCTGGTCCACTACCTGCTGCACAAGCCGGCCGGGGTCGTGACCACCGCCGACGACCCCCAGGGTCGGCCGACGGTGCTGGAACTGGTGCCCGACGACGTCCGGGTGTTCCCCGTCGGCCGCCTCGACCTCGACACCGAGGGGCTGCTTCTGCTCACCAACGACGGCGAGCTGGCCCACCGGCTCACCCACCCGTCCTTCGGCGTCGACAAGGAGTACCTGGCCCACGTCCGCGGAGAGCCGTCGCGGGGGGCGCTGCGCCGGCTGCGCCAGGGCGTCGAGCTCGACGACGGGGTGACCGCGCCGGCGCGAGTCTCCCAGCCGAGCCCGGGCGTGCTCCGCATCGTCATCCACGAGGGCCGCAACCGGCAGGTGCGCCGGATGTGCGAGGCCGTGGGCCATCCGGTGGAGCGCCTGGTGCGCACCAGGATCGGTCCCCTGTCCGACCGGCGCCTGAAGCCGGGGGAGTGGCGGCGGCTCGACCAGGCCGAGGTCCGCGCCCTCGAGCGGGCCACCGAGCCCGTGGCCCCCTGAGGCGGGAGCAGGGTCGCTCCCCGGACCCGGCGGTACCATGCGGCCGATGTCTGACGCACGCCAGTCCTCTCGCCGCGCGGGCGTGGTCGGCCTCGGGCTGATCGGCGGGTCCGTGGGGCTGGCGCTGCGGGAACGGGGCTGGTTCGTGATCGGCGCCGACATCAGCCCGGCAGTCGCAGCTGATGCCCTGGAGCTGGGCGTGGTCGACGAGATCAGCGACCCGGCCCGAGCCGACATCACCGTCGTGGCCACCCCCGTCGGCGCCATCGCGGCCACGGTGAAGGAGATGCTCGACGCCGGCGCGCCGCTGGTCACCGACGTGGGCAGCGTCAAGGCCCCGGTGGTGGCCCAGATCGCCGACCCCCGCTTCGTCGCCGGGCACCCGATGGCCGGCAGCGAGCACTCCGGTGTGCGCGGTGCCCGCGCCGATCTCTTCCACGGTGCGGTCTGGGTCCTGACCCCGAGCGAGCAGAGCAGCGACGAGACCTACGCGGCGGTGCGCGCCGTCGTCGCCGACCTCGGCGCCGAGGTCATCACCATCGATCCCGCGGCCCACGACCAGCTGGTGGCCGTGGTCTCCCACGTCCCGCACCTGGCGGCGGTCACCCTGATGGCGCTCGCCGACACCCAGTCGAGCCGGCACCGGGCCCTGCTCCGGTTGGCGGCCGGGGGGTTCCGGGACATGACGCGCATCGCCGCGGGGGAGCCGAGCATCTGGCTCGACATCTGCCGCGAGAACGCGGCGGCGATCGCCGGGGTGCTCGACCACCTGATCGCCGATCTCGGAGCCATCCGGGCCCAGGTGGCGGCCGACGACCGCGCCGCCCTGCTGGGCACCCTGGAGCGGGCCCGGGTGGCCCGGGTCAACCTGCCCACCGGTGTGCCGCTCGACCAGCCGCTCGCCGAGCTGCGGGTGGTGGTGCCGGATCAGCCCGGGGAGCTGGCCAAGGTCACCCGGCTGGCCACCGACATCGACGTCAACATCTACGACATCGAGATCGCGCACTCGTTCGAGGGCCAGGGTGGCACCCTCATCCTGATCGTGCCCGAGGCCAAGTCAGAGCGGCTCGTGGGTGCGCTGATGGCCCACGGCTACAACCCGTCCACCCGCCCCCTGGAGCAGTCGTGAGCGCGGGCCCGCTCCAGGTCGACCCCCTCACCCGCCCCCCCGACGCCGACATCGCCCTCCCGGGGTCCAAGAGCATCACCAATCGTGCCCTGGTGGCGGCGGCGCTGTCGTCGGGCCCGTCGGTGCTCTCCGGCGCGCTCGTGGCCGAGGACACCATGGCGATGGTCGACTGCCTCGCTGCGCTCGGCGTCGTGGTGGGCGTCGACCGCGGAGCTCACACGATGACGGTCCACGGGCGCGGCGCCCGGCTCGACGGCGGGGCCAGCCTGTGGGCCCGCCAGTCCGGCACCACCGCCCGTTTCGTGCTGCCGCTGGCTGCCATCGCAGGCGGGGGCTGCACCGTCGACGGGCACGCCCAGATCCGGCGCCGGCCCCAGCGCGAGCTGCTCGACGCCCTGGTGCAGCTGGGCGCTCACCCGGCGGGCGCCGATGCCCATGGGGAACTGCCGGTCCGCTTCGACACCGCTGGGCTCACCGGGGGTTCGGCCACGCTGCCCGGCCACGTGTCCAGCCAGTTCGTCTCGGCGCTGCTGCTGGCCGGACCGATCATGGAGAAGGGCCTCCGGCTCGAGCTCACCGGCGAGGTCGTGTCGGTCCCCTACATCGCGATGACCGTGGCCGTCATGGCCAGCTTCGGCGTGCCAGTGGCGGTGACCGACGGTCGGGTCTACGAGGTGCCGCCCGGGAGCTACCGGGCCGGCGACTACCGGGTGGAGCCCGATGCCTCGGCGGCCTCCTACTTCTTCGCCGCCGCGGCGGTGTCCGGCGGCCGGGTGGCCGTCGACGGGCTGGGCACTGGCTCGATCCAGGGCGACGTGGGCTTCGTCGACGTGCTCGCGGCGATGGGAGCGTCGGTCACCCGGTCGGCTGATCGAACCCAGGTCGCCGGCACCGGCGCCCTCGGCGGCGTCGACGTGTCCCTGACCGACATCTCCGACACCGCGCCGACCCTCGGGGCCATCGCCCCGCTGGCCTCCGGTCCGGTGCGGGCCCGAGGGATCGGGTTCATCCGTACCAAGGAGAGCGACCGCATCGCTGCTGTCGTCGCCGAGCTGCGCCGCCTGGGTGCCGACGCGGAAGAGGAGGCGGACGGCTACGTGGTCCGCCCGAGCCCGGTCCACGGCGGCGTGGTCCAGACCTACGACGACCACCGGATCGCCATGGCGTTCTCGGTGCTGGGCCTGGTGGTCCCCGGCATCGCCATCGCCGAGCCCCAGTGCGTGGCCAAGACCTTCCCCGAGTTCTACGACACCCTCGACGCCCTGCGGGCCGCCGGCGACGCCGACCTGGCGATCCTGGCCATCGACGGGCCCAGCGGCTCGGGCAAGTCCACCGTGGGCCGGGCTGCCGCCCGGCAGCTCGGGCTCCAGTACCTGGACACCGGGGCCATGTACCGCAGCGTCACTCTGGCCGCGCTCGAGCGGGGCCTCGATCCCAGCGACGAGGTGGCGTTGGCGGACCTGGCCCGCCACCTCGACATCGTCGTGGGCCTGGACACGGTCGAGGTCGACGGGGTGGACGTCACTGCGGCGATCCGCTCCGAACCGGTGACTGCGGCGGTCAGCCAGGTGGCCGCCAACCCCGCGGTCCGCGCCACCTTGCGGCGCCAGCAACGGGCCTGGGCTCGGCGCCGTGGTGGCGGGGTGCTGGAGGGCCGTGACATCGGCACGGTCGTCTTCCCGTCCGCCCGTCTGAAGGTGTACGTCACCGCCTCGCTGGAGGAGCGAGCCCGACGCCGCGCCGCCGAGACCGGCCAGGCTGCGGAGGCCACGGCCGGGGATCTCCGCATCCGCGATCGCAAGGACAGCAGCCGAGCGGACTCGCCGCTCGTCGAGGCGGCCGACGCAGTGGTCGTCGACACCACCGGGCTCAGCGTGGACCACGTGGTGGACCGAGTGGTGGAGCTGTTCGGTGGCTGACCAGGACGCCCACCACGAGCCCGGCGGGCGGATGCCGCTCGGCTCCCGGCTCACCTACGGGGTGCTGCACCTGCTGGCCCATCTGGTGGCTCGGGTCTACTTCCGGGCCACGGTGCGTCAGCGGTCGAACATGCCCGCGCACGGCGCGGTCATCATCTCGCCGGTGCACCGGTCCAACCTCGACGTGCCCCTCGTGGGCGCGACCTGTCACCGCCGGCTGCGCTACCTCGCCAAGGGCTCGCTCTTCCGGAAGCGCTTCTGGGCCTGGTTCCTCACCACCCTCGGCGGGTTCCCCCTCGATCGAGCGGCGTCGGCCGACCGCAGCGCCCTCAAGGCCTCTGCCGGCGTGCTGGAGCGCGGCGAGCCGCTGGTGGTGTTCCCGGAGGGCGAGCGCAAGTCGGGGCCCAGGGTCCACCCCATGCACGACGGTGCGGTCTGGCTGTCGGTGCGGACCGGGGCCCCGATCCTGCCGGTGGGCATCGGCGGGTCCGAGCGGGCCATGCCCAAGGGGGCGAAGCTCCCGAAGCCCACCAAGCTGGTCTTCGTCTACGGCGAGCCCATCGCAGCCCCGGCCAACCCCGACGGGCGCCGGGTCAGCCGGTCCCAGCTGCGGACCGCGTCGGACCAGCTGCGGGTCACCCTCCAGGATCTCTTCGACCGGGCCCAGGAGCTGGCGGGCTGCCCGAACCCGGATCCGCTCCCCGAGCCGCCGGGCGATCAGTCGCCGTGGTCCAGGGAGGAGACGCCCAGGTAGCGGTCGACGAACGACTCGGCGGCGGCGAGATCGAGGCCGCTGCACAGCTGGCGGGTGCCCCAGGCGGTGAAGGCGATGCTGGCACCGTCGTCGAAGGCCCGGGCGCCGGGGGCCACGATCACGCCCCGATCGTCGGCCAGGGCGCGCAGCATGTGCACGTCGGCGGCGGCCACCTCGCTGCCGTGCTGCAGGATGACCATGCCGGACTCGATGGCGGCGACCTGTCGGGGCTCGCTGATGGGATCGTCGTGGACTCCCGCCGGGGGAGCCGGGATCTCGTGGGGCCCCGAGGTCGGGGGGCTGAGATCGAAGGTGACCTCGGCGCCGGGCAGCACGTGGACGTTGCCCGCCTCGACGATCCGTTCCGGCTCGGAGCAGGCGGCGGCGCCGCTCGACTGGCTGCAGGCCGTCGCCGCCAGGGACGCCATTGCCAGCAGGCCGAGCGCCCGACGCCCGATCATCGCAGCGCGGCCAGCACGTCGGACGCGTCGAGGCGCCGGTCGTCGAGCGCAGGGGCGTCGCCGTCGGGTCGTAGGCCCCGGCGGGCGAGCAGCCCCACGGCCCCGATCAGGTCGCGGAGGGCTCGCGGCGGTGGGAAGTACTCGTCCTCGCTGGTGGTCCGCAGCTCCTCGATGCCATCCGCGGGATCGAGGGTCTCGAGCACCGATGCCACCAGCTCCTCGGGCGCCGACGCGCCGGCGGTGACCCCGACGGTGCCCGACAGATCGTCGGGCAGCTCGTCGGCGGCGTTGACCCGGAGCACCCGGGGACAGCCGGCCTCGACGGCCAGCCGCTCCAGGGCCCGGGTGTTCGAGGAGTTGGCGCTGCCGATGACCACCACCGCATCGCAACGCTCGGCGATGGCGGTCAGCGAGCCCTGGCGGTTGGTGGTGGCGAAGCACAGATCCGAGCGTCCGGGGGTCCACAGGTCGGGGAAGCGATTACGGGTGGCGTCGAGCACGTCGGCCCAGTCGCGGTGGCTGAGCGTGGTCTGGGCCAGCAGCGCCACCGGCTGGTCGAAGTCGGGGAGGGCTGCGACCTCGTCGGTGCTCTCGACCCGGTGGATGGCCTCGGGGGCGACGGCCATGGTGCCCACGGCCTCCTCGTGGCCCTCGTGGCCCACGTACACGATCTGGTAGCCCTTGCCGGAGCGGACCTTCACCTCGTGGTGGACCTTGGTGACCAGCGGGCAGACCGCGTCCACCATGTAGCTGCCCCGCTCGGTTGCGGCACGGACCACCTCGGGGGCCGAGCCGTGGGCGCTCAGCATGATGGGGCGGCCCGGCGGCACCTCGTCGATGTCGTCGACGAAGACCACGCCGAGGGCCTCGAAGCGCTCCACGATCAGCTTGTTGTGGACGATCTCGTGGTAGCAGTAGACCGGCGGGTCGAAGGCGCGCACCATCCAGGCCAGGGCCTTGATGGCCATCTCGACGCCGGCGCAGAACCCACGCGGCGCGGCGAGCAGCACCCGATCGACGTTCACGGGCCCAGTGTGGCCGCAGTGGCGCCGGATGCGGCGCACGGTGGGCGGGCGAGGTCGGACTCCACGGCACCCAGTCTCGCGAATCCAGCGCCGTCCGGAACCGGGGACCGACGGCCGGTTGCGGCGGTCTTGCGCCCGGAGGCGGACGCGTTGCGGCCTGGCCCAGCCCGTAGCCTGAACCCATGTCCGCTCCACGCGTCGTCGAGGTCGCGCCCGGGTCGCCGGCCGCTGCGGCCGGGATCGGCGTGGGCGACGAGCTGCTCAGCATCAACGGGGAGGTGCCCCGCGACGTCATCGCCTACCAGCTGCTCACCGACGGCCCGTCCCTCGACATCGAGGTGCGGCGAGGGCACCTGCTCGTCGATGCCGAGGTGCGAAAGCAGGCCGGCGAGCCGCTCGGCGTGGAGGTGAACTCGGCGCTGTTCGACCAGGTCCGGACCTGCGACAACCACTGCGAGTTCTGCTTCATCTACCAGCTGCCCCCGGGCCTGCGCCCCAGCCTCTACCTGAAGGACGACGACTACCGGCTCTCGTTCCTGTACGGGAACTTCACCACCCTCACCCGCTTCACCGAGGCCGATCTCGAGCGGGTGGTCACCGAGCGGCTGTCGCCGATCAACGTCAGCATCCACGCCACCGATCCCGACATCCGCAGCGAGATGCTGCGGAACAAGCGGGGCGGCACCAGCCTGCGCTGGCTCCGAGCCCTGCTCGACCACGGCATCGAGGTCCACGGCCAGGTGGTGGTGTGCCCGGGGGTGAACGACGGGTCCGTGCTCGACGACACCCTCTGCACCGTGTTGGAGATCTACCGCGACCTTCGCACGATCTGCGCCGTCCCTCTCGGGGTCAGCAAGCACACCAGCGAGGCCCGGCTCCGACCCCACACCGCGGCCGAGGCCCGACGCGTCCTGGACTCGGTCCATCGCTGGCAGGAGACCTACCTCGCGCACGTGGGCCGGCGGCTGGTCCATGCCGCGGACGAGTACTACCTGATGGCCGACGAGCCGTTCCCGCCCGCCGAGGCCTACGAGGGATTCGACATGCACGAGGACGGCGTCGGCATCGCCACCACGTTCGCTCGTGAGCTCCGGGGCCAGGTGGACCACCCCACCGGGCCGGCTTCGGGGTTCTTCGCCTGGGTGGAGGGCGCGCCCGCGGACGGCTACCGGGCGCCGCGGACCGAGCCCACCCCGGTGTCGCTGCGGCCCCGCCCCGACGCCCCGGTCGGCATTCTCACGGGCAGCTACGGGGCTCGGGTGCTGGCACCGCTGGTGGCCGAGCTGGGGCGCAACGACGTGCGGGTGATCCCGGTGGCCAACCACTTCTTCGGCGGCAACGTGGCGGTGGCGGGCCTCATGGTGGGGGAGGACCTGGCCCGGGTGCTGGCCTGCGAGCCCCACGGGCATCGCTACCTCGTCCCCGACATCTGCCTGTCGCGTGGCCGGTTCCTCGACGGCACCACCCCCGAGGAGCTGCCGAGGCCGGTGGAGGTCGTCGCCACCGACGGCATCGCGCTCCGCGCTGCGCTCTGCCCGCAACGATGAGCGAGCCCGCCGAGCGGTTGCCGACGGTGGCCGTGGTGGGGCGGCCCAACGTGGGCAAGTCCACGCTCGTCAACCGGATCCTCGGCCGCCGGGAGGCCATCGTCGAGGAGCGGCCCGGCGTCACCCGGGATCGCAAGGAGGTCGAGACCGACTGGGCCGGCCGCGGCTTCGTGGTGATCGACACCGGGGGCTGGATGCCCTCGGGGCGGGCCAGCGACCTCGACGACAAGGTCAGCCGGCAAGCCGAGCGGGCCATCACCGAGGCCGACGTGGCCCTGCTCGTCGTGGACGTCCGGGTGGGGGTGACCGGCGAGGACGCCCTGGTGGCCGACCTGCTGCAACGACGCCGGGGCTCCACCTTCGTCGTGGCCAACAAGTGCGACGACGCCGGTCACCAGGCCGGTATCTGGGAGTTCCTGTCGTTGGGGCTGGGCGAGCCGTTCCCGGTCTCGGCGCTGCACGGTCGCGGCACCGCCGACCTCCTCGACGCCGTCGTCGCCGAGCTGCCCGAGCCCGACGAGCCCGAGGGCGGCGCATCGTCGGACCTCCGCCCCGCCGACGACCGCATGCTCGGGATCGCCATCGTGGGCCGCCCCAACGTCGGTAAGTCGACGCTGTTCAACCGTCTCATCGGCGAGGATCGATCCGTGGTCCACGACCAGCCGGGAACCACCCGCGACGCGATCGACACCGTGGTGGAGACCGAGCTGGGGTCGGTGCGGTTCATCGACACCGCCGGGATGCGCCGCAAGGCCAGGATCGACGAGGAGACCGAGTACTACTCGCTGGTCCGGGCGCTGCGGGCCATCGACGGCGCCGATGTCGCCCTGCTGGTCATCGACGCCACCGAGGGGGTGACCCACCAGGATCAGCGGCTCGCCGAGCGGGTCGACGCCGCCGGCTGCCCCGTGGTGGTGATGCTCAACAAGTGGGAGCTGCTGGACACCGAGGCCCGCCACGACGTGGCCGACCAGGTCGCCACCAAGCTGCGGTTCCTGGGCGAGCCGCCGGTGCTGCGTATCTCCGCGCTCACCGGAAAGGGGGTGCATCGCTTGCTCCCGATCCTGGCCGGCACCATCGAGGACTATCGTCGACGCGTCCCCACCCGCGACGTGAACGCGGTCATCCGGGCCGCCCAGGCGGCCCATCCGGCCCCCGGTGGGGCCCGGGTGCTCTATGCCACCCAAGGGGCCACGGACCCGCCCACGTTCACGCTGTTCGCCAACCGGACCCTGCCCCAGACCTACCTGCGATATCTGGAGAACCGGCTGCGCGACGAGCTGTCGATGGGGTCCACCCCCATCAAGCTCCGGGTGCGCCGCCGTTCGGAATGACCTCACACAGTTGCTCTGAGCAGGCAAAACGTGCCGAGCGTTGCGCCGGGAGCACGGCACTGTCTGTAACTCGGACACCCCGGACGCTACGATTGAGCGTCCATGGAAACCGCCATCCTGGTGATCCTCGCCGTGCTGTCCTCGGCGGCGACCTACGTGTGGGGGCGATCCGCCAGGCTGCGACTTCGGCTGCTCGGTCGGCTGGAGGCGGGCCTGCGCGAGCTCGATCAGCAGGACTCGGTGGCCCAGCGGGCCGCCATCACCCTCACCCGTGGTGAGTTCCGGCGGGACATCCACTCGGCGCTCATGTACGCGCTGGTCACCATGGCCGCGGTGGT
>JBFKRY010000022.1:0-29746 GCA_041636995.1 Acidimicrobiales bacterium | reverse complement strand
CGGAGCTCGGCGCAGATCTGGTACCCGTTGCGGCCGGGCAGCATGATGTCGAGGATGATCAGGTCGAAGGAGCCCTCGGTGGCCAGCCACAGGCCGGTGTCGCCGTCGAGGGCCACCTCAACCGCGTAGTGCTCGGCCTCCAGGCCGCGCTTGACCGCGGTGGCGATCTTCTTGTCGTCTTCGACCAGCAGCAGCTTCATGGTGATCCGGCTCGGCACCAGGATTCCACGCCGAAGCTGACCCGGAGCTGAACGGGTCCGATCGGGGTCAGGTCGGTGTCAGCGGCCAACCCGCATACTGACCCCGCAGAACCGACCCCCGCCCCCCAGGGAGAACCATCATGAAGCGCTCCACCAAGATCATCATCGCCAGCGCTGCTGCCATCGGCCTGGCCGCCGGGGGCACGGGCATCGCCCTCGCCAGCGGTGCCGGCGACGACAACGAGACCCCCATCACCGGGCCGGCGCTCGAACGAGCCAGCGCCGCCGCGCTGGCCCACACCGGCGAGGGCCGGGTCACCGAGACCGAGGTGGGCGACGAGGAGAGCTACTACGAGGTCGAGGTCACCCTCGACGACGGCTCCGAGGTCGACGTGCAGCTCGACGAGGACTTCAACGTGGTCGGCGCCGAGGCCGAGGACCCGAACGAGCCCGAGGACGGCGACACCGACGACTGAGCCCCCCGGGCGGCGGTAGCATCCGCTGCCATGCCGTTCCGACTCGCATCCGTCGACGGGCGGGCCGCCCTCGTCGACGGCGACCACTACCACGACCTCGAGGCCCTCTCCGGCGGGACGGCCGCTGCCGACCCGATGGCGGCGCTGGCCGACCCCGCCGGGCTCTCGCGCCTCGCCGAGGGTCTGGGTGACGCCGATCCGACGGGAGCGCTGGCCGACGTCGAGCTCGGCCCGCCGGTCCCCCGGCCCCGGAACTGCTACGGGGTGGGCCTGAACTACGCGCAGCACGCCGCCGAGTCCGGCGCCGCGCTCCCCGCCGACCCGCTGGTGTTCACGAAGTTCCCGAGCTGCATCGTCGGCCCCACCTCCGAGGTGCGGCTCCGCAGCGACGGGGTGGACTACGAGGGCGAGCTGGTGGTGGTCATCGGCGAGCCCGGCCACGACATCGAGCCCGGCCGGGCCTGGGACCACGTGGTGGGCCTGACCGTGGGCCAGGACATCTCCGACCGGCCGACCCAGTTCATGACCCCGCCCACCCACTTCGACCTGGGCAAGTCGTTCGACACCTTCGGGCCCATCGGGCCCTGGGTCGTGTCCACCGACAGCTTCGAGGACCCCACCGACCTGCGCCTCCGGACCTGGGTGAACGACGAGCTCCGCCAGGACGACCGGACCTCGAACCTGATCTTCGACGTGGCCCACCTGGTGTCGTTCCTGTCCCACATCACCTCGCTGCAGACCGGCGACATCATCTTCACCGGGACGCCACACGGGGTGGGCATGAGCCAGGACGAGCTGCTGGCGGATGGTGACGTGATCACCACCACCATCGAGGGCATCGGCACCATGACCAACCGCTGCGTCCGGGTCGGCGACTGGCGCTGATCCACCACAAAGCGCGGCGTCAGCCGGACGAGGCGTTGATGAAGTCCGTGAGGGCGGTGCCGTCCTCGGCGATGAGCGAGCGCACGTCGGGCACGTTCACCTCGGCCACGATGATCTCGCCCACCTCGTCGGTGACCGCCCCGAAGACCCCGTTGTGTTGCATGCCCTGGGTCTGCAGGTGGTTGTCGTGGGTGGGGGTGATGAAGTGCACCGCCTCGATCCGGTAGCGGTAGATCAGGAACAGGTGCAGCAGTGACATGAGCCGCTTGCGCCGCATCTCGGGCCGGAAGTTGTTCTGGTCGCGGACCATCAGGATCCCCCGGCCCCGGCGGTCGGTGATCACGGAGAACACCACGTTGGCGATGGCCTCGTCGCCGTCGCCGGTGACCGACAGCTCGAGGACCTCCGAGCCCGGAGTGTGGGGCCGCAGCGAGACCGAGAGGGTCTGGTCGATCGAGTGGACCCCGGCCCACTCCTCGAGCCACTTCTCCAGGAGGCGCACGGGCACCTCGGTCTGGACCAGGTGCTGGTACTGGGTCGATCCCTTGCCCATGGCCTTGGTGGTGGCGGTGCGGCCCGACGATGCCATGAGCGCGGCGTCGAGGCGAGGTCCGCCGACGAGGGTCTGGGGGGTCCGGTACGGGGACTCGACCAGCCGGAACTTCCGCTGCAGTCGCGCCAGCGCCAGCATGCCGTCCTCCAGCAGCGACGCCGCGAACTCCTCACCGGCGAGGCCGTCGATCTGGTGGCCGCCGTAGGTGATGAAGTTGAACACGAACCCCATGCGAGCCAGCTCGGCCGGGAACGCCCGCATCTCGTCGTCGGTCATCCCGGTGGTGTCCCAGTTGAACGATGGCGAGAGGTTGTAGGCGAGCATCTTGCCGGGGTACACCGCGTGGACGGCCTCGGCGAACTGGCGGGCATCGTCGAGATCGGCGGTCTTGGTCTCCATCCACAGCAGGTCGGCGAAGGGCGCCGCGGCGAGCGACTTGGCGATGGCGTACGGGATGCCCCCCTGCACCTGGTAGTAGCCCTCCGGGGTCTTGGCCACCTCGGCGTCCCAGGCCACGTCGAGGCCCAACGAGGCGGCGGTGCGCCGGGCCTCGTACCACGAGGCGGTGGCGGCGAGCTGCTCCCACTCCTGGGCGGTCATCGCCAGCTCCTTGCCCTCGTCGGCGGCGAAGGCCATGGCCTCGGTGACGGCCTCGGCGTAGGTCATGAGACCCGCGGCGGTCTGCCAGGCGTCGACGAAGGAGCTGCCCACCTCGTCGAGGGCGGCGTCGGCGGTGACGTTCCCGGCCAGCACGTCGGCCGCCGCCTCGCCGATCTGCTTGGACAGGCCGCTGGTGTCCAGCCAGCGCACGGCCGCCGCCATCTGGTCGTCGGGCACGGAGTAGAGCAGGTGACCGTTGAGCTCGCGCACCCCGGCGTCGAAGAACGACTCGAGCATGGCCAGGAACACGTGCTTGTACGACGGGATGTCGAGGTTGGTGGCGCCGAGGATGAACGGCTGGTCCCGCTCGTCGGCCGAGCCGTCGAGCAGGGTGGCGGCCTCCGCGTCGGTGCGGGCCACGATGATGCCGGGCACGCCCATGATGTCGAGCTGGAACCGGGCGGCGTTGAGGCGCTTGATCTGCTCGTCGCTGGGCACCAGGACCTTGCCCCCCTGGTGGCCGCACTTCTTGACCCCGGGCTTCTGGTCCTCGATGTGGTAGCCGGGGACGCCCACCTCGACGAAGCGGCGGACGAGGTTCCGCACGTGGGCGTCGCCGCCGTGGCCGGTGTCGGCGTCGGCGATGATGAAGGGGGTGAAGTCGACCTCCGGGGTTTCGGCGCGCTCCTCGTCGGTCATCCGCGATCGGGCGTACTGCTGGTTCTTGTCCGCGGCGAGCAGGGCCCGGACCAGGCCGGCAGCCTCGTCGGGCACGGCGCTGAGCGGGTAGCTGGCGAGGTCGGCGCCGGGGTCCTCGTGGAGCGAGCCCTTGGCCGAGGTGGCCCAGCCCCCCAGGTAGATGCCCTCGATACCGGCCCGCCTCATGGCCACGGCCTGGCCGGGCGAGTAGGGCCCGAAGGTGGTGATGCTCCGACCCGCGTCGCGCAGCTCCGTGAGGCGGCGGTAGAACCCCTCGGCGGCGACCCGGGCCACGGTGTAGTCGTGCGGGATCGTTCCCCGCTGCTCCACCACCTGGCGAGCGGAGTAGAGCCGGGTGGTCTCCCGGAAGCGGTCGGACGCGAACCACTGCTCGGTTGCGTCGACTTCGGACTCGAGGAACGCCATTGTTCCCGGACCTCCTGATTGGCGTGGGGGGGTGCGCGCCGGGACCGCTGGGCCGCTGCGCTGCTCAGAGTCTACGGGCTGCCGTGGCCGGGGGTGTCATCGAACGAGGCGCCACGTGTTGACCCGGCTGCGGACCCGGGCCACCGCGGCGCGGGCCCCGCCGGGGGTGGTCGCGGCCGGCCGGGCGGGCGCCGACGCCGTCCGGCGACGTGGGGGTGCCCTCCGGGTGGTGCGGAGGGTGGCCAGCTGCTCCCGCAGGAAGGCAGCCTCGGTCTCGGCTCGCGCCGCCCGCTCCCGGGCTTCGGCCAGCTCCTGGCCGGCCTGGTGCAGGTTGGCGAGCTGGTCGAGCACGCGCGTCCAGGTGTCGATCGGGACCAGCATCCCGCCCTCGGGGACGCTCGCGGCCTCGTCCGCCGGAGCCGCAACCGGCGTCGGTGGAGGCGGCGGCTCGGGCGACACCGCCCGGGCCACCTCGCGCCAGAACCCGGCGTTCATCCGCGCCGTACTGCCGACCAGATCTCGTAGCGCCATGGCCGGGACACTAACGCAACGGTCAGTCGCCGGCGGCGGGCGAGGCGAAGCCAAAGCCGCCCTCGCTGTTGATGGTCTGCCCGGTGATCCAGCGTCCCTGATCGCCGACGAGGAACGCCACCAGGTTGGCCACATCGGAGGGCTGGCCCCAGCGTCCGCCCGGGAACATGGCGGTCAGTCGGGCTCTGGTCTCGTCGTCGGCCCAGCCGGTGTCGACCGGACCCGGGTTGACGCAGTTGACGGTGATGCCCACCCGGCTCAGCTCGCTGGCCACCGAGAGCGTCATCTGCTGGATGGCCCCCTTGGAGACCGCGTAGGCGATCTCGCCGCCCATGGGCCCCAGGTGCTGGCCGCTCGTGAACAGCACCATGCTGCCGCCGCGCTGCGGATCGGCGACCTGACCGAACCGCTGGGCCAGCATCAGCGAAGCCCGGGCGTTCACGGCCCAGCAGGCGTCGAGGTCCTCCATCGACACCTCCGCCAGGGCCGCGTGCGAGCTCCGGGCGTGGGCTGCGATGACGATGTCGAGCCGCCCGTGGCGCTCGACCGCCCGGTCCACCAGCGCGGCCGGGGTGGCCGGGTCGGCCATGTCGGCCTCCTCGTGGTGGATGCGCTCGCCGCCGGGCCGGGCGCCGGGATCGGCCCCCCACGGCATCTCGGCGTCGTGGGCCGACCAGCCGGTGGCGAAGACCTCGGCCCCGTCGGCAGCCAGCCGCTCCGCGATCGCCCAGGCGATCCCGATCCGCCTCGACATCCCGGTGACCAGCGCCACTCGGCCCGCCAATGGCGACTCGGCCATGGCGGGAACGTACCGCGAAGAAGATCGCCTTCGCCTCAGGAGGCGGCGGACCTGGTGGCCGCCGCAGCGCCCGACACCAACGTCGCCGTCATCGACAGCCCTCTGACGACGGGTCCGCCGAACCGGTTGGGCACCACGATGGCCACCAACGAGGGATCGTTCCTGGTCGGCGCGGCAGCCGCGGTCGAGTCCTCGGCAGGCCAGATCGGACGGGCCTCCTGGCCGCGACGGGAGCGCCGCCCCGCCGGCGCTGCCGTCGCGCGCCGTCGGGTACGCTCCGCGCATGGACGGGGTCCACGACATGGGGGGCATGCACGGCTTCGGTCCGGTCGCGGTGCCGGGTGCCGAGCGCACCCACGACGAAGCCTGGGAGGTCCGGGCGCAGATGGTGGGCATCATGGCTCAGGCGGTCTCCCGGCCCCGGCTCGAGGGGCTCCCACCAGCCGAGTACCTGGGGTCGAGCTACTACGTCCGCTGGCTGCTCGCAGCCGAGCGGGGCGCAGTCGACCGGGGCCTCGTGGAGCCCGCCGATCTCGACCGCTGGCGGGAGGCGTTCGCCGCCGATCCCGAGCTCGAGGTGCCGCCGAGCAGCGGAGGCGACATCGCCGAGGAGGCCCGACGCTACGTGGCCGCACCGTTCACCCTCGATCCCGCCACCGACACCCGCTACGAGGTGGGCGACCAGGTGCGGGTACGCCGATGCCGGCCGGTCCGCCACCACCGCTGCCCCCGGTACGTCCGCGGCGTCGAGGGCCAGGTGGAGGCCGTCATCGGCGTCGACCTGGTGCCCGGCGAGCCCCGCGCCGCCGACGAGCGCGAGCCGGTCTACACCGTGCGCTTCCAGTCCGTGGACCTCTGGGGCCCCTCCGAGGAGCCGCCGTTCGAGCTCATGATCGACCTCTGGGAGCGCTACCTGGAGCCGGCATGAGTAGCCCTATGTCAAGGGGCGGCTTGTGTGAGTTGTCGGTGGGCGCCGTGGCGGGCGGGGTCGTAGGGCACGCCGTCTTGCCAGCAGCGCCAGATGATGTGGGTCCAGCTTCGGGCGAGGATGCGTTCGGCGTGGGGGTGTCGTTTGCCGTCGGCTCGGAGTTGGCGGGAGCGGTGTTCGGCCCAGGTGTTGGCTCGCCAGCTGTCACCGGCGAAGTCGCAGATGGCGTTGCGAAGCTTCTTGTCGGCGGCCCATCGGAAGGTGACGGCGTGGTGGCGTCCCGAGGCGTGTGTCGAGGGGGCGACGCTGGCGAGGCAGGCGAGGGACTCGGCGTCGGGGAATCGGGCCCGGCAGTCGCCGATCTCAGCGAGAAGTGTTGCGGCGCGGATGGTGCCTGCGCGGGGCAGCGATTGGAAGATGGGGGCGTCGGGGTGGGCGTCGAGGAGTTCGGTGATGCGTGTGTCGAGCTCGTCGATTTGGGCGCGGAGGCTCTTGAGCACGGCAACGAATGCGAGGGTGACCGCACCGCGGGCGTCACCGTCATCGCCGTCGACGCCGGGGGCGGCGCGTTGGAGTCGGCTGTAGAGCTCGGCGGGGTTCTTACGGCCGGAGTAGCCGTTGGCCCGCAGCCAGGCGGCGAGCCGCTTCTGGGACAGCCATCGGGAGCGGGTCGTGGACGGGAATCGTTCGAGGAACCGCAAGCTGATCGGGCTGTCGATGTCGCGGAACAGGCCAACAGCGCCCGGGAATGTGACCTGGAGGTGGGCGCGGAGCTGGTTGGCGACCGCCACCCGAGTCTCAACGAGGTCTTTGCGGGCTCGGACGTGGGAGCGCAGCGTGATCGTCGCTGGGGTGTCGGGTTGCAGCGGTGGCCAACGGTGCCCGTCGGTGCGCAGGCAGTCCGCCAGCACATATGCGTCGGAACGGTCGCACTTGTTGCCGGCGGTGCCATATCGCGTCCGCAGCGACTTCACCGCTCGGCTCGAAACGACCACCACCTCCAAGCCGGCCTCGACCAGCGCGTCAACGACGGGACCGTCGGCTCGCTCGATGGCCACCCGCCGTGCTCGAGCTCTGATCAATCGTCGGCACAGGCCACCCAACCCGTCGGCGGTGTGCGCCACCTCGAACTCAGTGACGACCGAACCAGTGTTGTCGACCACGGCGACGGCATGGCCGTCGCTGGCCCAGTCCACACCCCCGAAGGTCTCGGTGGGATCATGCATGTCAGCCTCCTCGCTGTTGCCGCAGTGGGGAAGCACCCGGTGGTCTCAGGACGTGTCTGCCGGTCGCTCACTGATCGGCGCTCTATGGCGCTCAGCCCTATAGCCAGTCGGCACGTCCTGGGCCGCCGGACCTCGCAGAACTCATGCTGGCGATCGAGTCGCAAGCCGACATGGCGATGGCCAGGCGGACACCAGGGGTGCACCAGCAGCCTGACGGCCACCGATACCGGGATGGTGGACCAGTGAGCGAGACCCACGGCCACGATCACGACCACTACGCGTCGCCGGCGGCGCGCCGGGCCCGCAGCGAGATGGAGGTCCGGGCCATGGCGCTCGAGGCCGCGCTCGCCGAGCGGGGCGTGATCACCACCGAGGCCATCGACGTGCTCGTCGACACCATGGAGCACGAGTTCGGACCCCACCACGGCGCCCGGGTGGTGGCCCGGGCCTGGGTCGACGACGAGTTCCGCCAGCGTCTCCTCGACGACGGCACCGCCGCCATCGCCGAGCTGGGGATCGCGGGCCCCGAGGGCCTGGTGCGGGTGGTGGAGAACACCGACGACCTCCACAACCTGGTGGTCTGCACCCTCTGCTCGTGCTACCCGTGGCCGCTGCTGGGGCTCCCGCCGATCTGGTACAAGAGCTTCGCCTACCGGTCCCGGACCGTCGCCGAGCCCCGGGCGGTGCTGCGCGAGCTCGGCCTCGAGCTCGACGAGGACGTGACCGTCAGGGTGTGGGACTCGAGCGCCGAGGTCCGCTACTTCGTCCTCCCCCAGCGCCCGCCCGGTACCGAGGACCTCGGCGAGGAGGAGCTGGCCGGGCTGGTGCGACGAGATGCCATGATCGGCACCGCGGTGGTGCCGGCCCCGGATGGCGGCGATGGCTGACCGCACCGCCGTCGGCTCGGAGCTCCTGGGCCGGTCGGCCGGCTCTCGGTTCGTGGTCGAGGGCTTCGAGCCCCGCTATACGCGGTTGCCACCGGGGGCCCTGGACGCCAAGGTGGCGGCGGCTCGGGCCGAGCTCGCCGACTGCCACGCCTGCCCCCGGGACTGTGGCGTCGACCGGATGGCCGACGAGCTCGGCACCTGCAACACGGGCAGGCACGCCATCGTGTCCAGCGCGTTCGCCCACTTCGGCGAGGAGGACTGCCTCCGCGGCTGGAACGGCTCGGGCACCATCTTCTTCGGCATGTGCAACCTGCGCTGCGTGTTCTGCCAGAACTGGGACATCTCCCAGAACGTCTCCGGCCACCGGGCGACCGCCGAGGAGATCGCCACCCTGATGCTGCGGCTCCAGGACCGGGGGTGCCACAACATCAACCTGGTCACCCCCGAGCACGTGGTCCCCCAGGTCGTCGAGGCCCTGGCGCTGGCCGTCCCCGCGGGGCTCTCGGTGCCGATCGTCTACAACACCAGCGGCTACGACGCCATCGCCTCGCTGGGGCTGATGGACGGTCTGGTCGACATCTACATGCCCGACTTCAAGTTCTGGGATCCCGAGACGGCGCGGCGCCTGGCCCGGGCCCGGGACTACCCGGCGGTCACCCGGGCGGCGATCACCGAGATGCACCGGCAGGTCGGTGACCTCCGTTTCGACACTCACGGGCTCGCGGTGCGGGGCCTGCTGGTGAGGCACCTGGTCATGCCGGGCCAGCTGGACGAGGCCACGGCGATCTTCACGTGGCTGGCCGAGGAGATCTCGCCCGACACCTTCGTGAACGTCATGGGGCAGTATCGGCCCGAGCACCGGGTGCGGTCGAGCGCCCGGTACGACGACATCGATCGCCGGCCCAGGTCCGTCGAGCTGGAGGCCGCCCGGGAGGCCGCGGCCCGGGCCGGGCTCCATCGCTTCGACCAGCGGGTGCTGCCCTGGTGACGCGCGGAGGCGCCCCAACTCAGCCGTGGACGAAGCGGGTGGCCGATCGGTCGATCGGGTCCGGGGGCAGGTACAGGTAGCGCTCCCGGAGCAGGTCCCAGAGCTCCAGGCGATCCCAGTCGGGCTCGTCGAGCACCTGCATCTCGTCGGTGAGGAACGGGTTCGGCAGCAGGACGGTGAGCTGCTGGTGGCCGTCGCCGTTGAACATCCGGAACATCCACGACCGGGGCGCCCCGTCGACCCAGAGCCGCTGCAGCTCGGCGTGGGCGCAGCGGCGGCGGGCCGCGAGCGAGGCGGGCACCGGGCGGTCGGGCGGACCCCGGTGCTCACCGATACAGAGATGGAGGTGCCCGGTGGCTCCGAGGTCGACGGTGAGGTACCCGTCGAGCATCGAGAGCCGGGGCGGCGCGGTGGCCTGCAGCTCGTAGACCGCTCCCTCGATGAGCGGGCCGAAGCGGATGTGGGGCCACCAGTCCCGGAAGAAGGTGGTCAACAGCTCGTGGAGGCGGTCCTCACCGACCTCGATCGGGAACACCTCGAGATCGCCGTCGGTGGTCTCGGTGGTGCGGTACGAGGCCGCGGCCAGGAGCTGTGCCTGCAGCTCGTCGCCGGTGGCGAGGCCCTCGCCAACGGCGAGCTGCTCGAGGGCCACCAGGAACGACTCGTAGTAGGGACGGTCCGGGGCATCGGCGATGGCGCCGACCAGTCGTCGCCGGAAGTCGTCCCAGGTCATGCCCTCGGTGCGCACCGTCTCCACTGCGAGCGCCACCAGCCGCCCCTGCCACGGCTCGGCGAAGAGGGGCTTCGCTCGCGGGAGCTCGGCCTCGGCGTCGGCCCAGAGCCCGTCGGTCATCTAGAGGAGCGCCTCGATCCGAGGCCCGATCTCCTCGGGCGTGATCGGCGGCTCGAACCGGGCGACGGCGGCTCCCGAGCGATCGATCAGGAACTTGGTGAAGTTCCAGGTGATGTCCGACGACGACCCCTCGCCGGGCTGCTCGGCTCGCAGCCACTCGTACAGCGGCGCCGCGTTCTCGCCGTTCACCTCGATCTTGGAGAACATGGGGAAGTTGGCGTCGTACTGCGACGTGGCGAACTCGAGGATGTCGGCGTCCTCACCCGGCTCCTGGCCACCGAACTGGTTGCACGGGAACGCCAGGACGTCGAAGCCCTGGTACTTCCCCTGGAGCGCACGCAGACCTGCGTACTGGGGGGTGAGCCCTCACTTGCTGGCGACGTTCACCACCAGGCAGACCTGGTCGCGGAACTTCTCGAAGCCGACGGTCTCGCCGGTGATCGAGTCCATCTCGAGCTCGTAGAACCTGCTCAATTCCATCCCTCCCGTGGCTGGATCGGCTGGGCCGCATGCTAGGCGCCACTCGCGGACCGCGTAGGGTACGGACCAAAGCCCCTGCCGCCGCTGGGCTCCGGCCGCCACCCTGAGGGTGGAGACGAAGACAGAGGGGGCTCGACATGAGGAGGGACATCGATCGGGTGATTGCCCCGGATGAGCTCGAAGCCAGCGAGTGCTGGCGGCTGCTGCGCACCACCGACGTGGGCCGCCTGGCGGTGGCCATCGCCAACCGGCCCGACATCTTCCCGGTCAACTACGCGGTCGACGGCCAGTCGATCGTGATCAACACCGCGCCGGGCACCAAGCTCGCCGCGGCGGTGCTGGGGACCGCAGTGGCGTTCGAGGTCGACGTGCTCGACCCCATCACCCGCACCGGCTGGAGCGTGGTCCTGAAGGGCCACGCCCGCGAGGTCGACACCATCGAGGAGCTCCTGGCGGCCCAGTCCCTGGACATCGAGACCTGGACCGAGACCGACAAGCGCCGCTTCGTGCGGCTCACGCCCGACTCGATCACCGGCCGCCGGCTCTGACGGGACCGGGGAGGAATCGAGGGCGCAACCCGGACTCTCGCCGGCATTGCAGCCATCCCGTACCGTTGGGGTCGTGAGCAGCCCGGTCGACGAACTGCGCTCCCGGATCGCGGCATCGGTCCGCCATCTGGTCGCCGGCGACGTCGACCCACCGCCCGAGCCCACCGACGGCGGGCTCTTCGGTCCCGACAGCGCCACCTGGACGGTGCACGGCGACGCCTCCATGTTCGTCGGCGGCATCCGGGCCCTGCTGCTCCAGACGCTCCACCCGCCGACCATGGCCGGCGTCGCCGACCACTCGAACTACCGGTCCGATCCCCTGGGGCGGCTCCAGCGGACCGGCCAGTTCCTCGCGGCCACCACCTACGGGTCGGTCGCGGAGGCGGAGCGGGCCATCGAGGCCGTCCGCTCGATCCACGACCGGGTGACCGGCATCACCCTCGACGGCGAGCCGTACCGGGCGAACGACCCGCACCTGCTGGGCTGGGTGCACCTCACCGAGGTCGACAGCTTCCTCGTGGCCAAGCAGCGCTTCGGGACCGGACGCGTCGACGGCGCCACCGCCGACGCCTACGTGGCCGAGATGGCCGTGGTGGCCGACCGGCTCGGAGTGATCGATCCCCCGACCACCTGCGCCGAGCTGCGCCGCCAGCTGGCCCGCTACCGCCCCGAGCTCGGGCTGAACCGGCAGAGCCGCGAGGCCGTGTGGTTCATCACCTTCCCGCCGCTGCCGCTCCCGGTTCGAGCCCCATACGGCGTGCTCTATGCAGGCGCGGTCAGCACCCTGCCCCGCTGGGCCAGGCGGGTGCTGTGGGTGCCCCGGCTGCCGGTCACCGAGACCATCGCGGTCCGACCCGCGGCGGCCACCCTCACCCGCCTGCTCGACTGGAGCCTGACCTCGACCCGCCGCAGCGGGCACTAGTTTCCCCGGCGTGGAGATCGCGGCGTTCCAGCAGCTGATGGAGGACCTCTACGGCGACGGCGACCGGGCCCGGGGGGTCCCGGCGACGGTGGCATGGCTGGCCGAAGAGCTGGGCGAGCTTTCCCAGGCGGTGCGCAAGGGCAGCGCCGACGAGCAGCTGCACGAGCTGGGCGACGTGCTCGCCTGGCTCTGCTCCCTCGCGAACCAGCTGGGGCTCGACATGGAGCAGGCCGCCCAGCGCTACGTGGACGACCCGCCCCGCTGAACCTCAGCTCTCCTCGATGACGACGCGCTCGACGATGACCGCCTCACCGGGGCCGCCGCCGGCGAGGGCGGGGTCGGGCACGTGCAGGCCGATGATCTCCTCGAGCACGTCGAGCCCCTCCACGGTGCTGCCGAACACCACGTAGGTCCCCCGCCCCGAGCCGTCGGGGTTGCCCGGGGGTCCGTCGAGGTTGGCGGTGTTCGGTCCGGCGCTGAAGAAGAACTGGGCGCTGGCGCTGTCGGGCTGGGCGGTACGAGCCATCGCCAGGTCGCCCGGCTGGTACGAGTAGCCGTCACCCTCGTCGGCGATGGTGTAGCCCGGCCCGATGTCGGCGCCGTCGTTCGAGTGGGGGGCACCCCCCTGGATGATGTCGATCGAGGGTGCGGTGCGGAAGAGCGCGGTCCCGTCGTAGTAGTGGTAGCGGGCCAGGACCACGAAGTTGTTCACGGTGTCGGGGGCGCTGGCTGCGTCGAGGTCGACCACGATGTCGCCCTTGCTGGTCTCGAAGGTGGCGGTGTAGGTGGCTGCGGGGTCGATGCACATCGGCGGGGGCTGGCTGAACTCGGTGGTGCGCGGCGAGGAGCCGTCCTCGGCGGGGCAGGGGGTCTCGCCGTCGATGGCCTCGCCGGGCCCGGGTGGGTCGACTCGGGCCACGGTGAACCCGGGCGGGAGCTCGGGGATCTCGCTCGGATCCACGTCGGTGAGCGACCCCAGCGAGGCGATCGACGGCGGCAGCGGGATCTCGGTGCCTGCGGGGGCGAACGCCAGGGTGTAGATCTCGAGGTCCTCGGTGAAGCGCACGTCGGCGATGCCGGTCTCGACGATCGTGGGCGGCTGGTCCAGGGTGGACAGGGTCCAGCGGGTCACGCTCAGCTCGGCCGGGGCGCCGTCGCAGTCGAGGCCCGCCTCGAGGGAGCCGGCGTCGCTGAACAGGCCGTCGTCGGTGAGCTCGATCCGCATGGCCTCGAAGAACTTGCCCAGCGTGGCGTTCGCGCCCGCGGCGCTCTCGCCGAACGGATGGATGTGGATCACACCGTCGCCGTGGGTGTGGATGCCCTCGGGGTCGCTCTGGTCCTGGATGGGGTCGACGAAGTCCTCGCAGATGAAGATGCCGTACGCCGCGTGCCAGTGCTCGCCCACGTCGGGGCCATCCCCGTCGGAGGGCGGATCGTCGGCGGTGTCGTCGGCTGGGTCGTCGGCCGGGTCGTCGGCCGCGACCTGGTTCGCACCGGTGTCGCTGCCGTCATCGTCGCCGCCGCCGCAGGCCGCGGCCAACAGGGCGACGAGCGGCAGGAGGGCCAGGCGGACGCGCTTGCGAGACATGGGGGGAGACGGTATCGGCTGGCCGGCCAGCGGCGACCGCGAGGGCTCAGCGCCGGGCGGCGATGGCCTCGGCGATCTGGATGGCGTTGAGCGCTGCGCCCTTGCGGAGGTTGTCGCCGGAGACGAAGAGCGCCAGCCCGTTGGGGAGGACCGGGTCGGGGCGGATCCGGCCCACGTACGTGTGGTCCACGCCGGCGGCCTCGAGCGGGGTGGGGACGTCCTTCAGCACCACGCCCGGGGCCCCGGCCAGCAGCTCGGTGGCCCGGGCCGGGGTGATCTCCCGGGCGAACCCGGCGGTGATGGCAAGCGAGTGGCCGGTGAACACCGGCACCCGCACGCAGGTGCCCGACACCGCCAGGTCGGGGATGCCCAGGATCTTGCGGCTCTCGTTGCGGAGCTTCTGCTCCTCGCTGGTCTCGGCCAGGCCGTCGTCCACCAGGTCGCCGCACATCGGCACCACGTTGAAGGCGATGGGCTCGCCGAAGTTCGAACCACGGGGCACGTCGACGGCGCGCCCGTCGTGGGTGAGCTCGGGGCCGCGGGCTCCCACCTTCTGGATCTGCTCGTCCAGCTCGGCCACCCCCGAGAGCCCGGCGCCCGAGGTGGCCTGGTAGGTGCTGATGACCATGCGCTCGAGACCGGCCTCGTCGTGCAGCGGCTTCATCACCGGCATCGCCACCATCGTGGTGCAGTTGGGGTTGGCGACGATCCCCTTCGGGATGTGGGCCAGCGCCTCCTCGTTCACCTCCGGGACCACGAGGGGGACCTCGGGATCCATGCGCCAGGCCGACGAGTTGTCGATCACGATCGCGCCGGCCTCGGCCACCCGGGGCGCCAGCTCCCTCGAGGTGGCGCCGCCCGCCGAGAACAGGGCGAGGTCCAGACCGCTCCAATCGGCGGTGGCGGCGTCCTCGACGACCACGTCGTTCCCGCCGACGTCGACGGTGCACCCGGCGCTCCGGGAGGACGCGAACGCCCGGACGGAGGAGATCGGGAAGCTGCGTTCGACCAGGAGGCGGCGCATGACCCCGCCGACCTGGCCGGTGGCGCCGACGATTCCGACGTGCATGGCGGCCAGGGTAGCCGTCAGCGGTGCAACCAATGCTCGGCGATGGCCTCGAGTGCCGACGCCAACACCGGCGCCGCGTCGAGGGTGTCGATCATGATCGGGGCCCCGTGGTAGGCGTCCAGCTGGACCTCGAGGGGGCCGCCGTCGTCGGTGGTGGGCATGGCCCCGGAGAAGAATGCGTCGAGGGCAGCGCCGGAGGGCTCGGGCTCGACCAGCGACTCGGCCCCGACCTGCGGCGGGGGGGTGAGGTCGCCGAGGCCGCGCCAGCGCAGAAGCAGCGACGGGTCGTCGTCGACCTCCTGCGCGAACGCCAGCAGCGCCGCCACCCCGTGCTTGCAGGGGTCGCCCCAGTCCGGGCAGCCGCAGTCGAGCGCCACGTCCAGGGCCTTGGGCACCGCCTCGACGATGTCGTCCGCCGCGGCCCGGCGCTCGTTGTCGGTGGCGGTCCGGCAGGCGATCGTCACCTCGTAGGGGTCGGGCCGCGAGCCTTCGACCTCGGCGAACACCATGCCGGCGTACACCGTGAGGTCGCGCACGCTTCCCTTTCGCAAGTAGCGCCGGCCCCGCCCCAGGCGGTCGCCGTCGGCCAGCTGGGCCGTCAGGTCAGCCAGCTCCCGGGCCTCCTCGTTGCGCAGCACCCGGCTACTCATGCCGCTTCCTCGGTGATGGCCTCGTCGTCGAGCGAGAGCAGCTGACGCAGCTCCTCGGTGGTCATCTCGGTGAGCCAGCTCTCGCCCGATCCCACGGCCCGGTCCGCCAGGTCCCGCTTCTCCTCCAGCAGCAGGTCGATGCGCTCCTCGAGGGTGCCCTGGCAGACCAGCTTGTGCACGAACACCGTCTGGTCCTGGCCGATGCGCCAAGCCCGGTCGGTGGCCTGATCCTCCACCGCCGGATTCCACCAGCGGTCGTAGTGGATGACCCGGCTGGCCGAGGTCAGGTTGAGCCCGGTGCCGCCGGCCTTGAGCGACACCAGCTGCAGCGGCGGCCCCGACCCGGTCTGGAACTGCTCGATCATCGACTCGCGCCGACGCCGGGCCACCCCGCCGTGCAGGAAGGGCGGGCGGGCGCCCAGACGGGTCGCCAGGTGGTCGGCGAGCAGGTGGCCCATCTCCCGGTACTGGGTGAAGACCAGGGCCCGCTCGCCGGCGTCGAGCAGCTCGTCGATCAGCTCGTCGAAGCGGGCCAGCTTGCCCGAGCGGCCCTCGATGGTGGATCCGTCGGCGAGGAAGTGGGCCGGGTGGTTGCAGATCTGCTTGAGCCGGGTGAGGGTGGCCAGCACCAGGCCCCGGCGCTTCATGCCCTCCTCCACGTCGGCCTCGGCCAGGAAGTCGTCGAGCACCGCCCGGTAGAGGCCGGCCTGCTCGGGGGTGAGGGTGGCCCAGGCGATCTGCTCCACCTTGTCGGGCAGGTCCGGGACCAGCGACTTGTCGGCCTTGGTGCGCCGGAGCAGGAACGGGCCGGTGAGGCGGCGCATGGCGTCGAGCGCCTGCTGGTCCTGGCGGGACTCGATGGGGGTGGCGAAGCGCTCCCGGAACCAGGTGATGCCGCCGAGCATCCCCGGGTTGACCGCGTCGAGGATCGCCCACAGCTCGGCCAGGCGGTTCTCGACCGGGGTCCCGGTGAGCGCCAGCTTCTGGTGGGCCGACAGCTCCCGCACCGCCCGGGCGGCGTGGGTGTGGTGGTTCTTGATGGCCTGGGCCTCGTCGCAGATGACCAGGTCCCAGTCGACCAGGGCCAGCGAGTCGATGTCGCGGGTGGCTGTGGCGTAGGTGCTGACCACCAGGTCTGCGCCGGCGGCCACGGACGCGAAGTCCGATCCGGTGGCCCGGTCCGACCCGTGGGAGACCACGACGTCCAGCTCGGGGGCGAACCTGGCCGCCTCGGCCTCCCAGTTGTGCACCACCGACAGCGGGCACAGCACCAGCGACGGCCGCTCGCCCGTGCGGCCGAGGAGGTGGGCGAGAGCGGTCGGGGTCTTGCCGAGCCCCATGTCGTCGGCCAGGCAGCCACCCAGGCCGAGCCGGGCCAGGAACTGGAGCCAGCCCAGCGCCCGGCGCTGATATGGGCGAAGGGTGCCGCGGAAGCCCGGCGGCTCCTCGACCTCGCGCAGCTCGTCGTCGGGGAGCCCGGCGAGGAGCTCGGCCACCCAGTCGCCGGCGCCGGCACGGTCGGAGGTGGCCGGGTTGAGCTCGGCCTCGCCGGTGGCCATGGCCTCGGCGGCGGTCCGGAGCAGCTCGGCGGGGGTGAGGGTGTGCTGGCTCTTCCGGCGCTCGGCCAGCTCCTGGAGGGCGCTGCGGGCCTCGGCGGTGTCGACTCGGACCCAGTCCCCTCGCAGGCGCACCAGCCCCGACCGGGCCTCGGCGAGGGCCCGCAGCTCGGCCTCGGTGAGGGGCTCGTCGCCCAGCGCCAGGCCCCAGTCCACGTCGATCAGGCTCTGGCCCAGCCCGGCCGACACCCCGCTGCCCTCGGTGGCCGAGGCGGTGAGCTTCAGCCGCCGCCGGACCAGCCCCTTGGGCACGAGGATGGGCGCCCCGGCCCGCTCGCAGAGCTCGAGCCCGTCGACCAGCAGCAGCGCCACCTCGTCGAGGTCGAGCGCCAGGGTGCCCGGCGGCTCGTGCCCGTCGAGGCGATCGAGCCCAGGCACGATCGCGGCCAGCCGAACGGCCAGGTCCCGCAGGTAGCGGCGGACCGGCGCCAAGGAGCGGCGCCCGACCAGGTCGCGGGCCTCCTCGGTCTCCTGCCAGACCTCCTCCCAGCCGACCGCGCGCGAGGGGTCGTCGAGCGACACCACCTCGAAGCGCAGCGTCCAGGGTTCGTCGGGCTCGCCCGGTTCGAGCCGGCCCCGGGACGTCAGCGGCACCGATCCCTCGGCCAGGCTGCGAACCTCGCTCATCGCCGAGCTCAGCTCGGCCAGGGTGGCCTCGTGGCGAGCGGTGTCGCCGACCACGATGCCGTCGGCGTCGGTCAAGCCGCTGGTCACCCGGCGCAGGGCCACCACGTGCGAGGACCGGGAGCGCGGCAGCGGCGGCTTCCACCCGGACGCGCTCAGGGCCCGCCGGCACACCGCGTCGGCCGCCTGGTCGACGATCTGGCGGGCATCGGCCGGGCCGCCCGCCATCACCACCGGCGGCATGGTGGCCACCAGCCGCTGGATCCGCTCCTCGACCGCCGGGTGGTCGACCAGCGACCAGCTGGCCCGCCAGCGCAACCCCGTGGTCTCGAGCGACGGCAGGACCAGCCCGGCGACCGCGGCGTCGATCCCCAGCGAGATCACCGAGTGCAGCCAGCGCACCGACGGCGTCCAGGCCCGGGTGGGCCAGCGGTCCGCCAAGAGGTCGACCACGGTGCGGGGCGGAGCGACCAGCGCGCTGACGTGGAGGACGTCGTCGGGGAGGGCGACGACCACGGGCTCGAGGGTGGCCTCGCGACCGGCCCACCAGCTGCCGAGCACGCCCCCGGCCAGGCGCCGCAGCCGGTCACCGGGCAGCCCCCGGCCCCGCTCCCAGCCCCAGAACGCTGCGCCCCCGACGGTCCAGGTGACCTGGAGCGAAGCCGTGGCCCGGCGGCGCACTCAGCCCTCGAGCTCGAGCTCGAACGCGTCGTGGAGGGCGACCGTGGCCTCGTCGACCTCGTGCTCGGCGACCACGCAGCTGATCCGGATGGCCGACGTAGAGATCATCTCGATGTTGATCCGATGCTCGGACAGGGTCTCGAACATCTTGGCGGCCACGCCGGGGTTGCTCGCCATGCCTGCGCCCACCAGCGACACCCGCCCGATGGTCTGGTCGGTGCTGACGGCGCCCGCGGACAGCTCACCGGCCAGCCGCTCCGCGACCGCGCTGCTGGCGGCCAGGTCGCCCCGGGGAACGGTGAAGGAGATGTCGGTCTTCCCGTTCTCCAGCGAGACGTTCTGGACGATCATGTCGACGTTGACGTCCTCGACGGCGAGGGCTCGGAACAGGCGGGCGGCCACCCCGGGCTCGTCGGGCACCCGGGTGATGGTGACCTTGGCCTGAGAGGTGTCGGGGACCACCGCCGAGATGATGGCCTTCTCCATGTCTGGCTCCTGTTGGACGACCCAGGTCCCAGGCTCCCACGTGAACGCCGATCGGACGTGCAGCGGGACCCCGTGGGTGCGGGCGACCTCGACCGAGCGCATGGCCGGCTTGGGGCATCCCACGGCCGTCATCTCCAGCAGCTCGTCGAAGCTGATTCGGGGGATCTTGCGAGCTCGGGGGCAGATGCGCGGGTCGGTGGTGAAGACCCCCGACACGTCGGTGTAGAGCTCGCAGGCTGCGGCACCGAGGCCGTGGGCCAGGGCCACCGCGGTGGTGTCGGATCCGCCGCGGCCGAGGAAGGTGACGTTGCGGTCGGTGGACACCCCCTGGGCTCCGGCGACCACCGCCACCCGGCCGGCCTCGATGGTCTCGCGGATGCGGTCCGGCTTGACGTCGAGGATCCTGGCGTTGCGGTGCATGGTGTCGGTGAGGAACCCGGCCTGGCTCCCGGTGAACGAGTCGGCGGGGAGGCCGATGTCGTGCAGCGCCATGCACATGAGAGCGATGGCCTTGCGCTCCCCGGCGGTGATGAGCATGTCCATCTCCCGGCCGGGCTGGGTGGTGGAAACCGCGTCGGCGAGTCGGAGGAGCTCGTCGGTCTCCTTGCCCATGGCGCTGACCACCAGGACCACGTCGTCGCCCCGAGCCCGGGTGCGGCGCACGTGGTCGGCCACCTCGTTGATGCGGGTGGCGTCGGCAACGGAGGTGCCGCCGAACTTCTGCACGATCAGAGCCACGGCCATCAAAGCTACTGGCCGACTGGGGGACTCCCTCGGCTCTCCTCGGCCCAGCGGCGGGGCGGAGCGGTGGGTGGGGTCAGCCGGGCCCGACCCCAGCAGTAGCGGTGGGTCCGGAGCCCGGACCGCTCCCGGCTCCGCCAGCACTCGATGACCGAGAACCCGGCCCGCCACAGACTGGTGGTGACGTCGTGGGGTGGGGCCCTGGTGGGCCGCTGGCGGGCGATGGTGGGCTCGCAGAAGTGCAGCAGGCTGGCAGGCCCCAGGTGGGCACGCAGGTCGCGGAGCAGCGCCTCGAGATCAGCGGCGGTGCCCAGCCCCCCCACCGAGACCACCGAGTCGTACACCCCGGTCGGCTCGAAGCCCGCCGACCAGTGCTCGACGGGACCGGCGGCGGCCGGGAGGGACCGTTTCATGCCGGGGGCCCACAGGGCCAGGGTCCGGCCCGATGCGGCCCGGACCACCTCGGCCGCGCGGGCGTCGACGGGCTCGAGGGGGATGGCAGTCGCCATGGCGCTGTGGATGGTAGTGCCCGGCGGATCCGACCGGCGTGCGAGAGTAGGGCCATGGCCGGCTCCCGGCGCCCCATCGAGCCGCCGCCCTCCGAGTGGCACTTCCCGACCGTCGACCATGTCGACGAGCACGGCCTGGTGGCGATCGGTGCCGACCTCGAGCCCGGGACCCTCCTCGCCGCCTACCGGCGGGGCTACTTCCCGATGCGGGTGGGCGACGGCCTGGCCATGGGCTGGTGGTCGCCCGATCCCCGGGGGGTGCTGGAGCCCGACGACGTCCACGTGAGCCGATCGTTGCGCCGATCCATGCGCCGGCTCGAGCTGCGGGTCGACACCGACTTCGCGTCGGTGATCGAGGGTTGCGCCGATCCGGCCCGGCCCCACGGCTGGATCGACCGCCGCATCGTCGACGCCTACGTCCGGATGCACCGTCTGGGGTGGGCCCACAGCATCGAGATCTGGCAGGACGGCGAGCTGGCCGGGGGCTTGTACGGCATCTCGATCGGTGCGTTCTTCGCCGGCGAGTCCATGTTCCACCGCCGCCGCGACGCCTCGAAGGCGGCGGTGGTCGGGCTGTGCGACATGCTCGCCGAGGTGCCCCACGCACTCTTCGACGTCCAGTGGACCACCCCGCACCTGCGCAGCCTGGGCGCCACCGACCTGAGCCGATCGGACTACCTGGCGAGGCTGCGACGGGCCACCGAGGCGCCGGGCCCCGCGTGGGGGCACATCGACTCCCTGACGACTCCCTGAAAGAGCCGTCGGACCACTCACTCCGCACGCCGTCGGGCCGATGGGCTCTGGATGAGACAGCAGAGCGCACTCGCGGCCACCGTCGTCGGCCTGATGGGGATCGGTCTGGGCCTGGCGGCTGGCATCGCGGTCGTGGCCTGGTTGGGTGTCGTCGCCGGCATCGCTTCGGTGGTTGCCGCGTACCTCGCCTATGTCACCGCCAACAAGATCAGCCGGGCCGAGGAGCGGACGCACCAGCTGGCGGACCAGGTTGAGGAGCTCGAGACCGCCATCGCCACCCAGATCCAGGCCCGGATGCATGCCGAGGAGGAGGCCCGCAAGGCCGCCATCCGAGCTGCCGGCCTCGAGCTGGACAACTCCCTCAGCAAGCGGACGGTGACCGAGACGACCGCCGAGCTGACCGACGCCGACACCGGCCTCTACGGGGAGGGCTACTTCCTGGTGAACGTCGAGCAGCGCATCTCCGCGGCCCGCCGGCACCTCCGCCCGGTCTCGGTGGCCCTGGTGGAGGTGGTCGACGATCCGGTCTCGGGGTCGCCGGGCTTCGCCGATCCCCGGGCGGTCACCGAGGCCCTGGCCGAGACCCTGCGTGACGCCGACATCGCCTGCCGCCTCGGCGACGGCCGGTTCGCGCTGATCCTCGAGGACACGCCCGAGAACGGTGCCATCTGGACCATCGAGCGGCTCCGCCGCTGCCTGGGGGAGCGGATCGAGGTGTGCACCCTGTGGGCCGGGCTGTCGTGCTACCCGGCGCACGGCTTCGACACCGAGGAGATCCTGGCCCAGGCCGAGCTGGCACTCACCGCAGCGCGCGACTGGCCCCAGGACCGCATCGAGGTGGCCGAGGCCCGCTGAGGGGAGTCCTCCCCCGTCGACCCGGCCCGCGCCGCATTTCAGGGCAGCAGCGACAGGAAGTGCTTCACGCGAGCGTCGTACTCCCGCTCGAAGGAGTGTGACCGAGCGAAGCCGAGCGCCGCGGCGCTGCGCTGCTCCAGCTCGGACGGATTCGACCCCAACAGCGCGATCGCCTCGGCGGCTGACGCGGGGCGGCCCACGGGAACGCTCTTCACGCCCACCGTGCGCTCGGCCAGGGCCTCGACCGCCTCGTTGGCATAACCAACGATCGGCACGCCCCCGGCAAGGGTCTCCACGTAGGTGCACGACGGGTCGCCTTGCGGGTGCGGACAGAAGAAGATGTCGACATCGTCACGGAGCCGGGGAACGAGCTCGCTGTCGAAGTCGAGGACACCCGGCAGCTCGAACCGCTGGGTGAGACCGGCGGCCGCGACGGCCCGTTCGATCTCGGGCCGCTGTGGACCGTCACCGGCCACGAGGAACGTGAAATCGACACCTCGATCCCGGAGCTCGGTGGCCACCTCCACCGTCTGCAACGGGCCCTTCCTGGCCTCGAGGCGGCCGGTGAAGGCCAGCCGGAGCGGCCGGTCGCTGGCCCGGAGGCTCCCGACCCGCGCCTTCACGTGATCGAGCGAGGGCATCGCCGACTCCCTGGCCCGGTTGTCCAGGTACACCATGGCGCTCTTGCTGAACCGACCGTAGTACTCGTATGCCGGATAGCCATTGGCCTGCAGACCGTCGGCGTGGCGGATGGCTCCCAGAATCCGAGCTTCCTGGCCGATGTTCCACTTGAGGCCGCCGAGACGCCCCTTGAGGTCGGGACGGGTTGCCGTTGTGACCTGGAATCGCGTCTTGAGCGTGTACTCCACTCCCGCCACGGTGGCGACCGGGAGGTCTCGACAGAGCTTCGGCACCTTGTGCAGTGGGTCGTCGACAGCGGTCATGAGCACGTCGGGCAAGGGGTCGATGACGCCGAAGCCGAACTCCTCCTCCGGGACCGCGTGGTAGGCGAGATTGCCCTCGGGTTCGGGTAGCGGGGACGTGCCGAGCACCTCGAACACGAGATCGGTGATGGCAACGTAGACATCGACCGGGCCCGCCCACCGCTCGGCGTAGGCGGACATCTCGGCCAGGAACTTGTCGGAGGCGGTGATGACCCCGTCGGGGTCTCGGGTGGCTCTGTAGGTGACGATGATGCCGAGTCGCATCACACCGGGTCCCTCCCAGGGCTCGGATGGGGAGTGGGGCCCCCGCTGGCAATCCGCCGGAGGGTCGACCACGGAGCCCCAGCGTGCAGAGGCCACCGGCCAACGACAACCTCGGTCGGACACCGGCATCCACCGGAAGAACGGCCCCGTCCGGTCGGGCGGCCAGTGCTCGCCTACGGCGCCAGGCGGAAGCCGCGGCGCATGGGGGCGTCGGTCCACCAGCGCCCCGAGAACCGCCACGACGCCGACTGGACCCGCGCTGCAGGGTCGGGGGGTGCGGGCCAGAGCTCCTGGTAGGCGGCGATGACGGCGGCCAGCTCGTCCTCGGTGGGCTCGGGGGTGACGACGATGCCGACGGGGTGGGGGGTGCTCACAGCGGGATCACGCCGTGCTTGCGCTTGGGAACGTCCTCGCGCTTGGTGGAGATGGCCCGGAAGCCGGCGATGACCTTGCGCCGGGTCTCGGCGGGGTCGATGACGTCATCGACGAACCCCCGCTCGGCGGCGATGTAGGGGTTGGCGAAGCGCTCGGTGTAGTCCTCGACCAGCTCCTGCTTGCGGGCCTCGGGGTCGGCGGCGGACTGGAAGTCGCGCCGGTACAGCACCTCCACCGCGCCCTGGGGGCCCATGACCGCCAGCTCCGCGGTGGGCCAGGCGAAGGAGAGATCGGACCCCACGGACTTGGAGTCCATCACCACGTAGGCGCCGCCGTAGGCCTTGCGGGTGATCACCTGGATGCGGGGCACGGTGGCCTCGCAGTAGGCGTAGAGCAGCTTGGCTCCGTGGCGGATGATTCCCCCGTACTCCTGGTCGACGCCGGGCAGGAAGCCGGGCACGTCCACCAGGGTGAGCAGCGGGATGTTGAAGGCGTCGCAGGTGCGCACGAACCGGGCCGCCTTGGAGGACGACTCGATGTCGAGCACCCCCGCGAGCACCAGCGGCTGGTTGCCGACCACGCCGACCACGTGGCCGTCGAGGCGGGCGAACCCGCAGACGATGCTCGGGGCCCAGGCCATGTGGTATTCGAAGAAGTCGCCGTCGTCGACCAGCTCCACGATGATGTCGCGCATGTCGTAGGGCAGGTTGGAGCTGTCGGGCATGATCTCGGCGAGCCGGGGGCACAGCCGCTCGGGGTCGTCCTTGGGCTCGACCGACGTGGGCAGCTCGAGGTTGTTGGCGGGCAGGAAGCTCAACAGCAGCTTCACCGCGTCGAGCAGGTCCTCCTCGGTGTCACGCACGAAGGTGGCCACCCCGCTCTTGGTGGAGTGGCTGGTGGCCCCACCGAGCTCCTCGAGGCTGACCTCCTCGCCGGTCACGGTCTTCACCACGTCGGGGCCGGTGATGAACATGTGCGACTTCTCGCGCACCATGAAGATGAAGTCGGTCATGGCCGGGCTGTACACCGCGCCGCCGGCGCAGGGACCGAGGATCACGCTGATCTGGGGGATCACCCCGGAGCTCTTGACGTTGCGGTGGAAGATGCCGCCGTAGCTGTCGAGGCTGACCACGCCCTCCTGGATGCGGGCCCCGGCGCCGTCGTTCAGCCCGATCATGGGCGAGCCGGTGGAGAGCGCCAGATCCATGACCTTGTGGATCTTCTCGGCGAACACCTCGCCGAGGGCGCCGCCCATCACCGTGAAGTCCTGGGAGAACACGAACACCTTGCGGCCGTCGACGGTGCCCCAGCCGGTGACCACCCCGTCGGTGTAGGGGCGGCTGTCGAGGCCGGCGTCGTGGGCCCGGTGTCGGGCGAGCATGTCCAGCTCGTGGAACGACCCGGGATCGAGGAGGTAGTCGATCCGCTCCCGAGCGAGCATCTTGCCCTTGTCGTGCTGGCGCTGAACCGCCCGCTCCGGACCGGCGTGGAGGGCTTCGTGGCGGCGGCGCTCGAGCTCGTCGAGGCGTTCGCTCATCGTGTGCTCTGGCATGGTCGCGTCACAGTACCCGATGGGATCCCGGCGGCGTCCAGGGGTCGTCCACGTCGCCGAAGATGCGCACCACCAGGCCGCCGAAGGCGATCCAGGTGCGCACGACCGGGACCAGGTCGAGCAGCTCGGCGGGGTAGCTCGCTGTCAGCTCGACGACGAAGGCCCGGTCGGCGGCGGCCTTCACCGCCAGCGCGAAGCCCTCGCCCAGCCCCCACTGGTCGCGCAGCAGCCGGGCGTTGCGGTAGAGGAAGTCGTGACGGAGGCAGGCGGCGGTAGCGCCCGGCGGGATGGGTCCGCTGCAGCCGTCGCTCGACCAGTCGAACAGCGGGGACCGCCGATCGGGGTCGCTGTGCACCTCGGCGAAGCGGGCCAGGGGCATGGTGGCGATGTCGTCCAGCTCGACGAGCACCTCGTCCAGGTCGGTGGTGAGGAGCGAGTCGGTGCCCAGCGCAGCGTCGGCGAACGGCCCCCGCGGGCGGCGGGCCAGGGCCCGCAGCCGGCCTGCCTCGGCGTCGTCGAGCAGCTCCCGCGCCGAGGACCAGGCACGGCCGACACCGCCCCAGCGCGGGTAGCGGGGCTGGAGCCGAGCCTGCAGCTGGGCGGTGCGGGCGTCGAGCTGCTGGCGCTGCCGGAGCCAGCGGCGGTACTCGTCGGCGCCGCCCAGGCCGAGGGCGGGCCGGCGCTGGTCGTGGTGGTGCGCCTGCAGGAGCAGACGGCCGAGGAGGGACGCCACCCCGACCTCGTCGTCGACTGGGGCATAGGCCTCGACCGAAGTGGCGTCCAGCATCACCAGCGACGGCCGGCGGCGGGTGGCCGGGAATGCGAGCGCGGCGCCGGCCTCGTCCGCGGCGCGCAGCGCCGCGCTGAAGGCGCGCAGATCGGCGGCGAGGTCCCCGATCCGCCGCGACTGCTCGGCGAGCAGGTCGGCCGAGGGCGTGGTCCAGGACCCGGGATCGGTCGCAGCGAGCACCCGCAGGGCGCCATCGAGGTCGCGGGCCCGGCGCCCGAGCTCGGCCGCACCGTCGTCCAGGACGTGGGCCAGGGCGTCGACGGCCTCGGGCGAGGCGATGACCGCGCTCACCCGGGGCTCCAGGGCCGAACGCCGAGGCCCGCTTCGTCGAGGGCAGCGCGCAGGCGGGCGACGAGCCCGGCCAGTTGCGCAGCGGCGACCAGCAGGGCGTCACGATGACGAGCCAGCGCGACCTCGGTCTGGTGGCGGGCACCCCCGGCCCAGTTCTCGAGCGCGAGGCCCACAGCGTGGTGCTCGGCATCCAGCAGCGCCGCCACCGCGCCGAGAGTCCGCTCGGCGGCGGCCAGGGCGTCCCGGACGTGGTCGAGGTTCGGGCCCGGGCCGGCGGGCAACCACCACACCGACATGGGTTTCAGTATATTTCATACTATTTCGATCTGCCTCGGCGAGCCGAAATTCGCAGGCGTCGCGGACGTGGGCTTGAGAGACTGGGAGCCATGGTGATCGAGGCCATCCCGTTCGATGCCCAGGCCGAGGGTCCGCTGTTCGACGGCACCCTCGCCGTCTGGCAGCGCCTGACCGCAGAGCGGGACCCGGCCATGGACCCCGACTCGGCAGAGGAGATGCGCTGCAAGCTGCGCGGCAGCGAGACCTTCGCCAAGGAGGCGCTCGTGGCCACCGTGGACGGTCGGCCCGCGGGCCTGGCCCGGGTCTGGATCCACCACATCGAGGGAAATCTCGACAAGGCCGAGGCGTGCATCGAGGTCGACCCCGAGCAGCGCCGGCGAGGCGTGGCCACCGCCCTGCTCGGCGCGGTCCTCGACGTCTGCGACCGCAACGGGCGCACCCGCCTGGCGGGCATGGGCCTCCACGGCGGCGCCAACGACGGTTTCTGGACCAGCTTCGGTGCCGAGCTCGGCATGGTCGAGCGCGAGAGCCGCCTGTGGGTGGCCGACACCGACCCGGCGATGATGCGGGCCTGGGTCGACGGGCGCCACGAGCGGGCGGCGGGCTACGGGCTGATCCACTGGCGGGGGACCACTCCAGCGCCCATGGTGCCGGCCATGGCGGTCCTGATGAACGCGATGAACGACGCGCCGAGGGACGATCTCACCTGGGCCGACGACATATGGACCGAACAGGACATCCGGGCCTGGGACAGCTACCACGAGCTGGTGGGGGTCGAGACGTGGACGTCGGTCGTCGTCGCGCCGGACGGGTCCCCTGCCGGGCTGACGACCGTGGTCCTGAACCCCCGCCAGCCCCGTTTCGCGAGCCAGGGCGACACCGTGGTGCTGGCCGCCCATCGCAACCGGGGCCTCGGGCGCTGGCTGAAGGGCGACATGTGGCTGCGGCTGCGCGCCGACGCACCACAGGTCGAGGCCATCGACACCGACAACGCCCAGAGCAACGAGCCGATGCTCGCCATCAACGTGGCCATGGGCTTCCGGCCCCTGGCGATCTGGGGGATCTGGCAGGCCGACGTGGCCCGCCTGCGCGCCGGGCTCGCCGCCCGCAGCGCGCCCGCCCGCTCCTGACTCAGCGGACAGTCGCGAAGAACGCGCGAACGTCGTCGACGAACAGCTGCGGCTGCTCGAAGGCGGCGAAGTGGCCCCCGCGGGGCATGGTCGACCAGCGGGTGATGTTGTAGCTGTCCTCGCACCAGCGACGCGACGAGCGGATGATCTCGCGCGGGAACGACGCCACTCCGGTGGGCAGCTCCACCTGGGCCTCGCTGCGGGCCCGGCCGAAGCTCTCCCAGTAGAGCCGGGCCGACGACGCCCCCGAGCCCGTCAGCCAGTAGATCATCACGTTGTCGAGCAGCTGGTCCCGGCCGATCGCGTTCTCGGGGTGGCCGTCGCAGTCGGTCCAGCTCCAGAACTTCTCCACGATCCAGGCCAGCAGGGCCACGGGTGAGTCGACCAGCCCGTAGCCGATGGTCTGGGGGCGGGTGCTCTGCTGCTTGGAGTAGCCCGAGTCCGATCGCTGGTAGTAGTCGAGACGCTCCAGCGCGGCCTGCTCCTCCTCGTTGGGGTCCCCGAGGACCTCGGGGCTGGGTCGACCCATGGGCATGTTGGTGTGGATCGCCACGCAGTGGCCCACGTTCTGGCCGATGTGGGTGGTGACCACCGAGCCCCAGTCGCCGCCCTGGGCCCCGTAGCGCTCGTAGCCGAGACGGACCATGAGCTCATCCCAGGCCTCGGCGATGCGCTCCACCCCCCAGCCGGGGCTGGTGGGCTTGCCCGAGAAGCCGTAGCCGGGCAGTGACGGGCAGACCACGTGGAACGCATCGGCCGCGTCGCCGCCGTGCGCGGTCGGGTCGGTGAGCGGGCCGATGACCTCGCCGAACTCGACGATCGAGCCGGGCCAGCCGTGGGTGATGATCAGGGGGAAGGCATCCTCGTGAGGCGACCGCTGGTGGACGAAGTGGATGTCCAGGCCCTGGATCTCGGTCACGAAATGGTCGAGCCGGTTGAGCGCGGCCTCGGTGGCTCGCCAGTCGTACGTGGCCGCCCAGTAGTCGGCCAGCTCCCGGGTGTAGGCCAGGGGGACGCCCTGGCTCCAGTCGTCGACGGTCTCGGCCTCGGGCCAGCGGGTGTCGGCCAGGCGACGCCGGAGGTCGGCGAGCTGGTCGTCGGAGATGTCGATGGTGAAGGGCCGGATCTCGGTCATGGCATCAGCTCACCACACCGATCCCGACCGTGCCGCTGCCAGCGGCGCACCGGGCGAGTGTCGCGGATCGACTCGAGTGCGACTGCGAACGTCAGCGAGGTCGTGGGCCGTTCATCGACCTCGGCCACACCCCGGACGTTCACGGCCAACGGCACTAGGCTGGCGCCGCGGCGGAGCAGCTTCGGTCGGCGCCGCCCGGAGGGAGTGGGACGCCATGAGCGACGACATCGGCGGGGCTCCGTGTTTCGACTGCGAGGGGGACCCGATCGGGCGCCTGCGGGAGATGTTCGTCGACATCGTCCAGCGCAGGCGCATCGCGCTCGGTCAGGAACCAGCCCGGCGACCGGTCTTCTTGAAGCTGCACGGCGTGGCCCACGGGTCCTGGGAGCCGGTGGCCGATCTGCCAGAGGACCTCCAGGTGGGGGTCTTCGGCATGGGCCCGCGGGATGCCTGGGTCCGCTTCTCGAGCGACACCCTGCCCACGCTCCCCGACCTGAGGTCGACCTGCGGTATCGGCATCAAGCTGTTCGGCGTCCCGGGGCCGAAGCTGTTGGACCACGGGGACACCCAGGACTTCCTGCTGCAGAACAACGAGGTGTTCTTCGTCGACGACGCCGTCGAGATGTGCCGATTCACCGAGGCCAGCGTGGTCTATGGGCAGCCCGGCATCGATCACTACCTCGATGCGCACCCCCGCACCCGGGAGATCCTGAACGAGATGAAGAAGGTCGAGTCGAGCGTGCTGACGACGACCTACTACAGCGGGCTGCCGTCCTCCTTCGGGGCCGATCGGTACGTCAAGTACAAGCGGGCCCCCACGAGCGCTGGCGGTGGGCCACCGCCAGCGGACGCAGACTACCTCGCCGCCGATCTCGCCCGGCGCCTGCGCGCCAATGAGGCTCGCTTCGAGGTGATGGTGCAGTTCCGGACCGACCCGGACACGATGCCGCTCGACCGGGCAACGGTCGCCTGGGACAGCCCGTTTCTGCACCTGGCCGACCTGGTCCTGCCTCGCCAGGACGTGGCCGTGGCCGGCCAAGCGCAGTACGGGGAGAACCTGGCCTTCAACCCGTGGCATTCCCTGGAGGTCCACGAGCCCCGGGGAAGCATCTCCGACGCCCGCCGGGTCGTGTACTCGACCAGCGCCCAGGTCCGCAGAGATGCCAACGGCGTGCCGCTGCAGGAGCCGGGGCCGGCGCGGATCCCCGTACCGGGTCCGGGCGACGACGACTGCATCGTCCGGGCTGTCATCCACCCGTCGATCGGCATCGCCCGGGTCGGCAACAGCGAGCACGGGTTCTTCTACGGGCCGGAGGTTCCAGATCCGCCTGCGGCCGAGCCAGGCTCCTACCGCGACGAGCACGGCGCGCTGAAGCGACAGGCCGCCCGGTTCCG
>JBFKRY010000021.1:0-29898 GCA_041636995.1 Acidimicrobiales bacterium | reverse complement strand
GGTTGCCCATGCGGTCGCGACCACCGCGTGCCTGCTCGGCGATCGCTTCACCTGGGGCGTCGGCAGCGGCGAGGCCCTGAACGAGCACGTCCTCGGGGATCGCTGGCCCCCGGCGCCGGTCAGGCTGCACATGCTCCGCGAAGCGGTCGAGATCGTCCGCAAGCTCCTGAGCGGGGAGAGCGTCACCCACTACGGCGAGCACTACACGGTCGAGGACGCTCGCCTGTTCGACGTCCCGGACTCGCCGCCCCCAATCATCGTGTCGGCCTTCGGTCCCGTCGCGGTGCAGTTGGCGGCCGAGATCGGTGACGGGCTCTGGATCACGGGCACCGGCGAGGAGACCATCGCCGACTGGCGTGAGGCCGGGGGATCCGGACCGGTGTGGTCACAGCTGAGCATGTGCTGGGACCCCGAGCAGCAGGCGGCCGAGGAGCGGGCCCACCGGCTCTGGCCGAACACTGCGGTTCCCGGCCAGCTCAGCCAGGATCTGCGGACCGTCGAGCACTTCGAGCAGGCCACCCGCGCGGTCACCGTCGACGATGTGGCCCGGGCCCTTCCTTGCGGTCCCGATCTCCAGCCCGTCATCTCCAGCGCGCGCAAGGCCATCGACGCCGGCGTGGATCACCTGTATCTCCACCAGATCGGCGACCCCACGAACGGGTTCATCGAGCTCTGCCGGGCCGAGCTGCTGCCCGAGCTGCGGCGGATCGCCCGGGAGGGCCGGCCGTGACCACCTCCGACTTCCCGTTGCGCATCGCCCAGGTCGCCCCCCTGTACGAGTCGGTGCCACCCCAGACGTACGGCGGGACCGAGCGCGTCATCTCGGCGCTCACCGACGAGCTGGTCCGCCGGGGGCATCGGGTCACCCTCTTCGCGGCCGGCGGGTCACGCACCCGCGCCCGGCTCGAACCCTGCACGGCCGATGCGCTCAGGCTCGGCATGTCGCGCTGGGAGCTCGAACGGGTGGCACCGCACCTGCACCTCGCCATGCTCTCGGAGATCTACGCCCGGGCCGACGAGTTCGACGTCATCCACGCCCACACCGACATCTGGACCCTGCCGTTCGCGGCCCAGGCGTCGACACCCACCGTGGTCACCATGCACGGCCGGCTGGATCTGCCCGAGCTGCGCCAGGTCCTGCCCCGCTACCCGGCCCAGCCCCTGGTCTCGATCAGTGACCACCAGCGGCTGGCGGTGCGCGACCTCGACCTGTGGTGGGCCGGTACCTGCCACAACGGCCTCGACCTGAGCGCATACCTCCGCCAGCCGCGGGGCTCGGGAGAGTACCTGGCCTTCCTCGGCCGCCTGACCCCGGAGAAGCGCCCCGACTGGGCCGTCGAGGTGGCCCGCCGATGCGGCATGCCGCTGCGGGTGGCCGCCAAGGTCGATCCCCTTGACATCGACTACTGGGAGTCGGAGATCGAGCCGCTCTTCGCGGCCAACGACGTGGACTTCATCGGCGAGATCGACGAGGCCGCCAAGCCCGCCTTCCTGGCCGACGCCGCCGCGCTGCTGTTCCCGATCGACTGGCCCGAGCCCTTCGGCCTGGTCATGATCGAGTCCATGGCCGCGGGGTGCCCGGTGGTGGCGCTGCGGCGAGGTTCGGTCCCCGAAGTGATCCAGCACGGGGTGTCGGGCTTCATCTGCGAGCGGTTCGAGGACATGGTCCACGGCGTCGAGCAGCTGGGGTCGATCGACGCCGACGGTTGCCGCGCCGGCGTTGCGCCGTTCACTGCCGAGGCCATGACCGACCGCTACCTCGACGTCTACCGCCGCCTGCTCTCGGGCGAGACCGCGCCCGCGCTCGACGACATGCTGGCCACGCCCTGATGGGACCTCGGCGTCAGCTGGCCCCGGCCATGTCCGGCAGCTCGGCGGGCCCCGGAGGTTCGGCCCCGGCGGGGCCGGCGAGAACCAAGTAGGTCCCACAGACGTCGTAGATCTGCGAGCAGACTGGGCACGCCCAGAGGGAAGCTCTTCGAGGCTCGAGCATCGAGCCACATTGGGGACAAGTGAGGTCGAACGACGACATGGGGCACCATCCTCGCCCAGTACGTTACCCAGACCGCTTCACTGCGAATCCTGGTACATCCCGACCGGTCCGGTCCAGGGACTTTCTGCCATGAGCACCGTCAGCGGATCCGGCCCGTTCAACACCGCCACGCCCCGGACCACCCCGGCCAGCCTCAGCCTGGTGAACGGGCGCACGTTCACCGTGGCGTCCGAGGACGGATCGATCCTGCGGGTCGGCGACGGCACGGTGTTCCAGGACATCCGCATCCTCGACAACTTCGACTACGCCGTCGCCGACGGTGCCGGCCGGACCATCGGCCGGGAGCACCTCACCACGGTGCGGGCCACCCCGTTCCATGCGGTCTCGGTGGCGCGCCGGCTCCCGGACGACACCGACGGCAGGGAGGAGCCGGCCGAGCTCTACATCCACCGGCAATGGGTGGGCCGGGGAACCAGGCACGTGATCGAGATCGAGAACGCCGGGCTGGAACCGCTCGACCGCCAGCTCAGCATCCGGATCGGCACCGACTTCGCCCATCTGTTCGACGTCAAGGCCGGGCGGCCCCCCGGACCCGCCGCCAGGGTGGATGTGGGTGCCGACGGCCAGGTGCACCTCACCCCTGCCGGCAGTGAGCAGACCGTCCGGGTCCGGATCGACATGGATCCCCGGCCCGACCACATCGGCGACGGCATCGTGCAGTGGCACCTCATCTGCCCACCTCGCAGCGGCATCTCCGTCACCCTCGTCGCCGAGCCCGAGGTCGAGGGCTCCCCGGTCGGCGTGTTCTTCCCGATCGGGGGGGAGCCGCCGCATTTCCTGGCCGCACCCGAGCCCGCGGACTCGCTGGCCGTGACGTCAGCAGACCGCCGCTGGTCGATCGCGATCGAGCGGGCGCTGTCGGACCTGCGGTCGTTGCGCATCTTCGACCCCGACGATCCCAGCCGGGTGATCGTCGCCGCCGGGGCACCCTGGTTCATGACCCTGTTCGGGCGGGACTCGGTGCTCACGTCGTGGATGGCGCTCCCGTTCGAGCCCGGCCTCGCCGTCGGAACGCTGCGCGAGCTCGCCGATCTGCAGGGCACGGAGACCGACGACCTCACCGAGGAGGAGCCCGGTCGCATCCTCCACGAGCTGCGGCGCCGCGGCGGCGCCGAGGGGGCGTTCGCGACCCGGGCCCGCTACTACGGGACCGTCGACGCCACCCCGCTGTTCGTCATGCTCGCCGCCGAGACCGCCCGGTGGGGTCACCTCCCCGACGACCTGCTGCGGGTGCTGTGGCCCGCGGTGGCCGCGGCCACCGACTGGGTCCGGCGTAGCCTTGCCGATGACCCGAGGGGCTTCCTCGCGTACCAGCGCCGCAGCGAGAAGGGTCTCGCCAACCAGGGGTGGAAGGACTCCTGGGACGGGGTCAGCTACGCGGACGGCCGGCTCCCCACCGGACCCATCGCACTGGTGGAGGTCCAGGGCTACGCGTACGCGGCGCTCTTGGGGGCCGCGGAGCTGGCGGGCCGCGTCGACGGGAGCAGCCTGGACCCGAGCCGGCTCGAGCGGGAGGCCGCAGATCTCCGTGAGCGCTTCAACGAGGCGTTCTGGGACGAGGAGTCGTCGAGCTACGCCCTGGGCCTGGCGGGAGACGGCAGCCGCATCGACGCGGTCACCACCAACCCGGGCCATGCCATCTGGACCGGTATCACCGACCCCGACTTCGCCCAGCTATACGTCGACCGCCACGTGGCCGGCGACCTGTGGACCGGGTGGGGCCTGCGCACGATGTCACCGAGCGCGGCGCGCTACAACCCGGTCTCCTACCACAACGGCTCCGTCTGGCCCCACGACACTGCGCTGGTCGTCGCCGGTGCGGCCCGCCTGGGTCGTTACGACCTGGTCGACCGTCTCGTCGACGGGGCCTTGGAGGCCGCGGCCCACTTCGACGGCCGGCCGCCCGAGCTGTTCGCGGGCCTCGACCGGGCCGAGGTCCCCGCGCCGGTGCCCTACCCGTCGTCGTGCTCACCCCAGGCCTGGGCGTCGGCGTCGATCCTGAGCCTGGCCAGCTCGACCACCGGCCTGGGACCGCCGGTCGCGCCTGCCAGCGGGCCCACGCTGGCACGGACCGATGGGCGCTCCCCCATCGTCGCTCTGGGCCCGGTCCGGGTGGCCCGCCAGCGTCACCCGCTGATCATCCCCGGCCGCTGAGCACCAGGACGATCGGTTTCGGCCGCGAATCCACCGGGTACAGCCTCGCGACCCTGGCAGACCCCAGGCAGAGAGGAGGCCGATCGTGGGTGATCCCGCTGCATCCGAGCCCGAGCCCGACGTGCCACCCCCGCACCGACCCGTCCCCGATGGCGAGCCGGTGACCCCGATCCTGCCCGACCACCCCGCGCCGTCGGGTGACGACGCGCCCGGCACCCCAGGGTCCGACCTGCCGCCACCCGGCCCGTCGACGGCGGTGCCAGGACCACCGACGTGAGCCCCGACGACACCGGTCCCCGAGAGCTCCCGCGAAGGAGCAGGCCGGCTATGTCGTCTCGCAGCGGGTGAGGGTGTCGTTGCCGGATCCGCCGCGGCAGGAGTCGGTGCCGCGGCCACCGTCGAGGGTGTCGGGGCCACTGTTGCCCCGAAGGGTGTCGGCCCCGCTGTTGCCGGCGATGTCGTCACCCCTCTTGCCGCCGGAGATCTCGTCGCCGCCCTTGCCACCAGAGATGCTGTCGCGGCCGCCGTTGCCCCAGATCACGTCGGCCCTGGCGCCGCCGTCGATGGTGTCGGCGCCGGTGCCGCCGCGGATGGTGTCGGGGCCGCCCTGACCGCGGATGTCGTCGCTGCCGCTACGCCCGACGATGTCGTCGGCGCCGGTCCCGCCGCGGATGGTGTCTGCGCCCTTTCCGCCGGAGATGGTGTCGGCGCCCTTCTGGCCGCGGAGCGTGTCGGCACCCGGTCCGCCGCGTATTGTGTCCGCGCCCGATCCGCCGCAGATGATGTCGTCGCCGTCGAGACCGTCGATGGTGTCGGCGCCGCCGAGCCCGTGGATGACGTCGGCGCTGGCGGTACCGAGCAGGAGATCGTCTCCGTCGGTGCCGACGATGGTGGCCAGCTCGCCACTGCAGTGGATGCCGTCTCGAGCGGACACGCCGAAGAGCTCGAACCGCTGGTCGACGATCTCGTCGGATCGATAGACCACCTTGTTGGAGTCAGAGGTGATCTCCCAGCCCGACTTGACGCCCTTGCTGCCATCGACCACCGGACCGTTCAACCTGACCCGATCGCTGCCGTCAGGAGCCACCGAATGCAGCTCCCAGCGCTCGTCTTCGTCCTGATCGGCGTAGTAGATCACCCGGGAGGAATCCGGGGCGATCAGGAAGTCCACCACGTTGCCACCGTCAACCAGAGGACCGTTCAGGGTCACGGTCGGCCCACCGGCAAGCGGTGCCGACATCAGGTCGGTGCCGTTCGCACCGTTCCCGCTCTCGCGATAGACGACCCGGCTCGAGTCGGGCGCGAGCTGGAGCAGGCCATGCCTCGCCTCCTGTTGTGAGAGCTGTGTGGTGTCGCCCCCCAGGATCGACGTGGAGAAGATGCCGGCGGCCAGGGCGCCGCTGCCCTCCTGAGCGCCGCTGTAGACCACGGTGGTCGAGTCGGACGTGATGGCGAACCCTCGAATCCGCTCTGAATCGATGCCGGCGGTATCGCTGATCGTGACCGGCATGCCGCCCCCGATCGCCACCGAGTGCAGCTCGAACACGCGCTCTGTGGTGAAGGGCGCGATGTAGACGACCCGGGTGGAGTCGGGTGTGATCGCGAACCGCTCGACGACGGAGTCGTCCTCCTCTTCGTCGGGCATCGTCGGCGGCAGGGGACGGTTCAGCCTGACCGGCATGCCGCCGCCGATCGGCACCGAGAACAACTCGGTCAGCTGCTCCTCTGCCACGTCCGCGAGGTAGACGACCGTGGCCGCATCGGGCGAGATCTCGAACCTCCCGATGCCGCAACAGCTCGCCAGCGCTTGGTTCAACTGGACCGGGGCGCCGCCGCCGATGGGCACCGAATACAGAGCACCGAAGCCCGAGCCCGCTCTGAAGACCACCGTGGAGGAGTCGGGAGACACCAGGGCATCGCAGCAACCCCTGATGTCTCCGCTCAGCTTCGTGGGCGTGGCGCCATCGATGGGTGCCGAGTACAGCTCGAGCTCGCCGACGGTCTCCTGATCGGCCACGTAGAGCACGGTGGACGAGTCCTGCGACACCACGAAGCTGCGCCGCTCGACCTCTCCGCCTGCGACGAGAGCGCCGTTCAGCTTGACCGGGTCTCCGCCATCGATGGGCACCGAGTACAGTTCGCTGACGTCGTCGACGTCCTGGTCGGCGAGGTAGACGACCGTGGACGAATCGGGTGAGATCACGAATCCACGGGTCTGCCCCCTGGGGGTGTCACCTTCGAATTGGACGTCACCCCCGGCGACCAGGGGGCCGTTGAGCTTCACCGGGTCGTCGCCGTGGATCGGGACCGAGTAGAGCTCCGTGACCCCATTCGTGTCCTGATCAGCCAGGTACACCACTCGACTGCCGTCGGGGGCGACGAGGAAGTCCTTGACGTCCGCCCAATCGGCGAGGGGCGGGTTCAGCCGGTCAGGACTACCGGGCGGGCCCGCGGACGACGGTCTGGCCACGACGATCAGGGCCACCAGCAGCGCGAGAGCGGATGCAGACCGGATCGACGCGCCCTTTCTCCACATGATGCCCTTGTACCGATCGGGGCGCGGCTCCGCTAGTGACCTCGGTCATTCGTCGAAGGCTCTCTCGCGTCGTCACCCTGCGAAGGAGCCGTTCCTGGCCCGCGTGGTGGCGGGCGAGGGCGACCGCCACCGCCGTGATCGCAGTGGGTGTTGCCGCCGGGCCGGGGCCCGGCGTGGGTGCATCACCCCCGGGTGTCGGTCGTCGCGTGCGCCTGCTCCCAGGCGGTGATGCCGCCGTCGAGGGAGGCCACGTCGCGATACCCCATGGCCTGCAGCGTCGCCGCGGCGAGGGCCGACCGGCCACCGGACTTGCAGTAGAGGATCACCGGCCGCTCGGGCCGGAGCTCCTCGAGGTGGTAGGGGCTGGTGGGGTCGGCGTGGAACTCCAGCATCCCCCGGGGCACGCTGATCGCGCCGGGGATGATCCCCTCGGCGACCTCGGCGGGCTCACGCACGTCCACGAGGAGCACGTCGGGCTGCGAGAGCGCTCCGTCCAGCTCGTCGACGGTCAGGTTCCGGATCTGGTCGCGAGCGGCGCGCACCAGCGATGCGGCATCCACGAAATCGGCGGGCTCCGCTGCTGGCCGAGCGTCGGTCGGGGTCGGCATGGTCACGTCCTTTCATCGGATCGATGGACACCCTCATCGTCGTGGATCGGCACCGCAGGCGCATCGCGAATTTCGGCCATTCTCGATTCGGATGTGGCCCGATCGGGCGACGGCGGGCCCGACGTGGCTCAGCGGGCCCGGGCCTCGCGGTAGGCCGCCACCGCCTCGATCCAGTCGGCGAAGGCCTCGAGCTGCGCCGTCGCCCGGCGCGCAACCTTGGCGTCGACGCCGCCGTCGTCGTCGAGGACGTCGGCGACCCGACCGACGGCCAGAGCGGGCCACGGCAACGGTGCCGCGGCAACCGCGATGAAGAACGCGTTCACCTGGGCGATCGCCCGGCTGGGGCTCCCGGGCCCCGGCGTGGCGCCGAACGACGTGACCGGCTTGTCCCGGAACGGCGACCTGAAGGCCGGTCTGGACAGCCAGTCCAGGGTGTTCTTCAGCGGTCCGGGGATCCCGTAGTTGTACTCCGGGGTCACCACCAGGATCCCGTCGGCGGCGGTGGCCTTGCGGCGCAGCTCCTCGACCTCGGCCGGAGGCTGCGCGGCTTCGACGTCGTCGTCGTACACGGGCAGGTCGGAGCGGACCAGCTCGAAGCGCAGCCGTTCCGGGGCGATGGCGGCGATGGCCTCGGCAAGCCGATGGTTCCAGGACTCGGTGCGCAGGCTCCCGACGATGCCGAGGATCTCGTGGGGTCTCATCGATCCACCCTGGCGTCGCTCTCCCAGAGAATCACCTCGGCCTCGCCGTCGGCCGCGAGCGCCATGGCACCGGCATGCGACAGCCGGGCCGCGTCACCGGAGCCGAGTGGCCGGCCGTCCAGGGACACCCGTCCTCGGGCGACGAACACGTGGAGGTACGGCGCATCGGGCAGCTCGACGGTCTCTTTCGCGGCGAGCCGGGCGACGTACATCACCGCCCCCCGCTGGTGGATCGTGACCGCGCCGTCGTGGCCCCGGCCCGAGGCAACCGGCACCACGCCGCCGCCGTCGAGCCCGTCCGAGACGTCGAGCTGCTCGTATCCGGGCTCCACGCCGAGGGTGTCGGGGACCACCCACATCTGCACGAAGTGCACCGGCTCGGTCGCGGAATGGTTCATCTCGGAATGGGTTATCCCCCGGCCCGCGCTCATCCGCTGGGCCAGGCCGGGGCGGATCACGCCCTCGTGGCCCGAGGAGTCCCGGTGCTCCAGCTGACCCTCGAGCACCCAGGTGACGATCTCCATGTCCCGGTGGGCATGGGTGCCGAAGCCGGCGCCCGGCGCCACCACGTCGTCGTTCGAGACCACCAACAACCCGTGGCCGGTGTTGGCGGGGTCGTAGTGGTGGCCGAAGCTGAAGCTGTGGTGGCTGTCGAGCCAGCCCAACCGGGTGTGGAACCGGCTCTCGGCCGGGCGGATGTCGATGGTCGTGGATTTGCTCACGCGCGGAAGCCTTCACGGGTGCGGCCGGTGCGAAACAGCCGGGGGCCTCCACGCATTCCAGCCCGGCGACAGTCCCCGCGCCGAATCAGGCGACAAACGCGACGACAGGGGCGCGCCGCGGCCAGCTGCGGGTTGCGTTCGTCCACCCGCAGCCGGCCACCGGGGGGAGACCTACCAGCGGTGGGCCACGTCGATCACCAGCCGGGATCCGCTGCCGGGGCCGTCGACGGTGAACACCCGGAACGGGAGCCGGGCCCGGACCCCGAGCCCGATCGTCGTCTGGCCCTCGAAGCTGCCGGCCCAGGCCACGTCCCGGAAGGTCCGGTAGCCCCGGACGTCGGTGCGGTCCACGGCGCGGGGGTCGATGGTGGCCCGGCCGTCGTCGTCGTGCGCGGGGGCGATGGCGATGATGCGGATGATGGCCCCGCCGTCGACCGGGACCCGGTGCCCGGAGCCGTCCTGGCGCAGCCGCTTCACGTACCGGACGTGGTAGCCGGGGGCGTCGCCGTCGAGATCGATCACCAGCCGGTCGAAGCAGCGGTGACGGCCCGTCCGCAGGTCGGTGACGTGGCCGGTGAAGTCGGCGGGTGCCGACTTCTTGAGCGAGCCCCAGGTCACCGAGCACGAGCTCCGGCCGGCGGAGGACGGGGTGGCCAGGGTGACCACGGCGGAGAGCACGAGTACGGCCACCCCGATGAGTCCGATGAGTCGCTTCATGGTTGCTGTCCTTGTCGTCGCGGCCCCGGACGAGGCCGATCTGCGAACAGCATCGGCTCGGCGGATCGCAGCACCGCGACAACCATGTGACGGCTTTGTCACGAACCGCCGGACGGGTACCGGCGGCGCCCGGGTGCGAGAGAACGGCGTCGCCCGCGTCGCCGGCGGCTGAACGCCTCCTGGTTGGTACGATGCTCCCCTCTGGGCCCAGCCGACGCGGGTGTCGCCCCCGGTGGGCCCCACTTCCCTCTGGCCCTTCGTGGGGGTTTCGTGGTTGCAGCGACGACCGAGCTGGAGACCGCCGAGCAGGCCCTGACCGCTGCCGCCGACGCACTCCGATCGGTCGACGTCGAGGGCGCGGTCGCGCACCTGTCGGCGGCCGTGCGCGGGTTCACCGCAGCGGGCGAGCCCCGCCGGGCGGCCATGGCGTGCGTGCAGCTCGGCGACGTGCTGACCAACGGCATGGGAAACCGGATCGCCGGACGAGCCTGGTTCGCCCGGGCCGCGCGCCTGGTCGAGGGCGAGGAACGTTGCGTCGAACAGGGCTGGGTGGCGGTGGCCGCCATGGGATGCGACGCCGGTGACCCCGGGGAGCTGCTGGCCGCATGCGAGCTGGCGCTCGATCGGGCGCGCGAGTTCGCCAACGTCAACCTCGAGCTCAAGGCCCTGGCCGACGGGGGGCTGGCCCACGTGCAGGCGGGACGGATCGACCACGGGATGGCGCTGCTCGACGAGGCCCTGGCGCTGGCGTGCGGGCCCGCCGACGACGTCGACACCGCCGGTCGGGCCGCGTGCTCGCTGTTCACCGCCTGCTACTACACCGGGGACTTCGAGCGGGCGGCGTCGTGGGCCGACCTGCTCCGCCGAGCCGGGCTGGTGGGTCCTGCCGCCGGCTCGCCCATCTTCTTGAGCAGCCATTGCGACGCGGTGCGAGCCCGCCTGCTCTGCGAGCTCGGCCGCTGGGGCGAGGCCGAGGCCATCCTCGTCGACGCCCACGCTGCGTTCGAAGCCGCCATGGGTTCGCCCAGCTGGCATCCGGCGATCCTGCTGGCCGACCTGCGCATCTGTCAGGGGCGACACACCGATGCGGAGCTGCTGCTCCTCGGCAAGGACCAGGCCCTCGACGCTCTGCTGCCCATGGCCCGGCTCCACCTGGCCCGCGGCGACCACGGGCTCGCCGTGGCCGCAGCCCGGCGCGGGCTCCGTGCCCTCGGGGGCGATCGCTTCCGCGCCATCGAGCTGCTGACCGTGGTGGTCGACGCCGAGCTGGCCCGAGGTGAGATCGAGGCCGCAGCCGCGGCCTGCCGAGAGCTCCAGGATCGGCTCGTGGAGGTCGGCAACCCCATCACCCGGGCCAAGACCGCTCTCGCTCACGCCCGGGTCCTGGCTGCGACGGGAGAGCCCGACGAGGCGGTCGCGAGTCTCGAGCAGACCGTCGATGGTCTCGACGTCCACCGCAGCCCGTGGCTGCGGGCCCGCCTCCTCCTCGAGCTGGCGGGCCTCCACGATCAGCGGGGCGACCAGGCCGCGGCCGTCCTCGACGCCAAGGGGGCCAGGGCCGTCCTGGCCGGCCTGGACGTGGTCCTCGAACCCGACCAGCGCGCCCTCCTCGACCGCCTGGCCCCCGACGCGGGCGGGGGCGCACCGGCGCCGGTGGCGTCGCTGGCTCGGGACCACCCGTGGTGGACTGCCTCCTTCGGCGCGACTCGGGTCCGCCTCCGGGACACCAAGGGGCTCCGGTATCTCGCGGAGCTGCTGGCCAGGCCGGGCGTCGAGCACCATGCCCTCGACCTGGTCGACCGGGTGGAGGGGCCGCCCGCAGCCGGCGAGGTGGAACGGCACCGGCTCGGAGATGCGGGCGAGCTGGTCGACGCCACCGCCCGCGCCGCCTACCGCCGCCGGATCGAGCAGCTGCGAGCCGACAGCGAGGACGCCTTGGCCCTCGGGGACCTGGACCGGGCCGATGCCCTCCAGGCCGAGCTCGACCAGCTCGTGAGCCAGCTCGCCCGGGCCTTCGGGCTCGGCGGCCGGTCCCGCCGGGCCTCCTCGGCGGCCGAGAGGGCCCGGGTGAACGTGACCCGGGCCCTGCGCGCTGCGATCGCCAACCTCGAGGACGCCCTGCCCGGGGTCGGCAACGGCCTCGACCGCCAGGTGCGCACGGGCATGTACTGCGTGTACGAGCCCGGCGAACGGGAGCCCCGCTGGATCGTTCGGTCCTGAGTGAACGACGTCGCCCCGGATCGAACGCCTCCAGGACGACAGACGAATCCAACGCTCCGACTGGAGGCCCCATGGACACCACCACCCACGAGATCGCCGACGGCATCGTCAGGATCTCCACCTGGATCCCGGACATCACCGCCGACGGCTTCACGTTCAACCAGTTCCTCGTGGTCGCCGACGAGCCCCTGCTCTTCCACACCGGGCCACGCGGGCTGTTCCCGCTGGTGGCGGAGGCGGTGGAGACGGTGGTGTCGATCGACTCGCTTCGCTGGATCACCTTCGGACACGTCGAGGCCGACGAGTGCGGCTCGGTGAACATGTGGCTCACCGCGGCGCCGCACGCCCAGGTGGCCCACGGTGCGCTGGGCTGCAACGTCTCGCTGAACGACATGTGCGACCGGCCACCGCGGCCGCTCGAGGACGGCGAGGTGATCGATCTGGGGGGCAAGCGGGTGCGCCAGATCCCCACCCCGCACGTACCCCACGGCTGGGAGGCCCAGGTCCTGTTCGAGGAGACCACCGGCACCCTGCTCTGCGGCGACCTGTTCACCCAGGTCGGCTCGGGCCCGGCACTCACGACGGGCGACATCGTGGAGCCGGCGGTGGCGGCCGAGGGCATGTTCCACTCGACCTGCCTGGCCCCCCACACCGGCGCCACGCTGCGCGCCCTGGGCGACCTCGAGCCCAGCACCCTGGCGATCATGCACGGCCCGTCCTATCGGGGCGACGGCCGCAAGGCCCTCTACGAGCTGGCCGCCGCCTACGAGCAGCTGGCCGCCGCCGCCGAGGCGGCCTGAGACGATCAGGCGAGGACGGACGAAGGCTGGCGGCCGGGCGCGGCCGTCAGTCGTCGTCGATCGACGGCACCTGGGAGCCGAGCGACGCCAGCAGCGGCGCCAGGCAGCCGGGGTCGTCGCCCTGGGGGTTCATGGCCTGTTCGATCGCCCTCTTCAGGGCCCGGTCCAGGAGCTGCTCGCTCTCCTCGGACAGGGCCCAGCCGAGCGGCGCGGTCATGCCGGGGCTGACCGGTGGACCGATGCGTCCGAACCTCGGACAGGTCGCACCCTCGTCCAGCAGCGCGGTGGCCGCAGCCTGCTCGAGCGCGCTCTGGCTGTCGAGCTTCGACGAGGTGGCGGTGACGATGGGCACGATCAGCTGATTGGGTTCGCTCGAGGTGGTCACCACCTCGTTGGTCCGGAAGTGGTTGTCCACCACCACGATCCACGGCTCGACCGGCGTGTCCCCGATCGTCACGGGACCGATCTCCTCCAGCATCTCGAGCAGGGCCAGGATCCCGCTGTTCTCGTAGTAGCCGCCGTCGACGGCGTAGGTGGCCACCCGCTCCTCGTCGTCGTCGGGAGCACAGTGGTGCAGGGTGCCCGACGGGGTGACGTAGGGGAACCTGGCCGAGAGCAACCCTGCGGTGACCGCCGGGGGCTGCCGACTCCCACACGGGGCCCCCTCGTGGTCGGCGAGGCTCGCCAGCGGATCGAGCGCCGCCCGGCTGGGCCCCACCACAGGAGTGCGCGACAGGCAGTCGAGGTCCTCCGACGTCGGCAGCTCCCCGACGCTGGTGACCAGGATGCGACAGCCGTCGGTCACCGATGCCGAGTTGAGCACGAACGCCGGGATCCACGGGCCGGATCCGCCGAGCTCGGTCCACGGGGTCGGGTCGTCGACGGTACCGAGCACGTCGGAGTACTCGATCCAGCCGTCCTCCAGGAGCGCCGCCCGGTCGCGCCAGCCGTCGTTCAGCGCAGTGAGCGGCTGGGGCAGGTCCCGGAGCAGCATGCCGGCGATGGTCGCCGACAGGGCCTCGTCGCCGCTGATGGCCTCGATGGCCGTGGTCGGCGACACCTGCTGGTCGAGCGCGCCCTGCCAGATCACGGTGCCGACGCTGCCTCCCGAGGTCCCGCTGACCGCGAAGAGGCGCCGGCGGGCGCAGTCGGTGGGGAACAGGTTGTCGAGCGCAGTCGCCGTCCAGTAGGCGGCGCGGATCCCCCCGCCGGGCGCAGCCACCAGCACCATCGGAACGGTCTCGCCCGCTGGACAGGTGTCGAGATCCTGCGCGGCCGTCCACGCGTCGACCGCTCCCGCGAGGTCCTCGTAGTGATGCTCGTCCTCTCCCTCTGGCACCGGGAGGGTCCGGATGTCGTGGTAGCCGCCGCTGGTGTCCAGGACGGTGCTCAGCAGCCACACCCCGATCAGCATCGCGGCCCACGGGGTCCGAGGGCCGAGGCCGAGCCACCTGGTGACCTCCCAGCTCACGCCCCGCCGGGACAGCACCTGCAGCCCAGCGACGACGACCGCGAAGAACCCGAAGGCCAGCGCCAGGGCGCCGGTTGCGCCGAAGTGCCGAGCCTGCTCGGGCCAGATCGCGACGACCGCGGCGAGGACGGTCGTGATCGCGAAGACGACCGCGATCGCCGGTCGCACCGGGTCGGCCGAGCCGCCTCGGCGCCTGGCCAGGGCCCGCCCCGCCGCCGTCACCAGCCAGGCGGTGAGACCTCCGCCGACCGCGGCGACGACGACCCCGCCCAGACCCCAGCCCCACCAGCGCAGCGCCGAGCCCTGGCCGAGGAGGACGAAGGGCGCGGCGGCCCGGACCGCGCCGAGGCCGATGGCGACGATGACCGCCCCCGCCAGGGCACCGGTCCACACCAGGGCCGGGTCCGAGATCGTCGCAGGTCCGTGCGGGACGGCTCCGGGTGCTGGCGGCGCGGCGTCGTGGATGCACGCAGCGCGGGCGAGGCCGGCGGCGATCGCCATGGCCGCCACGAGGCCGAGCGAGGCGAGCGCGGGCACGTTGAAGTCGCCGTCGACGATGACGCCGAGCAGCACCAGGAGCGCCGACAGCCCGGCTGCCGCCGCCAGGACGACCCACCAGGCGACCGATCTCGGTGCCTGCGACCCGGTGCGAGCACCGACGAGGCCGCTGGCGGCGATGGCGATCGCCAGCAGGATCTGCACGATGACGTTGAGCGCCAGCACGTGGATCGGGGCCCCGTGGATCTGGTACCTGATCAGGTCCGGCACCTGCTGCAGCGGCCCACCCGCCGGGAGGGCCACGAGGAGCACGAAGATGGCGGCGAGGACGCTCTGGCCGAACAGGGCCCTCCGATGGGTCTGGGCCACCCTGCTCGCCGACGGGACCGCTGGGATCGCTGGGGCGCCGGGCGGGGTCCCGGGCGGGGGTGGGGACCCGGAGCCGGCGGCAGCCGCGGCTCGGCGCTCCCGGCGCTGCTGCAGCCATCTGACCAGCGCGGTGACCGCGGCCACCGCGATCGCAGCCCATTTGAGCTGGGCGATGATCCGCATGGTCCACAACAGGGCATCCGGGGGGTTGTCGGCGGGCACGTCCATCGGGCTGTGTGGCCAGGCCTCGATGATCCACAGGGTGAGCAGGGTCTCGACCAGGTCGGTCGCGAAGATCGCGGCGACGATCGCGGTCACGAAAGCCCGGCTCTCGATGAGCACCCGCAGCCCGAGGTAGACGAGCCAGCTGTAGGCGACGATGAAGACCAGGTCGGCGATGACGAAGCCGCGCAGCAGCCGAAGGGCGCCGAAGGCTCGCCCCTCGTCGGAGCGGAGCCAGAGGTCGAGGGCTTCCTCCAGGTCTTCGATCCCCGGAGGGCCGAACCCGGCCAGGACGCTGGTGGTGAACGCCTGCCCGCCGACGTCGCCGATCGACCCGAGCAGGCCGCTGACGTCGCGCAGGACGATGAACATGGCCGCGGCGACCCCGATGGGCACCCACACCCCGACCAGCTGCCTCACGGCTCGGCTCCGGTCATCCGCCATCGGCTTCCCCCCCGCTGCGGTGTCACCACCGTAGTGCCGATCCGACGGGCCCGTTCAACAAGCGCGAGGGACGAGCCCCGCCTGCCACCACCGGGTGCGCCTTCAGGTCAGTCCGACCGAGCACCTCGCCGCTCGGCGACGTCCACCTTCCGCGATGCTGTCGGGGTGACCCGCGCTGCCCATCGCGAGGCACCATGGCGCTGGCACGGCCGCCCGGACCGAGGAGATGGTGGTGACCGAGACCCGACCCGCCGTCGACGAGCCGATGCCGCTCGAGGGCGTCAGCTTCTTCGAGCCCGAGATCATCGACTGCCCCTACCACGCCTACCGCACCCTTCGCGACCAGGCGCCGGTCTGGTACGACGAGCGCCTGAAGGGCTACGTGGTCACGCGTCACGAGGACGTCCTGATGGTGCTGCGCGACACCGAGCGCTTCCTCAGCGGACCCCCGGAGCGGCGCCGGCCGTACCAGGAGCTCTACGAGCAGAAGGGCTGGGTCCCGGCCCCGACCCTGGCCGGGCGGGACGACCCGAACCACAAGCAGATGCGGGCGCTGTTCGACCACGCCTTCCGGCCCAGGAAGCTGCGGGCCCTGGAGCCCCGGATCGAGCAGCTGGCCCACGAGCTGATCGACGCCTTCGTCGACGACGGCCACTGCGACTGGGTCCAGCAGTTCGCGGTGCCGCTGCCGCTCATCGTGATCGGCGTGCAGATGGGGGCCGACCCCGACGACATCTGGCGGATCAAGGCCTGGACCGACGCCTGGGTCCAGCGGCTGGGACTCATGCAGACCCCCGAAGAGGCCCGTTGGTCCACGGAGATGGAGATCGAAGCCCAGCACTACTTCCAGCCCATCTTCGAGCGGCTCCGCCACGAGCCCGACGACACCCTGCTGTCCGACCTGGTCAACACCCCGGTCCCCGAGTGGGGTCGCTGCCTCACCGACGAGGAACTGCACGCCGAGATGATGGCCGACACCTTCGTCGGCGGATCCGAGACCACCACCAACGCGTTCTCAGGCGGCGTCCGCCTCCTCGTCGAGCACCCCGACCAGTGGGATCGCCTCAAGAGCGACCCCGACCGCTACCTGCCCGTCCTGGTCGAGGAGGTCCTCCGGCTCGAGTCGCCGGTGCAGCGGCTGATGCGCCACACCGCGGTCGACGTCGAGCTCCACGGCGTCACCATCCCGGCGGGCTCCATGGTGCTGGTCGGCTATGCCGCAGCCAACCGCGACGACCGGGTGATCGAGGCCCCGGCCCGCTTCGACCTCGACCGCACCGACGCCAAGAAGCACGTGTCGTTCGGGTTCGGCATCCACCACTGCCTCGGCGCACCCCTGGCCCGGCGGGAGCTGCTCTTCGGCTTCCGGGCCATGACCGAGCGCTTCGACGACATGTGGTTCCTCGACGACACCGACCTCGGCATCGCCCCGAACTACTTCCTGCGTGCCCTGAAGGAGCTGCGCATCGGCTTCCGACCGGCCCGGCGATGACCGCGACGGTGGACCTCGCCGACATCCTCGCCGGCACCGACGCCCTGGCCCACCTCGACGCCGCCCACCAGGCCGCCTGGGAGGCCACCGACCCCGACCTCCTGCGTCTCTGCCAGCGACGGATGGCGATGATCATCGGCCACGAGCCCACCGTGGCGGCCATGTCCGCCGAGGAGCAGGCCACGCTGGCGGCGTGGTCCGGATCGCCGGCGTTCGGCGAACGCGAGCGCGCCGCGCTGGCGCTCACCGAGCAGTACACGATCGACGTGGCAACCGCCACAGACGAGCAGGTGGCCGCGCTCGCGGAGCACCTCGGCGCCCACGCCCTGCTGGACTTCGCCCACGCTCTCCTCGTGGTCGAGCAGCGCATGCGCCTCGAGCTGGCGTTCGCAGCGGTGATGGGGCAGCCGTGACCGACCGGACCCCCCGCATCCCCTGCGACGTGGCCCGCCACCGTGGGCTGCAGGACGCCCTCGGCGCGTTCGCCGACGCGGCGGTGCGCAACGACGAGATCGACCCGGTGACCACCGAGCTGGTCCGGGTCCACTGCGCCACTCACCACGACTGCCACACCTGACTGTCGCTGCGCCTGGCAGTTGCCAGGCAGCAGGGCCTCGACGAGCAGCAGCTGACCCAGCTGCTCCGCCCGGGCAGCGACGCCCCCAACGAGGCCCAACGGGCAGCGCTCGCCCTGGCCGACGCCCTGGTGACCATGCCGGGCGCGATCCCCGACGAGCTGCGCCGGCGACTGCATGCGCACTACTCCCGCTCCCAGATCGTCGAGCTGGTCCTCGACGTCATGAAGTGGAGCTACCAGAAGGTTCCGGTGCTGCTGGGGATCGACGCCGAGATCGTTCCCGGACAGCTGGTGGACCTGGTCTTCGACGAGACCGGGGCCTGGGTCCGTCCGGGCTGATCCCCCGCGCCCCACCGGGACGAGAGGAGGATCAGCCCGCCGGCTCAGCTCGGATCGATGTTCTGGTTGAGGTGGAACACGTTGGTCGGGTCGACCCGCCGCTTGAGGGCCACCAGCCGATCCCAGGTCACCGGCCCGTAGGCCTCCCGCACCCGGTCCCGTCCCTCGTCGGCCGCGAGGTGGTTCACGTAGCTGCCACCGCAGGACCAGGGACGGAGGCGGCGCCAGGTCTCCCGGGTCCACGTCACGTGGGGCTCGTCGGGCCCCGCGTCCCACCCGGAGGCGACCGTCAGCATGTAGGCGGCCTCGCGGAACCGGAACGCGGTGGCGTCCGGGTGGACGTCGGCGATGGCGCCACCCATGACCCGCACCAGGATCTGGTCGAGCGGCGAGGCGCTGGCCGCGGCCTCGGCGAGCTCCCGGGCCGCACCGTCGTCGAGCTCGCCGAGCCACTCCGAGCGGGCGTGGTACCGCCGACCGTGGGGGGTCCCCTCGTCGAACCACTGCTGGACCGCGGTGTAGGGCTGCATGGCCACCGTGTCCACCGGGGGCTCGGCAGCCCGCAGGTCGGCGAAGGCCGCCTGGGCCTCCCTCGGGTCGCCCGTCCACATCACCGCCACCGCGACCGCAGGCCGCAGCTGCATCTCGGCCGGGATGAACGGCGCCGGCGGGGCGTGGACCAGGGCCGCGTTCATGGCCAGGTCACGCGGGGCCTGCGACGCCACCCGGAAGTAGGTGCCCAGGACGTCGACGGCCCGGTCCGCCGGCCAGACCAGCAGGCCCGCGGGCATCGGCGGGACCGGGTGCACCCGGAAGCGGAGCTCGGTGACGATGCCGAAGTTGCCGCCGCCGCCCCGGAGACCCCACACGAGCTCGGGGTCGGTGTCGTCGTCGACGTCGACCACCCGGCCGTCGGCCAGCACCAGCTCGGCGCCCACCAGGTTGTCGCACGACAGCCCGTGGCGTCGCGACAACCAGCCGATGCCGCCGCCGAGGGTGAGGCCGGCGACGCCGGTGTCGGAGATCTCGCCGCCCGGGCTCGCCAGGCCGTACCGCTGGGTACCCGCGTCGTATTCCGACCACAGCAGGCCCGGTCCGGCCACGGCGAGGCGACTGGCGGGATCGACATCCAGGCGTTTCATCGGCGAGAGGTCGATCATCATCCCGCCCTCGCACACCGAGTGGCCGGGAATGCTGTGGCCGCCGGCCCGCACCGCGATCTCGAGCCCGGTTGACGTGGCCATCTGCACCGCGGCGGCCACGTCGGCGGTGGAGTGGCAGCGGACGATCATCGCCGGCCGCCGGTCGATGGCCCCGTTCCAGACACGGCGGGCCTCGTCGTAGCCGGCGTGGCCGGGCAGCAGGACGTCGCCGATGATGCCAGCAGGCGACGACGGGATGGACGTGAGGGTCATTGTGCTCTCCTCTTCGGTGTTGGCGGGGCCCTCCCCCGCCGTCACCGGGCACGGTGCGCTGCCTCCAGGTTCGTCGGCCATCCCGAATTCGCGGGGTAGAAGCGCGACCGCGGCGCGCGCATACTCCGGTCATGCGCAGCGATCAGCTGACCCGAGCGGAGCGGGCCATCGAGGGTGCCGCCGACGAGGCCCGCTCGGTCGTCGAGCTCTGCCAGCGGGTCCACGACGCCATCGCGCCCCTGGTGCCCGCGGACCGCTGGTGCGGTTTCGCCGTCGACCCGGCGACCCTGCTGCCCACCAACGGCTACCACGACGAGGGAATCGCCGCCGAGCACCTCCAGCGGCTGCTCGAGATCGAGCACGGGGTCGCCGACTGGAATCAGCTGCCCGCGTTGGCGCGAAGCGCCTCGGGGGTGGCGACGCTGCACGAGGCGACCGCAGGCGACCCGGCCGTCAGCACCCGTTGGCGCGACGTCCTCGAGCCCGCCGGCCTCCCCCACGAGCTGCGGGCCGCCATCCGGGAACGACGCGGCGACGGCAGCCGTACCTGGGGTGCCCTGGTGCTCCTCCGAGCCAGCGACGACGCGGGGTTCACCGGCGACGACACCGGGGCGGTGGCCCGGCTGGCGCCCGGGATTGCCGCGGGATTGCGCCGGGTGCTCGTCCGCCAGCACCTCGACCACGCCGACGACGCCCGCGAGGCCGGCATCATCGTCCTCGGCGGCGACCCCCTCGAGATCCGCCACGCCACCCCCGCGGCGCGGGCCTGGCTCGCCCAGCTGGACGAAGGCGGTGAGAGCACGGTGCCCACCTGTGTCCTGAGCGCCGTCCATGCCTGCCGGAGCAGCGCCCCGCCGGCCGCAATCCGCGCCCGCACTCGCTCGGGGCGGTGGGTCACCATCACCGCGGAGCGGATGGACCACCCCGGCGGGAACCGCCGGGACCGCGAGTTCGGGGTGGTGGTGCAGCCGAGCCGGCCGTCCGAGGTGGCTGCGATCATCGGCGCCGCCCACCGCCTCACCCGACGGGAGTCCGACGTCGTCACCCTGGTGGCCGCGGGCCGCTCCAATCAGGAGGTCGCCCGGGCCCTGGGGGTGTCGGCGCACACCGTCGGCGACCACCTCAAGAACATCTTCGCCAAGCTCGGGGTGGCCACCCGGGGCGAGATGACGTCCAAGCTGTACCACGACCACTACCTGCCCCGGGAGCTGGCCGGCCTGCAGGCGGGCGGCGACGGCTGGTTCCTGCCCGGCTGACGTCCCGGCCCGCACTCGTCACGTCGCCAGGACCGCCGCCGCGGTGATCGCGACGACCGCGGCGCCCAGCACCATCTGCTGGACGCCGATGACGACGGCCGGGCGCGGTGGGGCCCGGACGGCCACGACGCCGACCGCCGCGACCGCCGCCATCGCCAGCACCGGGGCCAGCGGGATGGCGTCGAGCAGCCAGGCCAGCAGCACCACGGCGACGGCAGCGACCTGAGCCACGTCGCTCTCCCACTGCCGCGCCGGGCGGTGGTGCACCCGATCGAGCTGGGTGCGCACGTGGGGGATGGCGGCGATCGAGCGGGCGGCGACCACGCACCACAGCCCCACCGACAGGCGCCAGCCCTCGCCGTCGGCCAGCGCGATCGCCGCGGCCACCGAGCCGATGCCGACGGTGCCGGCCAGCTCCGGGACCAGCCGCCGGCTGCGACTGCGCATGTCGTACCAGAGCTCGAGCGCCACCAACGGCGCCGCCACCGCCAGCGGCACCCAGAAGTGGTGCTCGGCACCGGCAACGGCCAGGGCGCCGAGGACGCCGATCAGCGTCAGCTCCAGCACCACCAGCCGGGCGGCGACGGAGGTGCGATCCAGCCAGCGATCGCGCCACCGGTCCACCAGCACCACCTTGAGCGGGGTCCGGGCCACGAAGGCCAGCATGGCCGCAGCCCCCAGCGCCATCCCCGGCCACGACCAGGCGACCACCAGGCCCAGGACGATCGGCTCCGCGGTCAGGCTCCAGCCCCCGTGCTCGCTGGGGAGCCCGACTCGACGAAGGCTCGGCGACGCATCGACCGCAGCCGGTCCGGGCTCACCCGCCACGGAGCGACATCTCCCTGCCGGCGATGACCATGATCCGATCCTAGGCCCGGCCGCGATCGGCCCCGGCGGTGGGTTGCTGCTCCGTCGGGCCGGTCGAGCCGGCGTCGATGCGACTAGGTGGCGCTGGGGTCGTCGGGAGGCGGCGTGTAGGCGCCGGGTGAGACGGTGCAGGTCGTGGCCTCGTCGTCCACGCTGAAGTCGTAGCCGTCGAGCACGTCGGGGCTGGTCGTCACCGCGTCGAAGTCGGGCTCGCCGACGATGTCGACGATCAACAGGTCGGGGTCGGCGCCCTGGGCCACCAGCGCGTCCTCGTAGGCACCGCGCATCGCGGCCTCGGTGGTGGCGAAGGCCCGCTGCATGCACTCGCTGCTGCCGATGATCGTCTGGGCGTATGCGTAGGCGGCCGGGCTGAGGCCGCTGTCGTCGCTCACCCACGGGAAGATGTCGGTGAGCTTACCGACCATGCCCTTGTCGAAGTGGACGCTGCCGAGGGTGGCGACCGCGTCCACGCGGGGCCGCTCGAAGCGGATGGCATCGGCGGGGACCAGCACCCGGGTGGTGCCGTCGCTGCGGGTCACCACCTCGACATCGGCGGCGTCGACGCAGGTGTCGATGTCGCCGACGGCGTTCAGGGTGACGGTGTCGGTGCGGTAGGTCTGTCCGATGAGCTTGTGGGTGCGCCGGCCCTCGATGGGCACGACGGTGTGGATGCGGGCCCGGCAGTCCAGCGCGATCGGCTCGATCTCGATGATGGTGGCCGATTCGGGTTGGGAGACGCTCGATTCGATGGAGGCGACGTTCGTGTTCTCCCAGGGCCACCGCATGTCCACCACCCCGAGCTTGGCGAGGGCGACGACGCCGATGGCCACGATGGCGGCCGTGCCGGCCAGGGAGCGAGAGGTGGAGGGGTTCATGTCTTCCTTGACGTTTCGAGCGACGCTTTCGTCGCGGGGCTGTCGATGGCGGCCAGCTTCCCCTCCGTCCGTCCCCGGACAGCAGACTGGCGGGGAGAGCGTAGCGGCGTCGCGACGAGATGGGGCGTCGGGGCCGATCCACGGGGTGCACCCCGAGATCACCCGCAGCCTGGTCCTCGTGCGACGCGGCGCATTCGGGCAGCTAACGTCTCCTTCTGCGTGTATTCGCCGGGGTCGGGCACCCCGTTCCGTTCCTCCACAGATGGGCAGCAACACATGAAATACGGAAGATGGCTGATCGCAATGCTGGCGGTGTTCGCCCTGATCGCCGCAGCGTGCGGTGACGACGACGACGGCGACGGCACGGTGGCCGCCGACGATGCCGCGGCGGATGACGGCGCCGACGACGGTGCAGGCGACGATGCGGCTGACGACGACGGGGAGATGTCCGATCTCGAGGAGCTGAACGTGGCGTACTTCGCCGAGTGGCCGACGCCGAACCAGATCGGCCAGGAGGACGGCAGTTTCGGCGACGCGGTCGGGGTCCCGATCAACTGGGTCCCCTTCCAGAGCGGCGGTGAGATGGCCGAGGCCATGGAGGCCGGCGACATCGACATCTCCTACTCGCAGGGCCTCACCCCCTTCGCCAACTTCGTGAACAACGGCGCCGACATCAAGCTGGTGGGTATCGCGGTGTCCTACTCCGAGGCGGACAACTGCGTGGCCCAGGGCGACCTGGGTGTCACCCGCGACAACGCCGCCGACGTGCTCGACGGGGCCACGGTCATGACGCCCATCGGCAACGTGACCCACTTCAAGATGCTCTCGATGATGGAATTCCTGGGCGTCGACATCGACGGGCTGAACGTGGTGCCCGCCGAGGGCGGCGCGGCCACCGCAGCCGCGTTCCAGGCCGGTGACATCGCCGTGGGCTGTGCCTTCGGGGGCTCGGTGGTGACCATGCTCGAGAGCGGCGGCGAGCTGATCATGACCGGCGCCGAGCACGAGAGCGACGTCGGCATCTTCACCTACGACATCGTGTCCATCCCCACCTCGTTCGGTGAGGAGCACCCGGACGTGGTCGCCAACTTCTTGAGGGCCACCGAGGAGTTCAACGACATGTGGGCGGCCGATCCGGACCAGTACAACCCGACCATCGCGTCGGCCGCAGGCATGGAGGACGTGGGCAACTTCCTGAGCGGTCCCACCTGGTTCACGTTCCCGTCGATGGAGGAGCAGCTGGGGCCCGACTGGCTGGGCGGCAACGTCCAGGAGAACATGAAGGAACAGTTGGAGACGTTCCAGCGGCTGGGCCAGATCGAGAACGTGCTCGACGACTTCAGCGGCGCCGTGGACGGCAGCTTCCTCGAAGCCGCAGTGGCCATGAACTGACCGCATCCAACGCTGCGCAGCGGCCTCGCCGGACACGGCGCCGGCGGGGCCGCCTGACGCTTGCCTCGGGGGGGAGAGCCTTGAAGGATCTGACCGTCGACCAGGTCGACATGGTGTACCGGCTGCCCAAGGGCGGCTCCGTCGAGGCACTGCGCAACGTGTCCTTCGAGCTCGGGGCCGGGCGGTTGCTCACCCTGCTGGGCCCGAGCGGGTGCGGCAAGACCACGCTGCTGAACATCCTGGCCGGCTTCCTCGCTCCCACTGCGGGGTCGGTGCGTCTCGGCGGCGAGCCCATCACCGGCCCCGGCCAGGACCGGGGCATGGTCTTCCAGCAGGGGGCCCTGTTCGAGTGGCTGGACGTCGAGGAGAACATCTCGTTCGGCCCGAAGATGAACCGGGCCAACAAGACGGCCACCAAGGACCAGGTGACCCACCTGCTGCAGACCGTCGGCCTCAAGGGCTTCGGCGACAAGCGGATCTACGAGCTGTCCGGGGGCATGCAGCAGCGGGTGGCGCTGGCCCGCTGCCTGGCGAACGACCCCGACGTGATCCTCATGGACGAGCCCCTGGGCGCGCTCGACGCGTTGACCCGGGAGAAGATGCAGGGGCTCATCCTGCGGCTCTGGCAGGAGACCGGCAAGACCATCGTCCTGGTCACTCACAGCGTCGAGGAGGCCCTGTACCTGGGTGACCGCCTGTTCGTCATGGCCCCCCGGCCGGGACGCATCGAGCGGGACTACGAGCTGCCGTTCGCCGAGACGGGCCTCCATGTCGAGCCTCGCGAGCTGAAGGCCTCGCCCGAGTTCATCGAGAGGCGCGAGGAGATCCTGTCGCTCATCTGGGAGATGGAGGAACAGATCATGGGTCACGAGGGGGGCTGACATGAGCGACGCACTCGCCGGCGGCATCGGCGATCAGGAGCGGCTCGATCTGACCGGCGAGACCGAGCCCAACCGACCCTGGTGGTTCTTCAGCCGCCGCCAACCCGACAGCCGGGAGACGGTCGCCTTCGGCGATGCCGCCGCCGTTCGCAGCAAGCCGCTCTGGAGCCTCATCTCACTCCTCGTGCTGCTCCTGGGGTGGTGGGTCGTGACCAAGCCGTGGGGGTTCCCGGCGGAGTTCCGGGAGATGTACGAGGAGAACGCCCGGGCGAACGGTGACCGGATCAGCGAGCGGCAGATGCTGATCGAGTGCGGCCTCTCGGAGGCCTGCGACGAGAGCGATTACAGCCAGTGGCTGGGGCCCCGGACGTTCGCGTCACCGATCGACACCTGGCGCGGGTTCAACGTGCTGCGGACCGACGGCTTCCGCAACATCACCCTCTGGGAGCACACCCGCACCAGCCTCTGGCGAGTGGTGCGGGGCATGCTCGGCGGCATCGTCATCGGGGTGCCGATCGGGATGGCGATGGGCCTGTCGAGCCGGCTCCGGGGGTTCTTCGACACCCCCGTCGAGCTGTTCCGGCCCATCCCACCACTGGCCGTGCTGCCACTGTTCATCCTGTGGTTCGGTATCGGCGACCCCAGTGCGGTCCGGCTGCTGATCTTCGCCTCGGTGTGGATAATGATCATCGCCGCCCGGGCCGGCGTCCGGACGGTGAACCTGTCGAAGGTCCGCGCCGCGTACTCCCTCGGGGCTTCGAAACGCCAGGTGCTCACCCGAGTGATCCTGCCGAACGCGCTCCCGGAGCTGTTCACCGGGGCCCGGGTGGCATTGGGCGTGAGCTGGGGGACCCTGGTGGCGGCCGAGCTGGTGGGCACCGAGACCGGGCTGGGATCGATGATCTTCCAGGCCCGCAACTTCTTCCGCCTCGACGTGATGCTCGTCGGCGTGATCGTCATCGCGGTGATCGGCGTGCTCATGGACATCGCCATGCGCTTCCTCGAGTCCAAGCTCATCCCCTGGCGAGGCAAGGGCTGAGGTCCGACCGGGCGCCGACTCCGAGGGGGGCGACCACGGCGCTCTGCCGAGGCCCTGAGCCCACCCGCCGCGGCGGCCGGATCCGACATACTGGGCCCGATGGATCCGGGGCTGCGGTTGGTCGACGTCGTCGTCGCCGGTGATCGGATCACGATCCGGTGGTCCGACGGCTCCACCGACGCAGTGACCCCCACGTGGCTGCGCGACGCCTGCCACTGCACCGAGTGCCGTGGAGCCGCCGGCGGGCAGCGGCGATTCGACCTGGCCTCGCTCCCCGACGATCTCTCCGTGACCCACGCCGCGATCGGCGAGGGCGGGCTCGAGGTGACCTTCGCCGGCGGCCACCGAGGTCTGGTGCCCGATGGGGTGATCGCCCTCCGCCTCCCCGGGCCCGGCCGACCCCGCTGGGGAGGCGAGCACGCCGCCACCCTCCGGGAGCGCTGCACCCATCACGAGGGCGACCTCACCGACTTCCTCGTCGACCTCGACCGCTTCGGCCTGGCCATGGTGGACGGCCTCCCCCACCAGCGCGGTCAGGTGGCTCGCTTCGCGACGCGGTTCGGGTTCGTGCGCGAGACCAACTACGGACGTGAGTTCGACGTCACCGCGGCGCCGGACCCGGCGAACCTGGCCAACTCGACCGGTGGCCTCGCCGTTCACACCGACAACCCCTACCGGGACCCCGTCCCCACCGTGCAGCTCCTCCACTGCATCGAGGCCAGCGGCCGCGGCGGTGCCACCCGGCTGGTCGACGGCTGGGCGGCCGCCGAGCGCCTCGCCGCCGCCGACCCCGGGGCATTCGAGGCCCTGACCCGATGCGACGTGTCGTTCCGCTACGTCGACGACGGGGTCGACCTCCAGGCCCGGGGGCGGCTCATCGAGCTGGGCCACGGCGGGGCGGTCGTGGCGGTCCGGATGAACAACCGGAGCATGGAGCCGCCCGATCTGCCAGCGGCCGACCTGGACGCCTTCTACGCCGCCTACCGGGCCTTCGCGGCGGCGCTGGCCGAACCCGACGCCGTGGTCGAGCTGACGCTGAGGCCCGGCGAGCTGGTCGCCCTCGACAACCGCCGGGTGCTCCACGGCCGTTCCGGCTTCCCTGCCGGCAGCCGGCGTCTGCTCCAGGGCTGCTACGCGGACATCGACGCGGTCCGGTCGGCGGTCCGGGTGTCGGGGGCGGCCGGAACCCGGCGATGCTGACGACGACGATCGGCGCGTTCCCCAAGCCCGACTACGTGCCCATCAGCGACTGGTTCACCAACACCGACGGTGACTTCACGAGCGCCTACCTGCGGGAGCTGGCCGCGGTCGACGACGCCGAGGCCCTGCTCGACCGGGCCACGGTGGAGGTGGTGCGAGCCCAGGTGGACGCCGGGATCGACATCCCCACCGATGGCGAGATCCGGCGCGAGAACTACATCCACTACCAGTGCCGGGCCATCCGCGGGATCGACTTCGAGACCCTCACCCCGGCGAGGATGCGGGGCACCACCGACGCGCTGCTGCCCACGGTGACCGGCCCGGTCACGGCCGGACCCTCGCCACTGGCCGAGGACTTCCGCCGGGCCCAGGCCGCGGTCGACCAGCCGGTGAAGATCACCCTCCCGGGGCCGATGACCATCATCGACAGCACCGCCAACCGGTTCTACGGCAGCGACGCCGAGCTGGCTGCGGACCTGGCCCGAGTCCTCGACGAGCACATCCGAGCCCTCGCCGACGCCGGCTGCCGGTGGATCCAGGTCGACGAGCCGGTCATGGCCCGCAAGCCGGCCGACGCCCTGGCCTGGGGGTGCGAGCAGCTCGGCCGTTGCTTCGAGGGGCTCGGGCCCGAGGTCACCAGGGTGGTCCACGTCTGCTGCGGCTACCCGAGCCACCTCGACCAGGAGGGGTACCACAAGGCGCCGGCGTCGGCGTACCTCGCGCTGGCCGAGGCCCTCGACGACGCCCCGATCGACGCGGTGTCGATCGAGGACGCCCACCGCCACAACGACCTGGCCGCGTTGCTCCCCCGGTTCGCCCGCACCACGGTCGTCCTCGGCGCCGTCGCCATCGCCAGCAGCCGGATCGAGCCGGTCGACGCCATCCGGGCCCGACTGGCCGAGGCACGAGACCTGGCTCCGGCAGGCGTGATCGCGGCGCCCGACTGCGGCCTGGGCTACCTGGGGACCGAGCTGGCCCTCACCAAGCTGCGCCACCTGGCCGAGGCCGCGCACCAGCTCTGACGGGCCCGGCGCCGGCTACCGGCCGCAGGCCATGGCCCCCACCACCGCGGCGTCGAGGTGGGCCAGGCCGAGAAGGCTCAGGACCTCGATGTCGAGCGCGCCGCCGAGGACATAGCCGGCGAGGCCGTCGCGGGCCAGCCGGAGGCTCACGTTCTGGCACGCGTGGCCGGCTTCCTGGATCATGAAGCGCCCACCACGAGCGCCGTACTTGCGGGTGACGGGGCCGAGGTCGGCCACGAACACCAACATCAGCTGTGGCAGACCCTCGCAGTCCAGCTGGAAGAGATGGCGGACGGTCGCGGCATCGGGCGCATCCCCGATCCGTGCTGCGGCGTGGGCCGAGGCGTCGTAGCGGAACGTCGAGGAGGCCAGCGGTCCTTCGACGGCCGGTGCCACGCCGAAGGTGTGGACGGTCCCGAGCCCACCGGCCGACGGGACCACCCGGCGGCCGGTGGCGTCGCAGCCGACCGAGGCCAGGATCCGCTCGACCTGCCGGTGCCGCAGCGGGATGGCCGAGAACCGCCGGCCCGACCGCCGGGCCTCGAGGCTGCGCTGGTAGCGGTCCCGCACCGGTTCGAGCCCGATCGGTGCGCCGGCACCGGAGAAGGCCGGCACCCCGGGGTCGGCGCCCTCGAACGCCAGCACCCGGTTGCCGAAGGCGGCGGCGTCGAGCGAGGACAGGCTCGAAGCCTCCCAGAAGTCGGCGAGCTCGGTGTGTGCGGTCTGCATGTGTCTCATCCCAGGGCGTGCGGGTACGGCGACGGGAACGATCGGGAGCCGCGACGTCGGACCCCGTCCGGATACCGGCCGGCCAGGTCGGCGGCTCGACCACCGATGAACGGCCAGCGATGGTCGTGGTGGATCGGGGTGAGGTCGGGGCTCAACACCCCGACCACGGACACGCCCAGCTGGTTGACGTCGACGGTGGTGAGGTCCCGGTAGAAGGTGCGGAATCCGGCTGCGTGGAGGGCCTCAACCAGGTCGAGCAGCTCGTGAGCGACGCTGGGACCGGAGCGATCCCGCGGGGGGTCGGCCCACTCGGCCTGGAGGTGGATGGGCAGCTCCGCCCACAGCCGGGGGTTGGCGGCGTAGTAGACGGCGTGCTCGTCGAAGCCGGTGACCCGGTCGGCAGGGAGGCCGACCAGATCAGCGCGCCGACGCAGGAGCTGGCCGACGAACATCGTGCCCTGGATCATCTCCAGGGTCGCCCGCTCGACGGCGTCGTCCCACCGGGAGCGGCACGCGAGACCGAGCGAGTGACGGGGCCAACCCTCAAGGTGGAGGGTCCCGGTGACCGCAGCCACCGGGTGGGGGCTGTGGCCGGGGGTGAGGTCGTACACCCGGCGGTCGCCGCCCACCTCGGCGTCGATCGGGCCGGCCTCGACGAGGCGGCCGCCGAGCTGGTGCATCCAGGTGGTCATGTACGCGTCCCGCTCGACCAGCTCCTGCAGCGCCCGCAGGAGGGCTCGGGCAGGGTCGGGGTCAGCGGCGAGGCCGGAGGAGGTGGCGAGGGCGCCGTGGGTGTCGGCGAGGGTCACCAGGGCCGCGGGGACCCACACCGGCTCGTTGGTGCGCAGATCGAAGGCCTCGGTCAGCCACTCGTCGTCGGTGAAGACGCCGCGGTGGGGGTAGTCGGGGCGGGCCCGCTGCTCGTCGCTGTGCAGGGTGAACTCGCACAGCCGGACCCGGCGCTCCCGGTCGAGGTCCTCGGCGCGGCGCAGCGGCAGGGTCGCGTGGATCGCGGCGTACCGCTCGAGGGCCTCGCCGACCGCCGCCAGGCGGGCCAGCTCGCGGGTCCGAGCCACGCCCCCACCGGCGCTTCGGAACGTCTCGCCCTCGGTGGCGACGCTGGCGTGGAAGACGCCGGGCGGATCGGCCGCACCGAGGGGCACGTCGACCGGGGGCACCAGGAGGCCGTGCCGATGCCCGGTGGCGGCGTCCACCAGCGAGGCGATCACGGGGTCGCCGGGGGTGCGTCGTCGCCGGCCACCGGCGGGTGTGGTGGGGGTGGCGGGGGGGGCGGTGGGG
>JBFKRY010000020.1:0-30734 GCA_041636995.1 Acidimicrobiales bacterium | reverse complement strand
TTGCCTTGGGCTTGGGTGTGTGCCGGGCGGGTGACCCTGCGGGTCGCCGCCCTCGGTGGTGGTGGTTGTTGCCTTGGGCCTTGGTGTGTGACGGGCGGGTGACCCTGCGGGTCGCCGCCCTCGGTGGTGGTTTGGTGGATGGTGGTCGGCGGACACGGTAGGGGAGGGCGGGTGCCGGTGCCACGTCGAGATGTGTACACGCGTGCTACGGTGCCGGGATGGACGTGAGCAGCGTCGGGGTCAGGGAGCTGCGCAACCAGGTGGCGGCGGTGTTGCGGCGGGCCGCGGCCGGCGATCGGGTGGTGATCACCGCCGACGGTCGGCCCGTCGCCCAGCTGGGTCCCTTGGAGCCCGTCGGGCCGGTGACGCTCGCCGACCTGGTGGCCGGGGGGCTCGTCGAGCCCCGGTCGCGACGCGACCGGCCAGCCGCGCCCGACCCCGCGTTCCTGCCGATCGACGTGCGCGCCGACGACGTCCTCGCCGAGATACGCGGCCGATGAGGCTCCTGGCCCTGGACACCTCCGCGCTGGTCAAGCGCTACGTCCCCGACGCTCAGCGACCGCTGGTGGTCGACGAGATGGCGGCCGCCGACGGCTGGTGCGCCTCGGCGATGGCGCGCACCGAGGTCCTGCTGGCGCTCCACCGGATGGCCATGGCCCCGTTCCAGCACGAGCAGCTGTGGCGGGCGGTCCGGGCCGACTGGGACGCCTTCCACGTGGTCCCCGTCGACGGTCGCGGGCTCGGCCACGCCGCGGATCTCGGTGCTCGGTTCGGGCTGCGCCTGATCGATGCCATCCACCTCGCCGCGGCCGACCGGCTGCCCCGCCCGGTGCGCTATCTCACCTTCGAGCGGCGCCAGATGCCCGCGGCCGCGGAGCTCGGGCTCGAGGTGGTCACCGCGGTCGGCGGCTGATCGCGGGGCGCCGAGTCACAGCGCCAGGCCGAGCAGGCTCTGGGTACCGATGCCGACCGGACCGTGCTCGTCGCCCAGCTCGCTGACGCAGAGCCCGATGCCGTCGCCCCCGGTGGTTGTCTGGGCGTGCACGACGGTCCACTCGCCCCGGGGCTGGCGCGCCAGAGCCACCGTCAGGTCGGCGTTGATCAACCCGGCCCGCTGCCCCGGCGCGTAGACCGAGCTGATGCCCGAGCCGAAGTCGGCCGCCGCCATCAGTCGGCAGAGCGCCGAGGTCTCCTCGCCATCGATCAGGGGCACGTTCAGCCGCACCCACGAGGTCGCGGGGCCGGGCTCGCCGAAGGTCCCCCTGGTCATGCGGTGCTCCACCCCGTGTTGGTGGTAGGTGATCGGCACCTCGCCGCTGGCCCAGGCGGGCGGATCGATTCGGGCCTCGGGCGCCGGCACCGACCACCCGCGTGGCGGATCCTCGGGCGTCCAGGCCGGTTCTGGCAGCTCACCTCGGGTCAGAACCAGGGCCCGGCAGGTCGCCACCGTCGCGCCCTCGTGCAGCAGTCGGGACTCGACGTGGGTCACCCGGCGGCTGACGGTGGTCCGCACCCCCGCCGTCGTCAGCGGCTCCAGCGGCACGGGTCTGACCAGCTCCACCGAGATCCGGGCCACGGCCTCGGTCTCGCCAACCAGGGCTTCGGCGACCCGGGCGAGCAGGGCTGCCGGCGGTCCGCCGTGCTGAGCGTCGGAGCGCCACGGGCCGGTGGTGTGCTCGGTCGGGATGTACACGTCGCCGTCGCGGACAAACAGAGGCACCGGGGCGACACTACCGGTAGGTCGCGCCCCCCGAGCTGGTGTACGGTCCGGCGGCGATGTCCTCCATCGGCGAGCTGTTCGACCTGAGCGGGAAGGTGGCGGTGGTGACGGGCGGGTCGCGGGGGATCGGTCGCATGATCGCCGAGGGGTTCGTCGCCAACGGCGTCCGCACCTACATCACCGCCCGCAAGGCCGCAGCCTGCGACGCCACCGCGGCGGAGCTGTCCGAGGTCGGCGAGTGTGTGTCGGTCCCCGCCGACCTGTCGTCGAGCACCGAGATCGAGCGCCTCGCCGCCGAGCTGCGGGCCCGAGAGGATCGCCTGCACGTCCTGGTCAACAACGCCGGCACCACCTGGGGAGCACCGCTCGGATCCTTCCCCGAGGAGGGCGTCGACAAGGTGCTCGCCCTCAACGTCAAGACCCCGCTGCTGCTCACCCAGTCGCTGCTGCCCCTGCTGCGCGAGGCCGCCACCGCCGACGACCCGGCCCGGGTCCTCATGGTGGGCTCGGTGGACGGGCTGCGGGTGCCGATCTTCGACAACTTCTCGTACTCCGCCTCCAAGGCGGGCATCCACATGCTGACCCGGCACCTGGCGCACCGCCTCCACACCGACCACATCACCGTGAACTGCATCGCCCCCGGCCCCTTCGAGTCCAAGATGACCGCGTTCGCGCTCGAGGACGCCGACGCCCGCCGGAGCATCGAGCAGGGGGTGCCCCTCGGGCGGATCGGGCGGCCCGACGACATGGCCGGGACCGCCATCTTCCTCGCCAGCCGGGCCGGCGCCTACCTGACCGGCGCGGTGATCCCCGTCGACGGCGGCATCGCCAGCGCCTGAGCTGCCCTCAGCCCGAGGAGCGGGGGGGCCGGCCGCTCATGTCGACGTTCGGCGCGGCCTCGGCCAGCAGGCGCTCGACAATGGGCCCCAGCTCGTTCGGATCGTCGGGCTGGGAAGCCACCGGCCCCAGCCGCCAGCCCTCGGCGATGCCGAGCTGGTCGCCCTTCACGTCGAAGACCCGCCCGGTCACCGACGCCGCCTCGTCGCTGCACAGCCAGGTGGCGATGATGGAGATCCAGCGGGGCGACATCGCCTCCTTCTGCTCCTCGGTCATCGAGTCGAAGCCGACCAGGCTCTCGGTCATGCGGGACAGCGCCGCCGGCGCCAGCGCGTTGACCGTCACGTTGTACTTGGCCAGCTCCATGGCGGTGATGATCGTGAACGCGGCGATGCCGGCCTTGGCGGCGCCGTAGTTCGACTGGCCGATGTTGCCGTAGATTCCCGACGGCGAGGTGGTGTTGATGATCCGGCCCGAGGTCTCCTCGCCCGCCTTGGCCTGCCCCCGCCAGTAGTTGGCGGCATGGTGGGTGGGCCCGAAGGTGCCCTTCAGGTGCACCTCCATGATCGAGTCCCAGTCGTCCTCGGTGAGCGAGAACACCATCCGGTCCCGGAGGATGCCGGCGTTGTTGATGACGATGTGGAGGTCACCGTAGGTGTCGATGGCCTGGTCGATCATGTCCTTGCACGCCTTGAAGTCGGCGACGTTGCCCCCGTTCACCACGGCCTCGCCGCCCATGGCCTCGATCTCCTCCACGACCTGCTGGGCCGGGGTCAGGTCGGCGCCGCTGCCGGCGGCGTCGCCGCCGAGGTCGTTCACGACGATCCTGGCGCCGTGGGACGCGAGCAACAGCGCGTGCTCGCGTCCGATCCCTCGACCGGCGCCGGTGATGACGGCGACCTTGCCTTCGACCAGCTTGCTCATTGGGGGGTTCCTCCGGGTCCGGGTTGCCTGGGGCCAGGCGTGGTGCGGCCGAGACGTTACCGGAGCCGGCCCCGGGCTGCCGACCCGCGACGGGGGAATCAGACGGCTGCAGTCTCCAGCTCGGCTGCGCCGAACGCGACACCGAAGCGGACGCACCAGATGACCACCGTCCGGTACCGGTCGAGGTCCACGTCCACCGGGATCTCGTAGTTCTGGGGGCCGATGTTGCCCTTCAGATCACCGAGGTCCACGAAGTCGCCGACGAAGTCGCCGGCAGGAGCGTCGGCCGGCGCGGCGGACAGGTAGACGTTGAGGTCCGGGCCGTTGTCGGTCTCGAAGTCCTCGAAGCGCAGGAACCGTTGCTCGGTGCCGTCGTTGAGGACCAGCGCGGTTCCCGACGAGGGGTGGCTCCGAGCGACGAAGGTCCCCGTGGCCAGGGCGACCACCTCGATCTCGGCCCCGGCGTCGGTCTCGGCCTGAGCGTCGGTCGCGGGCGGCATGGCCGGGGGCTCCGAGACCGGGTCCTCCATGGGCATGTCGATCTCGGCGGCCCGTTCGTTCATCGCCGAGGCCAGCTCCTCGCTGATGGCGTCGCTGGGAAGCCCCGACGAGCCGGCGCCGGAGTCGAAGATCGGGGCCGCCTCGTCCACCTTCTCGTCGATGAACAGGGTGTGGACCCCGAAGTAGCCGAACGCCAGCCAGCCGACCAGGGCAGCCAGCCCGGCGGTGAGGGGGAGGAGCCAGCGCCAGTGGCGGCCGATCCTCTGACGGAGTGTCGTGTCGTTCATGCTGTCGTCAACTCGCGTCCGGGGTCGGGTGGTTCTGTGACATCTTGCACGGAACAGGGGGGCCCTGCGAGCGGTTCCCGGTGGTTGCCCACCGACCGGACGAGAGCTCGACCGATCCCGCCCGGACGATCGCAACCCAGTTGTAACCCGGCGGTCGTCGAACTGTCCGGGCCGGTCTGCGACGCTCGCCCTCGGTCGAGAAGGGGTTCCAGATGGGCGCGCGCACAACAGGAGCGATCGGCACCGCCGGCGCCACCGAGGAGATCGGCTTCGGTCTGGTGGTGTTCGAGCGCTCCGGTGATCGCGTCGACGTGACCGTCCGGGGGATCACCGCCAACCTCGATCCCGACCTGGTGGTCTTCGAGGGCGCCCGCCGGGCCCACATCACCACCGTGGCCTCTCCCGCCCAGGGCCGGACCCTCGAGTACTCGCTGCGCGTCAGCGTCGACGCCGGGCCGGGCACCCGGATCGTGGTCGAGGGCCGCCACTGCGGCGAGGCGCTGACGGAGACCATCACCGCCAGCGAGCTGCCCGACGGGCTGCCGGTCGTGTGCACCGCCGATCCCGCCAGCGCCGGGCTGCCGGCACGCTTCCTGCATCGGCGCGGCGACCGCTACGTCCTCATGACCCAGGACCAGGTTGCAGCTTCCCGTCCGGGGCACAGAGTGACGATGGTGGCCTGAGCCCGGCCGAGCTGGTTCGTCGCCGCTTGCGAGCGTCAGCGATCGGCGAGGACGACTTGGCGACCCGCTGAGGCCTTTCCCGGCGGATGTGGCTAACGTCGCTCGCTACCATCACCTTCCCGGGGGGCGCCATGGGGGCACTCGACGGTATCCGCGTTCTCGACCTCGGCCTGCTGGTCCAGGGACCCCAGGCGGGGCTGACCCTGGCCGACCTGGGCGCCGAGGTCATCAAGGTCGAGCTGCCCGAGATGGGGGACCAGGCCCGGTGGATCCCGCTGGCGGCCGACGACCCACGGGCGCCCTACTACGAAGCGTGCAACCGGGGGAAGCGCAGCATCACCATCGACCTGCGGACCGAAGCCGGCCGGGAGGTGTTCCTCCGCCTGGCCGACAGCGCCGACGTGATGCTCTCGAACTTCAAGCCGGGCACCCTCGACGACTGGGGCCTGGGCTACGACACCATCGGCAACCGCAACCCCGGGATCGTCTACGCCACCGGCTCCACCCTCGGCCCCGCCGGGCCTGCGGCCACCCGGGAGGGAGCCGACCTGGCCGGCCAGGCGGCCGGCGGCCTGATCAGCACCACCGGCGCCGAGGGCGAGTCGGTCACGCCGGTCGGCGCCACCATCGCCGACCACATCGCCAGCATGAACATGACCGTCGGCATCCTGGCGGCCCTGCTGGCCCGGGCCTCGTCCGGCCGCGGCCAGCGCATCGACGTGTCGCTGCTCGGTGGTCAGATCTACGCCCAGGCGTCGGAGTACACCGCCTACCTCATGACCGGCCGGGTGCCGGGTCGGGCCAACTTCGGCCACCCGCTGCTCCACGCCGCCTACGGCATCGTCCCCACCGCCGACGGGTACCTGGCGCTGGTCGGGGTGCCGCCCGCGGACCGCCAGGCGTTCTACGAGGCCGTCGGGCTGCCGGAGCTGGCCGACGACGAGCGCTTCCAGCCGCTGCTGTACACCCCCGAGACCAAGCTGGCGCTGTTCGAGATCCTGCGTGAGGTCTTCCCGTCGCGCAGCACCGCCGAGTGGTGCGAGCGGTTGGCTGGGGCCGGCGCTCGCTTCGCACCCGTCCAGGACTACGCGCAGGCGGCGGCCGACCCGCACGTCGACGTCAACGGCTACCTCGTCGACCTCGAGCACCCTGCAGGGGGCCGGGTACGGGTGGTGGGCTCACCGATACAGCTGTCGGACACGCCGGCGCAGCCGAGTGCCATGGCCCCGGAGCTGGGCCAGCACACCGAGGAGATCCTGCTGGAGCTGGGCTACGACTGGGACGACATCGCCCGCCTCCGCGACCTCGCAGCCATCTGAGCAGCCCTCCGACGGACCTGGTGCCTCGGCCGTAGTCCCGCGGGCCCGGGTCGAACGGCCTAAAGGTCTCGGTCCGGCGCGCCGATGGGGAAGGAGCGCGGAACCCGTGGGTCGGGTTGCTGCCCGATGCCAGCTCTGGAGGAGACATGCACATCGCCCCTGGTCGCGTCGCCAGGAATGCCTGCCGGATGCCCGGTCTCGCCGGGCTGGCCCTGGCGCTGATCGCCCTGGTGCAGCTCACAGCGGTGGCCGACTCCCGCCCCGCGGCGTCTCACCCCCCGCCCCAGCCGGTGTTCGCCGACGCCGACGGTGACGGCGTGCGCGACGAGGCCGAGCTCCCTGGAGACACCGACGGCGACGGGATCCCCGACGTGGTCGACCCCGACGACGACGGCGACGGTCTGCTCACCGCGTCGGAAGGCCCGGACTTCGAGCACGACGGCTTCACCGGCGATGCCCGTGACAGCGACCAGGACGGGGTGGCGGACTACCTGGACGCCGACGACGACGGCGACGGGGTGCAGACCGCCGACGAGCTGGCCGATCCCAACGGCGACGCCCTGCCCAGCGATGCGGTCGACGGCGACGGTGACCGGGAGCCCGACTACCTGGACGCCGAGCTCCTGGCGACCACCGAGATCGAGGCCACCCTGTCGTGGCGCCGGGTGGGCCTGGCCGAGGCCGCCGACGGCAGCCGGTTCGGCACGCCGGAGGCCATCGGCGACGTGAACGGTGATGGCGTGGTCGACCTGGCGGTCGGTGCCTTCTCCGACGACGCTGCGGGCGAGGACGTCGGCGCGGTCTACGTGCTCCTGATGGACCGGTCCGGCGCCGTCGCTTCCTCCCGCCGCATCACCGCGGGGGAGTCCGGCTTCGGTGGTTCGCTGCTCGAGGGCGGCGGCTTCGGGTTCCGCATCGCCGGCCTGGGCGACCTCGACGCCGACGGGACCCCGGACATCGCGGTCTCCGCGTACCGCTCCGACCGGGTGCACGAGGAGGCGGGCGAGGTGTGGGTCCTGTTCCTGCGGCCCGATGGCCGGGTCGAGGACTGGCAGGTCGTCACCGAGGGCTTCGGCGATCTCGCCGCCAACCTGCGGGCAGGCGATCAGTTCGGCGTGGACGTGACCGGCCTGGGCGACCTCGACGGCGACGGGACCCCCGATCTCGCGGCGGGCATGTGGAAGCGTGACGGGGTCTCTGAGGCCGAGGGCGGGGTGCTGGTCATGTTCCTGCGCCCGGACGGCACGGTCCGTTCGTACCAGGAGATCTCCGCGGTCGCCGGCTGGGCGGACGCCCCCCTCGGCGCCGATGGCGGGTTCGGGGTGTCGGTCGAGTTCGCCGGTGACCTGAACGGTGACGGCGTCGGCGACCTGGCGGTCGGTGCCATCGGTGTGGCCGAGAATCGCGGTCAGGTGTGGCTGCTGGCGCTCACCCCCGCCGGCACCGTGGCCGCGGCCACGCCCATCGAGCCCGGGCGTGACGCGACGCCGGCGCTCGATGCCGGCTCCCGCTTCGGCTCCGGCCTCGCCCGGCTCGGCGATCTGGATGGCAACGGGGTGACCGAGATCGCGGTCGGGGCGTTCGCGGTCGACGACCTCGCCGGCGCCGCCTGGGTCTTCGAGCTGGACGAGGCCCTGACGGTGGCCGACTCCCTGCGCATCCAGGTCCCGGAGGTGGACGCCGACGACCTGTTCGGCCACACCTTGGCCTCGCTGGGCGACATCGACGGTGACGGGATGGTCGACGTGGCCATCGGCTCGCCGGGTTCGGACGTGGACGGTGAAGGCCAGGGGGGCTTCTTCGTGGTCAGCATCGGTGGCACGAGCGAGCCCGAGGAGGATCCGGCCGAGCCCGAGGAGGATCCGGCCGAGCCCGAGGACGATCCGGCCGAGCCCGAGGACGACACCGGGCCCGCTGGTGACCTCGACGGCGACGGCATCCCCAACGGCATCGAAGGGGCCGGTGACATCGACGGTGACGGCAGGCCGAACCTCGACGATCTCGACAGCGACGGCGACGGGCTGGCCGACAGTGCCGAGGGGCTGGCCGATGCCGATGGCGACGGCGTGGCCGACGTGGCCGAGCCCGACGACGACGGCGACGGCATCCCCACGGTGAGGGAGGGCACCGACGACAGCGACGGTGACGGGCTGCCCGACCACCGCGACGCGGACTCCGACGGTGACGGGATCGACGACGGCGCCGAGGGCGAGGGTGACGCCGATGGCGACGGGACCCCGGACCGGCTGGACACGGACTCCGACGGTGACGGGATCGACGACGGCGCCGAGGGCGAGGGTGACGCCGATGGCGACGGGACCCCGGACCGGCTGGACACGGACTCCGACGGTGACGGGATCGACGACGGCATCGAGGGCGGGGGTGACGCCGATGGTGACGGCACGCCGAACCACCTCGACGGCGACGCCGACGGGGACGGTCGCGACGATGCCACCGAGGGCATCGGTGACGCCGACGCCGACGGCCTGCCCGACTTCCTGGACCGGCGCCGCCCGTCGGCGGTGATGGACATCACGGTCCAGGCGCCCGCAGACGTGGTACCCGGTGAGGTCACCCAGCTGCAGCTCCGGGTGGTCAACCGGGGTCCGGACCCGGCATCGGCGACCACCGCGCAGCTCCGGGTCCCGACCGGCGTCGTCATCGATGCGGCCAGCGCGCCCGCCGGCTGCACGGTCGCCGCCCAGCTTCTCACCTGCGCCGTGGGCGAGCTCGGGGTGTCGCAGGAAGTGACCCGCACCGTCAGCGCCGAGGTGCTCGGGACCGCCACCCACTTCCAGGTGGCGACGGTGGTGACCGCGAACGAGGGCCGGGCGACGCGTAGCACCCCGGCGGTGGCGCTGCTCGACTCCGAGACCGTGGCCGAGGTGTCCGAGGGGCTGCGCTCCCAGGAGGGGGCCCTGGTCATCATCGTCCTGACCGCCATCCTCTGCGGCGGCATCATCATCTCGCTCACCCGCGAGGAGACCCTGCGCCGCCACTGAGATTCAGGGCGCCCGCCCATCTGCCGATACCACCGAGGTGAGCTCGGCACCGCCGAGCCGGACCATCAGCCGGAGGAACCGATGACACGTGACGCGGTCGAGCGAATGCAGGACCGGGCCGCCGACGTCCTCAACGACAGCGAGCGGTACCTGGGGGCCCACGCCCTCACCATCAAGGGGCGCAGCGCTCTCGGAGCCTGGGCCGGGGAGGTCGACATGGAGTCGGCCATGCCCAACTACCTGGCCCAGCACGGCCAGGTCGACGAGCTGGTGGTGGCCGACGACGCGATCCCCAACGCGTTCCTGGCCGCCGTCACCGACGAGCGGGTGCTGCTGTTCAGCCGCTCGATCACCGGGAAGCCCAAGGAGCTGGTGGAGGCCCACGACCTGGCGGCCACCACCCTCGACTACGTGGACACCGGGGACCGGGCCCGCTCGCGGCTGTTCATCTTCGGCACCGCGTCGGGTCAGGTGTTCGCCGGCGAGTGCCCGATCAACGGGAAGGCCCTCGAGGCCGCCGACCGCTTCGTCGAGGCCTGGACCGAGGCCGAGCGGCTCTCGATGAACTGACCCGCCCGGGGCCGCGGCCGGGGGTTCGACCGGGGCCGGTATCGTTCCGGCCCAGATGATGCCTGCGATGCGCCAGCTGGCGTGCCTGCTCTCGCTCGCGTTGGTGGCCGGCGGCTGCAGCGGCTCCGGCGACCCGGCTCTCACCGAGCCCGCTCCGGCGCCGTCGCCCACCGTGGTCAGCAACGAGCTCCCGCCGACGCCCACCCCCGAGCCGATCCCAGACGACGCCATCAAGGTGGGTGTCCTGCTCGACACCGGCGGGCGCTCGCCGGACTCCCAGGACCCCGGCAACGTGATGAGTGCCCTGGACCGGGCCCCCGGCGTCGCCTTCGCGGCCGGGATCGCCGCCATCAACGAGGAAGGCGGCCTACTCGGCCGACCCGTCAGCCTGATCGAGGTGGACACCACGTCGCGACTGTCGGTGGTCGACGCGGCCAGCGCCGACATGATCGACGCGGGCGTCGACCTGATCGTGGTCACCTGCGAGCTCGACTTCGCCGAGCCGGCGATCCGCCGGGCCGAGCCGGCCGGGGTGCTGGTGATCTCCCCCTGCGCCAGCGAGCCCGCCTGGAGCACCGGCGAGGTCGGCGAGCTGGCGTTCTCCATGGTCCCGCCGGTCAGCGCCTACGGCGCGGCCATGGCCGACCACATGTGGGACCGCGGCTACCGCACCGTGGCGGTCATCTCCGACCGCACCGCGCCCGAGGCCCGGGCGGAGTGCGACTCGTTCAGCGAGCGCTGGGCCGAGCTGGGCGGCACCATCACCTACGCCGAGGCGTTCAGCCTGGCCGGCGCGGACAACTTCGACGACAACACCGAGGTTCGTGGGGCTGCCGACGCCGACGCCATCGCGTTCTGCGCCTTCGCCACCATCGGCAAGAAGCTGCTGGCCGGGATCCGCCAGGTCGGCATCGACATCCCAGTCGTCGCCGGACCGTCCTTCGACACCGGCACCTGGCTGCCGCTGGACTTCCCGGGCCTGGGCGACTTCAGCCTGCTCACCCTCTCGGCGGTGCGCGGCGACGACCCCAGCCCCCGCCAGCCCGAGGCCGTGCAGGGGTTCACCGAGCTGGACAACGCCATGCCCCAGAGCGGCCGCTTCGTCGTGGGGGCCGACCTGGCGGACCTCTGGGCCCAGGCGGTGCGGGCCAGCGGGAGCGTAGAAGGGGCCGCCGTGGCCCGGGCCCTGCGCGAGATGCGTGACGTCCAGACGGTGTCGGGTCGGGTGAGCTTCGGCGGCGCGCAGGCACCGCTGTCGCGGGAGCTGCGCGTTCTCACCCACCGCAACGGCGAGCTGGTGTTCGACTCCGTGGTCGCCGCCCGGCAGTCCCCCTGACCCGCATCACCGAGTCAGTAGCCGAGATCCAGGTCCACCGGACCGACGAGCTCCTCGCCGGCGGCGTAGCGCCGGGTGTTCTCCTCCACCCGGTCCGCCAGCAGGCGGATGCCCATCTCCGGGGTGTTGGCCACGTGCGGGGTGATGATGCAGTTGTCGAGCGACCACAGCCGATGGCCGTCGGGGAGGGGCTCGGGGTCGGTCACGTCGAGACACGCGCCCCCGATCCGGCCCTGTTCGAGGGCGTCGGTGAGCGCTGCGGTGTCCACGTGCACCCCCCGGGCGACGTTGACGAGCCAGGCGCCGTCGTTCATCGCCGTCAGCGCTTCGGCGCCGATGACGCCGACGGTCTCGGGGGTGACCGCCAGCGCCAGCACCACCACGTCGGCCCGGGGCAGCAGCCGCGGGAGATCGTCGAGGGTGCCGACCTCGTCGGCTCCCTCGAGCGGGGTCGGGCTGCGGCGCACGACTGCGATCCGGCACCCGAATGGCGTCAGCAACGGGATCAGCTCGTGGGTGATCCCGCCGCCACCGAGCACCAGGACCTGGCTGCCCCGCAGCTCCCGGCCCACCGGCCCCGTCCAGGAATCGGCCCGGGCGTACGGCCCCAGGTTGTGGAAGCCGGCCAGGGCCAGAGCGAGCGCGTGCTCGGCCACCGGCTCGGCGTAGACCCCTTTCCCGCAGGTCCAGAGCCGGTCGCGGTCGAGCATGTGGATGAACGGCTCGATCCCGGCGTAGGGCAGCTGGACCCAGTCCATGCCGCGGTGCACCACGTCGGGCAGCAGCTCGGGCGCGGCGGGCTCGGCCCACACGAGGGCGGTGGCGTCCTCGACGGGGACGACCCTGCCGCCGCCGCGACGGACCGCGTCGGCGAGCGCGTCCCGGCGCCAGCAATCCGGCTCGACGGCGATGGCGGGGCTGGGATGGTCCCGGGGTGAGCTCATGGACGCAAACCATCGCACATCTCCCGAGCGGGGGCGACGGGCGCCGCCGGTCCGGACCGCGCCCCAGGGGGCTTCCGGCAGGCAGCGCAGGCCTCCCGGCCCGGTAAGGTCGCGACATGGAGATCGCGGAGTCGATGGAGGACCTGATCGGCAACACGCCGATGGTGCGCCTCGTCCGAGTCACTGCAGGCATGCCCTGCCCCATCGTCGCCAAGCTGGAGACCACCAACCCCGGGGCCTCGGTGAAGGACCGTCCGGCGCTGGCGATGATCGATGCCGCCGAGCGGGAGGGCCTCCTGAAGCCCGGCGGCACCATCATCGAGCCCACCTCGGGCAACACCGGCGTGGGCCTGGCCATCATCGCCGCTCAGCGCGGCTACAAGTGCATCTTCGTCATGACCGACAAGGTCAGCGAGGAGAAGGTCACCCTGTTGCGAGCCTACGGCGCCGAGGTGGTGGTCTGCCCGGTGGCGGTGGCGCCCGAGGACCCCGAGTCGTACTACTCCACCGCCGAGCGGCTGGTGCGCGAGACCCCCAACTCGTTCCGTCCCAACCAGTACCACAACCCGCTCAACCCCCAGTCGCACTACGAGACCACCGGCCCCGAGATCTGGCGCCAGACCGACGGCCAGGTCACCCACTTCGTGTGCGGCGCCGGCACCGGGGGGACCATCTCCGGCGTCGGCCGGTACCTGAAGGAGCAGAATCCGGCGGTCAAGATCATCGCCGCCGATCCCGAGGGCTCGGTCTTCAGCGGCGGCAGCGGCCGGCCGTACCTGGTGGAAGGGGTCGGCGAGGACTTCTGGCCCGACACCTACGACCCCAGCGTGGTCGACGACGTGATCGCCATCAGCGACGCCTACTCCTTCGAGATGGCTCGCCGGGTCACCCAGGAGGAGGGCCTGCTCATCGGGGGCTCGTGCGGCACTGCGGTGGCCGCCGCGCTCGAGGTGGGACGCAGCGCCTCGCCCGACGATCTCATCGTGGTGCTCATCCCCGACTCGGGCCGGGGCTACCTGTCCAAGATCTTCAACGACGATTGGATGTTCTCCTACGGGTTCCTGGTTGCCGACGGGGTCACCGTCGCCGACATCCTCGAGGCCAAGGAGGTCGACATCCCGCCGCTGGTCTACGTGCATCCCGAGGACCTGGTTCGCGACGCGGTCGAGCTGATGCAGAAGCACTCGGTCTCCCAGCTCCCGGTGGCCAAGGGCGACATGCCGCTGGCGGCGGCCGAGGTCCAGGGCGCGGTCGACGAGCTGTTCCTGATGGAGCGGGCATTCGGCGGAGACGACGTGCTCTCGAAGCCGGTCGAGGAGGTCATGGGCCCACCCCTGCCCACCATCGGTGCCGGCGAGGCCATCGACCTGGCCGTTGCCAAGCTCGACCGCAGCGCCGCGCTGCTGGTGCTCGACGGCGGCCGGCCCCGGGCCGTGGTCACTCGCACCGACGTGCTCAGCTACCTCCAGGCCCGCGACGCCCTGGGCAACGGCTGAGCCCCGAGATGCGTCCCGACTGGGGGTTCGAGACCAAGGCCATCCACGCCGGCCAGGAGGCCGATGCAGCCACCGGGGCGGTCACCGTCCCCATCTACCAGACCAGCACCTACGCCCAGGACGGGGTGGGCAAGGACCGGGGGTTCGAGTATTCGCGCACCGGCAACCCCACCCGCGACGCCCTCGAGGCCAACCTGGCCGCGCTCGAGGGCGCCAGCCACGGCCGGGCCTTCGCCAGCGGCATGGCCGCCGAGGACGCGGTGCTGCGCATGCTGCGGCCGGGGGATCACGTGATCATGGGGAACGACGCCTACGGCGGCACGTACCGGCTGATCACCCGGGTGATTGCCGAGACCGGCGTGTCGTGGTCGGCGGTGGACCTCTCCGACCCCGAGCAGCTGGCCGCGGCCATGCGTCCCGAGACCCGCATCGTGTGGACCGAGACGCCCACCAACCCCCTGCTCGGGCTGGTCGACCTGGCCGGGCTCGCCGAGACCGCGCACGCCCGCGGGGCCCGGCTGGTCGTCGACAACACCTTCGCCACCCCGTACCTGCAGCGCCCGCTGGAGCACGGCGCCGACATCGTGGTGCACTCCACCACCAAGTACGCCGGGGGCCACAGCGACGTGGTGGGCGGGTTCGCGGCCACCAACGACGGCGAGATCGACGAGCATCTCGGGTTCGTGCAGAACGCAGTCGGCGCGGTGCCGGCGCCGCTCGACTGCTACCTGGTGCTGCGGGGCCTGAAGACGCTGGCCGTGCGCATGGACCGGCACTGCGACAACGCCGAGGCCGTCGCCGACTTCCTCGACGGCCACCCTGCCGTCGCCGAGGTCCTGTACCCCGGGCTGCCCGACCATCCCGGCCACGACATCGCGGCCCGGCAGATGGCTCGCTTCGGCGGCATGGTGTCGTTCGTCGTGGCCGCGGGACCCGAGGCTGCCAACGAGGTGGTGGCCCGCACCGAGGTGTTCACCCTCGCCGAGTCCCTCGGCGCGGTCGAGTCCCTCATCGAGGTGCCCGCGGCGATGACCCACCTCTCGGTCGCGGGCTCGGCGCTGGCGGTCGACCCGGCCCTGGTGCGGCTCTCGGTCGGCATCGAGACCGCCGCCGACCTGGTCGCCGACCTCGAGCAAGCACTCGACGCGGTCCGCTGACCCGTCGCTCTCCTCTCACACTCTCTTCCCTCACACTCTCTTCACACCCGGTCGCCACGATTCGGGCATGGACGAACGGGCGCAGCTGGCATGGGTGGCCAGACGAGTGGGATTCGGGCTGGCACCCGGCCAGCTCGATGAGTGGGCCTCCAAGGGCGTCGACACCGTCCTGGCCGAGCTCACCGACCCCGACGCCACCGGCGTCGCCGCCGGGCCCGACCCCTTCGCGGAGCTCGCTCGGGGTCGCGACGACGGGAGCGCACCGTTCCGGCGAGCGGTCGCGGCCTGGATGGGCAGCGTGGTGGTGGGCAGCCGGCCGCTCGAGTCGTGGATGCAGCTGTTCTGGCACGACTACTTCGCGGTCTCCGCGCAGGCGGTGCGCCTGCCGGGGCTGATGTTCGACCACTTCGAGCTGCTGCGCCGCCGGGGCCTCGGAAACTTCGAGGAGCTGCTGCGGGCGGTCACCACCGACGGCGCCATGCTGGTCTTCCTCGACGGGACCACCAGCACCGGCCACTCCCCGAACGAGGACTACGCCCGCGAGCTGCTGGAGCTGTACTCGGTGGGCCTGGGCAACTTCGAGGAGGCCGACGTGCAGGCCGCGGCCGCTGCCCTCACCGGCTGGGTGGTCCGACCCCGCTTCGACGGTGCGGTGACCTTCGTCTCCCGCCGCCACGACGACACCCCGCGCTCCCTGCTCGGCGTGACCGGCGTGCACGACGTGGACACCGTGGTGGAGGTGGTGGCCCGGCACCCGGCGACCGCGGCGCGGGTCACCCGGTTGCTGGCCGACAGGATCCTCGGCCCCGGGGCCGATCCCGGTGTGGTGGCCCGGCACCAGGCCGGCTTCGCCGAGGGGCTGGCGCTGGCGCCGTTGGTGCGGGGCCTGCTCGAGGATGGGCTCGGCGGCGCCGCCACCGAGGTGCTCGTCGAGCCCATCCCCTGGCTCATCAGCGCGGTCCGGGCGCTGCAGGCCCCGCCCCGGGGACGCGACGTGGCCGCCTCCTTGCGCGCCACCGGCCAGGTCCCGTTCCTGCCGCCGAACGTCGGCGGCTTCCCCCCGCCGGGCTCGTACCTCTCGACCTCGGCGACCGTCGCCCGCTTCAACCTCGCCGCCGCCATCGCCGAGGCCGCTCGGGCCCCGACCCCGGCCCGGCTGGCCGCCGAGCGGGGCGACACCGACGCCCTCGCCGAGGCCCTCGGCCTGGTGGCCGGATTCGCCCCTGCCACCGCGGCCGCCATCTCCTCGCTCGACCACCCCCGGGACCGGCTGGCGGCCGCGCTGGCCTCCCCCGACCTGATCGTGGCATGAGGCGGCGGCGATGACCCTCTCCCGGCGCCGTTTCGTCTCCCTGGCCGGCGCCGCCTTCGTCGGCGGCGGTCTGGCCCTCCCGGGATGCCGCAGCGGCAGCCGCGGCGACGACGCGGCCGGCCCCACGCCCGGCACCGCTGGCGTGGCTCCGACCCCCGGGCTCACGCCGGGGAGTACGGCCGAACCGGTGCTCGTCGTGGTGCAGCTCGGCGGGGGCAACGACGGCCTGAACACCCTGGTGCCCACGGGCTCCGCCGCAGGCCGGTACCGGGATGCTCGCCCCACCCTCGCCGTCGCCGAGGAGGAGCTGGTCCCCCTGGCCGGCACCGACGAGTACGGGCTGCACCCGGCGCTGGCGCCGCTGGCCCCGCTCTGGGACGCCGGTCAGCTCGCCGCCCTCCAGGCCATCGGGCTCCCCGAGCAGTCCCGCTCCCACTTCGTCGCCCTCGACACCTGGTGGTCCGGGGCCCCGGGCCCCTCGGGCGGGGGCGGCTGGCTCGGTCGCTGGCTGGACGCCACCACCGGCGCCGAGCCGGACCCGATGCGGGCCATCTCGCTGGCCGGGGGCTCGCCCGCCCTCCTCGGATCCCGCAGCGCCCCCATCGTCGTGCAGGCGGTCGAGGGCTTCTCACTCGCCGATCCGGGCGGCCGCGGCACGCTGGTCGACGCGTTCGAGGCGATGGCGGCACCGCCCGGCTCGGGCCTGCTCGCCGAGGCCCAGGCCGCCATCCCCGTCGCCGTCGAGTCGGTCGCCGAGCTGCAGGCGGCGTTCCGGTCCGGTGAGCCGGCCGGCCGGGCCGACGCCCCCGGGGCGCTGTTCGGTGCCGTGGCCGACATCGTCGAGGCCGACCTGGGCACCCAGGTCATCGTGGTCAACCTGGGCGGCTTCGACACCCACGCCAACCAGCCGGGACAGCACCGGGCGCTGCTGGGCAACCTGGGCGCCGGCGTGGCGGGCCTCTTCGAGCGGCTCGAGGGCTCCGGCCACGCCTCACGCACGCTGCTGGTGGCGTACTCGGAGTTCGGGCGCCGGGTAGCGCAGAACGGCTCGCTCGGCACCGACCACGGCAACGGCGGCCTGGCGCTGATGGCCGGCCCGGGACTCGCCAGCGGCCAGGTCGTCGGGGAGCTCGACCTGGTGAACCTCGATCGCGGCGATGTCCCCCGAACCGTGGACGCCCGGTCGCTCTACGCCAACGCCCTCGACTGGCTCGGCGGTCCGACCGCGGAGGTGCTCGGCGGCGACTGGGACACCTACGGGCTGTTGACCTAGGAGCCTGCTGAACAGTTCCGACGGCGCCTGGACGACGATTCAAGCCGCCACTCTGCGTCCTCGATTCCGCCATAGCGCTCACGAGCTGTGACGGAATCTCGATCCTTGCCTGGCGACAGTCTCGTCGCCCAGGCATCCACCAGCATTGTTCAGCAGACTCCTAGTCCTGGAGCGGGAGGACGGCGGCGGCCAGCTCGGCCAGCTCCGCCGCCCAGTCCTCGGGTTCGGTGAACGGCATGACCACGAACTTGCTGGCTCCGGCGTCGATGAACTCCTTCACCCGACCGGCGAGTCCGTCGCGGCCGGCGACCACGATGTCGTGTGCCGCCAGCTCGGGGCGTCGGCGCTGGACGGCCTCCACGATCCGCTCGGGCATCGAGCCGTCGATGGTGTAACCGACGAGCGCGCCGAAGTGGCCCCGGTCCAGCCGGGGCCGGCCGGCATCGTCGCTGTGCTGGTCGATCACCGGGATGGCGTCTGCCACGTCGTCGGGGGTGCAGAAGCTCGGTAGCCAGCCGTCGCCCAGCCTGCCGGTCCGCCGCAGCTCGCTGGGCGCGATCCCGCCGAGCCAGACCTCCAGCGGATCCTGGACCGGCTTCGGCAGCACCCGGACCCCGTCGAGGTGGAAGCGGGTCCCGTGGTGGTCGACCGAGTCCTCGGTCCACAGCCGGCGGAGCAGGGGGAGGGCCTCGTCGAACCACGCCGACCGCTCGCCCCGCTCGACGCCGAACGCCTGGTGCTCGCCCAGGTTCACCGCGCCGAGCCCGAAGGCCGGCAGGACCCGCCCGCCCGAGACCCGGTCGAGGCTCGCCAGGGCCTTCGCCAGGAGCACCGGGTTGCGGCCCGGCAGCACCAGGACGCTGGGACCGAACTTCAGCCGGGTGGTCCGGGCCGCAGCCCAGGTCATGGCCACCATCGGGTCGAGGGTGAGGCCCGAGACCCGCTCGGCGAACCAGACGGAGTCGAACCCGTGGTTCTCGAGCCCGTCGACGAGCGGCCTCAGCCGCCCCGGCTCGTTGGTGGCGCTGTTGGTGCCGAGCCCGAACCCGATCCGGACGCGCTCGCTCACGGCGCCAGGAAGCGGGCCAGCCGCAGGGACACCTCGACCGGTCGCTCGGTCATCATGAAGTGGCCGCAGCCCTCCAGCACCGCGAGCTCGGCGCCGGCCACCGCGTCGGCCACCTCCCGGCCCATCGACGTCGGGGTCATGAGATCCCGGTCGCCGGCGATGACCAGGGTGGGGCAGCGCACCGCCGCGGCGTCCTCGGCGCCGTCGTAGCCGGCCGACGCCGAGAAGTCGGCGTGCAGGGACCCGGGGTGGGCTGCGGCCTCGGTGCGCAGGATGGCCCGGTCGGCCCCGTCCATCCACAGCCCCGGGGACTGACCGCCACCCAGGTGGCTGGCGGTGGAGTGGCCCCAGTCGATGATGGCGTCGATGGCGGTGTCGGGATCGTCGGCGGTGGCGGCCAGCAGCGCGTCGTTGACCGCCAGCCGCAGGCCGGCGCCCAGCAGGACCAGCCGCTCGACCCGGTCGGGATGGCGGCCCGACAGGGCCAGGGCGATCATCGCCCCCAGAGAGTGGCCGACCAGCGAGACCGTCGCGAGCGCGCGCCGATCGAGCTCGGCCAGCACCGCGTCGGCGTAGTCGTCGACCCGGTCCGAGGCCTTGCCGGCGCTGCACCCGTGGCCGGGGAGGTCGAGGGCGAGCACGTCGAGGCCGCGGGCGGCCAGGTGGCGGGCCTGGGTGGCCCAGACCGTGCGGTTGCCGCCCGCGCCGTGGACGAGCACCACGGTGGGTCCGCCGCGCAGATCCTGGCCTCCGGTGGCCGCGTGGAGCGGCTGGGTCAACGCTGGCTCCGGCGCAGCGCCCGGTCGAGGTCGGCGATCAGGTCGTCGACGCCCTCGAGCCCGATCGACAGCCGGATCAGCTCCTCGCCCACGCCGGCGGCGTCGAGCTCGGCGGGGGAGAGCTGGGCATGGGTGGTGCTGGCGGGGTGGATGACCAGGCTCTTGGCGTCGCCGACGTTGGCGACGTGGCTGAACAGCTCCAGCGACTCGATGAAGCGCTCCCCGGCGGCGCGGCCGCCCTCGATGCCGAACGAGAAGATGGCCCCGGCGCCGTGGGGCAGGTACTTGTTGGCCAGGTCGTGGTGGGGGTGGGACGGGAGCCCGGGGTGGCTGACCCAGCTGACCGCGGGATGGTCCTCCAGGTGTTCGGCAACCGCGAGCGCGTTGGCGACGTGGCGCGGCATCCGCACCGGCAGCGTCTCCAGGCCCTGCAGGAGCAGGAATGCGTTCTGGGGGGCCATCGTGGCCCCGAAGTCGCGCAGCCCCTCGGTGCGGGCCCGCCTCGAGAACGCCAGGGGACCGAACTCGTCGACGTAGCGGACGCCGTGGTAGCCGGCGTAGGGCTCGGTGAGGGTGGGGAACCGGCCGGATCCGGCCCAGTCGAAGCGACCGCTGTCGATGAGCACCCCGCCGATGGCGGTGCCGTGGCCGCCGATGAACTTGGTGGCCGAGTGGTACACCAGATCGGCGCCGTGCTCGATGGGCCGGCACAGCACCGGCGACGCGAAGGTGCTGTCGATGGCCAGCGGGATGCCGTGGCGGTGGGCGACCCCGGCCAGGGCCTCGAAGTGGGCGATGTCGCCGCGGGGGTTGCCGATGGTCTCGGCCAGCAGCACCTTGGTGGTGGGCCTGATGGCGGCCTCGATCTCGTCGATGGCGTTGGGGGTGACGAAGGTGGTCTCGACGCCGAAGCGGGGCATCGTCAGCGACAGCACCTGGTGGGTGCCGCCGTACAGGGCTCGGCTGGCCACCACGTGGTCGCCGGCGCCGGCGATGGTGGCGATGGTGAGGAACAGCGCCGCCTGCCCCGAGGCCGTGGCCACTGCGGCCACGCCCCCCTCGAGCGCCGCCATCCGCTCCTCGAACGCCGCCACCGTCGGGTTGGAGATGCGGGTGTAGATGTGGCCGGGCAGGTCGAGGTTGAAGAGGCCGGCGGCCTCGTCGACGTCGGCGAACACGTACGAGGTGGTCTGGTAGATCGGGACCGCCCGCGAGCCGGTGGCGGGGTCGGGGCGTTGGCCCGCGTGCAGCGCCAGGGTCTCGGGTGAGAGCTTCTTCGGGTCGAGCACCCTGGCACTGTACCCGGGCTCGTGTGCCAGCATGGAGGCCGCACACGAGCAGGCGGGGGAAGGCGTGGTTGCATGACCGACATCGACGACGAGGCCGGGATCGAGGCCAGCTTCTTCGATCCGGCGATCCAGGACGACCCGTTCGACACCTACGCCGAGATGCACGCCCGGTGCCCGGTCCACCGGCTGCCGGAGAACGGCCTCTACATGGTGACCCGCTACGACGACGTGCGGGACATGCTGACCGACCCGGCCACGTTCTCCAACCGGCCCAGCGGCGGTGCCGCTGGTGCCAACGAGGCCGCCCGGGCCCACGCGGAGGTGTTCGAGGAGCAGGGCTACGTCAAGGCCCGCACGCTCCAGCGGACCGACCCGCCGGTGCACACCCACTACCGGAAGCTGCTGGGCCGGGTGTTCACGAACCGCCGGGTCAAGGACATGGTGCCCCGGATCGACGAGATCACCCACGAGCTGATCGACGGGTTCATCGATCGGGGCGAGTGCGAGTTCGTCAGCGAGCTCGCGCTGCCGCTGCCCGGCATCTTCATCTGCGAGCAGCTGGGGCTCCCGGCCAGCGAATACCAGACCTTCAAGCGCTGGGCCGACGCCATGCTCGCCATGTCGCAGCGGCCCCTGTCTCCCGAAGAGGCGGTGGCCCAGGCCGAGATCGAGGTGGAGGCCCAGCATCATCTGGCTCGCGAGTTCGAGGCCCGGCGTCGGGAGCCCCGCGACGACCTCATCTCGGCGCTGGTCCACGCCCACCAGGACGACGAGCCGTTCACGATGGAAGAGCTGCAGGACCTGATGCACCAGCTGGTCACCGGCGGCTTCGAGACCACCACGGCGGCCCTCGGCACCGGCATGTGGCTGCTGTTGCGCCATCCCGACCAGATGGAGCTGCTGCGCGCCGACCGCTCGCTCCTGCGCAACTTCATCGAGGAGAGCCTGCGCTTCGACAGCCCGGTCGCCGGGCTGTGGCGGACCGCGGTCACCGACACCCGCCTCGGCGGCGTGGACATCCCCGAGGGCGCCCAGGTGATGGCCCGTTACGCCGCGGCCAACCGGGACGCCACGGTCTTCGACGGGCCGGACCGGTTCGACATCACCCGCGAGAACGCCAACCAGCACCTGGCGTTCGGGCTGGGTAACCACTTCTGCATCGGCGCGGCCCTGGCGCGCGCCGAGCTGATGTCGGCGTTCACGGCCATCCTCGATCGGATGGAGGACATCGAGCTGGCCGAGCCCCTCGACGACCAGCCCCACGAGTTCAGCTTCTTCCTCCGCCCGATGAAGCGCCTGCCCCTGCGGTTCGCGAGGGCCTGAGGGGAAGGGGCTGAACTCGCACCCGGGCTCGCCGATAGGACCAGGTCGCACCCGCGGACCGCAGGGAGGAGGTCGAGCGATGCAGCGGCGCCACTTCGATCAGCTCGACGGCCTGCGGGGCATCGCCGCCCTGTGGGTGGCCCTGTATCACTCCTGGACCGGTGGCCATCTCGACGAGGTGGTGGACGCGCTGCCCCGCTTCCTGGCCGTGGCCGTCTTCGAGCAGGGGTTCCTCGGGGTCCCGGTGTTCTTCGTGCTGAGCGGGTTCGTGATCCCGTACTCGGCCTCCCGGACCGCCGATCGGGATTTCCGGCCGGTGCGGTTCATGCACCGGCGCTGGCGCCGGCTGTCGCCGCCCTACTACGCCGCGCTGGTCCTGACCGTGGCCCTCGGCCTGCTCGAGGAGCAGGTCAGAGACATCGTGTTCGACGTGCCGACGCCCACCGAGTTCATCGCTCACCTCCTGTATCTCCAGGACCTGGCGGACCAGGAGCGCATCGGCGTCATCTTCTGGACGCTGGCGTTCGAGATGCAGTTCTACGTGCTGTTCGCGCTCATGAAGTGGCTGTCGGGGCGGTGGGGCAAGCCGTACGCATTCGACGTGTTGCTGGCGCTGGGGCTGGTGGTGTCCATCCCCTGGGCGCTGGGTCTCACCGCGGCAGGGTCCACTCGGGGTGTGTTCATCGACAACTGGTACCTGTTCCTCATCGGCAACGCGGTGTTCCAGGTCACACAGCGTCCGGCGTGGCGGTACCCGACGGCGGCGTACGTTGTCCTGCTGGCGTTTGCCAGCCCGCTGCGTGGTGGCACCTGGACCGGTGCCGGGGCGGCGACGGCGACCTTGGTGGCCATCCTGGTGTTCACCTCGGGGTCGCCTGTCGAGCGGGTGCTCTCGACCCGGGGGGCGAAGTTCGTCGGGATGGTGAGCTACTCCCTCTACCTGATCCACAACGCAGTGGCCGGACCGATGTACTACGTGATCTACGAGGTGGTCGACCGCACCCTGGCCACCGAGGCCGTGGCGCTGTTCGCGGTGACCGTCGGCCAGCTCACCGCGGCCTGGGTCTGGTACCAGATCTTCGAGAAGTCGGCCATGGCCTGGAGCCGCCGCCTCCGCGGCCCCACCTCCGGCCGCCCCACCGGCTCCGCCCTCTCCGCCTGACATCACACAGGGGTCTGACCCCGCGTCTCACCGAGTTGTATGCAACTTGTATACCTCAGCGGCTCGGTGTCAGATGGCCTCGCTACGTTGCGCGGTCATGCCCAGGCCACCGAGAATCGAGCAAGCTGGCGCGTTTCATCATGTGATGAACCGCGGTGCGCGGCATCAGGCAGTGTTCCGAGACGATCACGACCGGCGGGCGTTCCTGGCGCTGCTCGGCGATGCCGCCGACCGCTTCGGGCTCGAGACCCACGCCTACTGTTTGATGGGCAATCACTTCCATCTCCTGGTGCGCACGCTCGAACCCAACCTGGGTCGGGCGATGCAGCACGTCGCCGGCCTCCATGCCCGCTGGTTCAACGACAGTCATGGTTGCGACGGCCCGCTGTTTCGCGGGAGGTACACGGCGAAGCTGATCGACACGGATCCGTACCTCCTGCAGGCATCCCGGTACATCCACCGGAATCCCGTCGAGGCGGACCTCGTCGACCGACCCGGGGACTATCGATGGTCGAGCCACCGCAACTACGAGGGGGTTCCGTGTCCGCGATGGCTCCGCTGCGATGTGATTCTCGGGGTCATGGGACAGCCGGCGGGGCGACGTCGCTACCTCGAGTACGTCGACGGCCCCGCGCCGGCAACGGGCGCGGCGAACACCAACGGCGCCCACGACCGGTTGACCGAGTTGCTGGCTCGGTCGGACTCCGCGGTCGTCCGGGCCTTCGGCTTGCCCGCTGCGTGTCTCGGACGAGGCGGCCGGGGGACGCCCAACCTGGCCCGCGCGGTCGCAGCCATGCTCGCTCGGGACGTGCTCGGGATCGGTCTGCCGACCATCTCGGCGCGTTACGGCTACCCGAGTCCGGGCAGCGCATCGACGGCCATCGGCCGCCTTCGCCGCGCCGCTGCTGCAGATCCCGTCCTGGAGTCCACGCTCGGCCCGCTACGCGTCGATCTGCACCGTGACACTGGGGTCTGACCCCGCGTCTCACCGAGTTGTATGCAACTTGTATAGGTCAGCGGCCGACCATCTTGGCGGGGACCACGATCTGGTCGAACTCTTCGGCGGTGAGGTAGCCCAGCGCCAGGGTCGCCTCCCGGAGGGTGGTGCCCTCGGCGTGCGCCTTCTGCGCGATCTCGGCCGCCTTGTAGTACCCGATGTGGGTGTTGAGCGCAGTCACCAGCATGAGGCTCTTGGCGACCAGCTCGGCGGCCCGCTCCTCGTCGGCCTCGATGCCGACGGCGCAGTTCTCGTCGAAGCTGCGGCAGGCGTCGCCCAGCAGGATGGCGCTGGTCAACACGTTGTAGGCGATGACCGGCTTGAAGACGTTCAGCTGGAGCTGGCCCTGGGTCCCGGCCATCGCCACCGCGGTGTCGTTCCCCAGCACCTGCACGCACACCATGGTCAGGGCCTCGCACTGGGTGGGGTTCACCTTGCCCGGCATGATCGAGCTCCCCGGCTCGTTGGCCGGCAGCATCAGCTCGCCGATGCCGGTGCGAGGGCCGCTGGCCAGCAGCCGGATGTTGTTGGCGATGTGGAACAAACTGACCGCCAGGCGCCGGAGCGCGCCCGAGATCTCGACCATGGCGTCGTGGGCGCTCAGGGCCTCGAACTTGTTCTCGGCGGTCACGAACGGATGGCCGGTCAGCTCGGCGATCTTGTCGGCCACCGCCTCGGCGTAGCCGACCGGGGCGTTGAGCCCGGTGCCCACCGCGGTCCCGCCGAGGGCCAGCTCCCGCAGGCGCTCGAGCGCATCGTGGACCGCGGCGATCCCCCGGTCGAGCTGGGTCACGTACCCGCTGATCTCCTGGCCGAGGGTGAGCGGGGTGGCGTCCATGAGGTGGGTCCGGCCCGACTTCACCACGTGGTCGAAGGCCTCGACCTTGGCCTGGAGCGTGTCCCGCAACCGCTGGACCTCCGGCAGGGTCCGGGTCACCACGGTGTCGTAGGCGGCGATGTGCATCGCGGTTGGGAACGTGTCGTTCGAGCTCTGGCTCTTGTTCACGTCGTCGTTGGCGGCCACCAGCTTCTCGGTACGGAAGTCGCCGCCCATGATCTCGGTGGCCCGGTTGGCGATCACCTCGTTCAGGTTCATGTTCGACTGGGTGCCCGACCCGGTCTGCCAGACCACGAGCGGGAACTCCTCGTCGTGCTTGCCGGCGAGGATCTCGTCGCACGCCGCGGCGATGGCGGCGGCCTTCTCCTCGGGGAAGTCGGTCAGCTCGACGTTGACCAGCGCGGCCGCCTTCTTGAGCACCGCGAACGCCCGCACGATCTCGATGGGAATGCGCTGGCCGCCGATACGGAAGTTCTCGAGGCTGCGCTGGGTCTGGGCGCCCCAGTAGCGCTCGTCGGGCACCTCGACGGTGCCCATGGTGTCCTTCTCGGTCCGCGTCCGCATGCCCGCAACGGTACCGGAGGGTCCGACCGATCAGCCCAGCGCTGGCGTCCCCCGGTACGGCGTCGGATCACCCGGGCCCGGGATCGTGGGTCGGGTCCAGCTCATGACGCCGGCCAGCCCGGTGGCCACGTCCCGCCACTCGTCGGGATCCCAGCCCTCGGCGGCACCGATGACGTTCAGGTTCTGGTCGAGGTGCACGAAGGCTGGCAGCTCGTCGAGCCCCAGCGCCTGCACCACGGTGCGCTCGGCGTCGGTGAACGTGAGGATCTCGTCGGACCAGGGTCCGAGGAACGCCCGGGCCTGGTCCTGGTTCCCGGTCACCAGCCACGCCACCCTGCAGTCGGCCTCCGCGAACCCCCGGAGCACCCGGCCGGCGGTGTCGATGAGCCAGGCGCTCTCGTGGGTGAAGGGGTCGACCACCACCAGCACCAGATGGAACGTGGTGACCCAGTTCTCGATGGGTCGCGCCCGACCGCCCAGCGGCGCCAGCTGGAGGTCGGCGGGAGGGGTCGTGACCACGGCGGACAAGGTACCGCACCGCTGCCCCGGTCACGACGATCGTGGAACATCGGGGTCCGGTACCCTCGGACCCGATGCACCCCATCGAGCGACTGCGCTACGTGGCTCGGGCCTCGGGCGTGCCCCAGCAGCTGCTGGTCCGGGAGACCGCCGGGGCGTTGCTGTCCTTCGCCGACGAGCCCCACGGCCTGGTCACCGCCTGCCGGCGCATGATCGCCCGGCAGCCGTCGTCGGGGCCGCTGCTGTGGCTGGCGTCGCGGGTGCTGAGCGCCAGCGATCCCCTGGCCGAGCTGCGGGCCTGCCTGGACGCGCTCGACCGGGACACCACCGCGCAGGAGCTGCGCTATGCCATCCCCGACGATGCGACGGTCGCGGTGCTCGGCTGGCCCGCCGCCGCCACCGAAGCACTGCCCGGCCGTGGCGACCTCGAGGTGCTGGTGGTGGACGTCCTCGGCGAGGGGACCGGCTTCGTGCAACGCCTGTGGCACGACGACGTGGACGCGGTCGACGTCCCCGTCGGCGCCCTGGGAGCGGCGGCGGCCGAGGCCGACCTGGTGCTGCTGGAGTCGCCGGCGGTCGGCCCCGACGAGTTCCTGGCGGTGGCGGGGTCGCGCGCTGCGGCAGCCGTCGCCGCCCATCTGGGGACGCCGGTGTGGCTGGTGGGCGGGGTGGGGCGGCTGCTCCCGGGCCCGCTGTGGGCGTCCCTGCGCGCGCGGATGATCCCCAGCGACCCGTGGGATCTCGACGAGGAGCTGGTGCCGCTCGACCTGGTCACGCACGTGGTCGGACCCGATGGGCTCGAGACCGTGGCCGACGCCCTCCAGCGAGCCGACTGCCCGGTGGCGGCCGAGCTGTTGCGCCAGGCGATCTGAAGCCTCCCAGCACGGCACTAGCATCGAGGGGTGCGGTTCCTGGGCGTCTTCGGCCTGATCGTCGCGGTGACCCTGGTCGCGTCCTTCTTCGTGGGCGGCGGCGAGGAGGAGGCCAGCTTCTTCGAGGCCGCGGCGGTCCCCACCCCGGTCCCGACGCCGACCCCGGTGCCGACGGCCACACCGACGCCCGAGCCCACGGCCACCCCCGAGCCCACGCCTACGCCGTCGCCCACCACGGTCACGCTCGCGTTCAGCGGCGAGATCCTGAGCCACGGGCCCATCATCCGCCAGGCCGGCGCATACGCCGCCGACGGTGGCTACGACTACGAGCCGATGTTCTCCCGGGTGAGCCCCCTGCTCGAGCTCGCCGACCTGGCGGTGTGTCACCTGGAGACGCCCATCTCGGCCGACAACACCGGCCTGGCCGGCTACCCGATCTTCAACGCCCCGACGGAGCTGGCGGCGGGGCTGCGGGCCGTCGGCTACGACGCCTGCTCCACCGCCTCGAACCACTCCTACGACATGGGTGCCAGCGGCGTGATCGACACCGTCGACCAGCTGGAGGCCGCGGGGCTGCCCCAGGCCGGCATGGCGCGCAGCGCCGAGGAGAAGGCCACCCCCAGGCTCTACGAGGTGGGCGACGTCACCGTCGGCCACCTCTCGTACACCTTCAGCCTGAACGGCTTCGTGATGCCGGCGGATCAGCCGTACCTGGTGAACGTGACCAGCGTCGACGAGGTGCTCGCCGAAGCTGCCGCCGCCCGCGCAGCCGGCGCCGAGATCGTGGTGCTCAGCATCCAGTGGGGCAACGAGTACCAGGTGGATCCGAGCCAGACCCAGATCGAGCAGGCCACCGCCTTCCTCGAGTCGCCCGACATCGACATCATCATCGGCGCCCACGTGCACGTGGTGCAGCCCGTCGACATGATCAACGGCAAGTACGTCTTCTACGGGATCGGCAACTTCCTCTCCAACCAGTCGGCCAACTGCTGTCCGGCGGCGTCGCAGAACGGGATCATGGCCTTCGTGGAGATCACCGGGACCGAGGCCGACGGCTACGAGGTCAGCGAGGTCTACGTGGTGCCCACCCGGGTCGACCGCACCGACTACACCATCGTGCCTCTGACCACCGCGCTGGCGTCGGACGATCTCGACCCCGCCACCCGGGATCTGTACGAGTCGGTCGTCGCGGAGACCGAGGAGGTGGTCACCCGGCGAGGGGTGGACATCGCCCTGGTCGACCCCCTGTCCCGGGCGGGCCGTCAGGGCTGAGCAGCTGCCTTCTTCCGGCCGGCGGCCCGGATCCGGGCCACCGCCAGAGCCACGAAGGCCACGATGAGCGCCAGCACGAACAGCTGCAGCGGGCCGCCGCGGTCGCCGGGATCGTCGGGCGCGGTGCCGGAGTTGGGCTTCGGGATGATCTCGCCGACCGGGCTGTCGACGTCCTCCTCGACGGTGACCGGCGCCGGCGTGGGATCGTCCTGCGCTGCGCCCGCGGTGCCGATCGCCGCGAAGGCCAGCATCGACGCGAGCAGCAGCAGTCGCAGTGGCATCGCCAGCACTGGATCAGTGTCGCGCGCCGCCAGCCCCCACGTCCTAGCCTTGGCGGCCGTGCTCGACGTGGAGGGGCTGCGGGTTGCGGTGCTCGGGTGGGCCGAGTCGTCGCGGCGTGACCTGCCGTGGCGCCGCACCCGGGATCCGTGGGCGATCCTGGTGTCCGAGCTCATGCTGCAGCAGACCCAGGTGGCTCGGGTGGTGCCCCGCTACCAGGCGTTCCTCGAGCGATTCCCGACTCCGCCCGACTGCGCGGTGGCGCCAGCGGGCGAGGTGATCGACGCCTGGGCCGGCCTGGGCTACAACCGGCGCGCCGTCAACCTCCACCGGGCCGCGGCCGTGGTCACCGCCGAGCACGGCGGCCGGCTCCCGCAGAGCCTGGCCGAGCTCCAGGCCCTACCCGGGATCGGCCCCTACACCGCCCGAGCGGTGCTGGTCTTCGCCCACGAGGCCGACGTGGGCGTGGTCGACACCAACGTCGCCCGGCTGCTGGCCCGCTGGACCGGGGAGGCCCTCCCGCCCCGCCGGGCCCAGGAGCTGGCGGACCAGCTGGTGCCGCCGGGACGGGCGTGGTCGTGGAACCAGGGGCTCTTCGACCTCGGGTCGGCCGTGTGCACCGCCCGCCGGCCCGCCTGCGACCACTGCAGCGCGAGCCGGTTCTGCGCCTGGCGGGGCCGGGGTCGCGATCCGGCATCGCCCTCGCCTCGCCAGCCGGCGTTCGAGGGCTCGGACCGCCAGGGCCGGGGCAGACTCGTCGACGCGCTCCGGGGGGCCCCGGTCGCCGCCAGCGAGCTGGCCGGGGTCATGGGCTGGCCCGACGACCCCGACCGGGCCCGTCGGGTGGCGGCCACGTTGGTGGCCGACGGCCTGGCGGCGCTCACCGATGGTGGCCGCACCTGGAGGCTCCCCGGGAGCTGAATTGCGCTGGGCAGCGGGCTCGATAAGCATGACCTGCGCCGATCGAGGGGGATCCGTTGAGACCAGCACCCACCTGCCGTCTGCTGGCGGCGATCCTGTCGTTGGCGCTGATCGCGGTCGGGTGCGGCGGTGACGACGACGCGGCCACGACCGCCGACGGTGGGGACGACGCGGCCACGACCGTGGACGGTGGAGCCGACGCCGCCGACGACGCGGCCGACGACACCGCCGATGATGCCGCGGCCGACGACGCTCCCGGCGACGACGCTGCGGCCGACGACGCCGCGATGGAGGATCCCGACCAGCTCACCAGCGAGGGCGAGGGCCGGACCGACGGGGACCTGACGCCGGTGTCGGGAGGCGAGGTCACCTGGGGCCTCACCAACGACGGCACCGGCTTCGACACCACGGGTGCCATCGCCCCGGGAGCCATCCGCATCATCGGCGCGTTGACCGACACCCTGGTCGCGGGCACCCCGGGCGGCGGTTGGGCCCCCAACCTGGCCGAGAGCCTCACCCCGAACGACGACTTCACGGCCTGGACGATCACGATGCGGCCCGGGCTCACGTTCCACGACGGCGAGCCCGTGGACGCCGACGCCCTGGTGGCCAACCTGGAGGCGTTCCGCACCGGGCCGGTCAGCGGCTTCGCCTTCACCGCGGTCGACGAGATCGTCGCCGTCGACGAGCTCTCGGCCGAGGTGCGCATGAACACCCCGTGGGGGGCCTTCCCGTACATCCTGATCGGCCAGCCCGGCTGGCTGGTGTCGCCGTCGACCATCGGGACCAACGAGACCTTCGTGAGCACCGGCCCGTTCATGCTCGAGAGCTGGACCCCGGGCGACGGCGCCCGCGCCGTCCGCAACCCGAACTACTGGCGGGAGGGGCTGCCGTACCTCGACGCCATCAACTTCAAGTTCATCCCCGAGCAGACGGTCAAGCGCCAGGCGCTCGAGGCCGGCGACATCGACGGCTACATCAGCCCCGGCGACGAGGACATCCTCGACTTCCTCGAGGACGACAGCGTCGACGTGTGGATCGGCGAGGCCAGCGCCAACGAGTACGCCTACATCCTCAACACCGCGGTGGCCCCCACCGACGACATCAGGGTCCGGCGGGGCCTGGCCCACGCCATCGACCGCGACCTGATCATCGACACCTTCCGCTCCGGTCTCACCGAGAAGGCCAGCTCGAGCCAGGCCCCGGGCTCGCCCTTCTACCACGAGACCGACTACCCCGACTACGACCCGGAGCTCGCCGCCGAGCTGATCGCCGAGTACGAGGCCGAGGTGGAGCCGGTGCAGTTCTCCGTCAAGCTCGAGCCCAACCCCTCGGTCCGAGAGGTGGTGGAGCTGGCCGTCAGCTTCTGGGAGGACGCCGGCGCCGAGGTGGAGATCGTCGAGATCGGGGGCGGCCAGTCGGCGCTCACCGCGATCAGCGACGACTTCCAGGTGTTCAGCTGGTTCCAGTTCTCGGCCATCGATCCCGA
>JBFKRY010000019.1:0-31229 GCA_041636995.1 Acidimicrobiales bacterium | reverse complement strand
TCGCGGAGCATGTGCAGCCTGACCGGCGCCGGGGGCCAGCGATCCCCGAGGACGTGCTCGTTCAGGGCCTCGCCGCTGCCGACGCCCCAGGTGAAGCGATCGCCGAGCAGGCACGCGGTGGTCGCGACCGCATGGGCAACCACGGCCGGATGCATGCGCACCGTCGGACAGGTCACGCCCACCCCCACGTCGATGGCGTCGGTCGAGGCCGCGATGGCCCCGAGCACCGCCCAGACGAAGCCGCTGTGGCCCTGGGCCCGGATCCACGGGTGGTAGTGATCCGAGATCGAGACGAAGTCGAAGCCGGCCTCCTCGGCGGCCTGTGCGATCTCGATCAACCGTTGCGGCGGGTGCTCCTCGCTCGACAGGGTCAATCCGAACACCGGGGCGTTGCTGGGGTTCTCCACGTCTGACCATCCCATTCGTCGGTCACCAAGACCAGCGGCACCGGGTCGAGACCCGGAGCCGAAGCCTGTTTGGTTCCCACCGCCCTGACGATCCAAACCAGCTACGGTGCACCACGCAATGGACACGATCGAGTGCTTCGAGGTGCGTCGCGACGATCTTAGGACCATACGGCTGAAACGCGACCAGCTACCCGAGCTCGAACCCGGCCTGGTCCTGTTGAAGGTGGACCGGTTCGGCCTCACCGCCAACAACATCACCTACGGGGTGGTGGCCGACATGGTCGGCTACTGGGAGTTCTTCCCCGCCGAGGACGGGTGGGGCCGGCTCCCCGGGTGGGGCTTCGCCGAGGTCGCAGCAGGCGACGTCGAGGGGCTGGAGCCCGGGTCCCGGTTCTACGGCTACCTCCCGATGGCGTCCCATCTGGTGGTGCAGCCCGTTCAGGTCTCACGCGGCGGGTTCACCGACGGTGCCGCCCACCGGGCGGACCTCCCGGGCGTGTACAACCGGTACCGGTCGACCAGCGCCGACGATCGGTACCGGCCCGAGACCGACGACATCGAGGTGATCTTCGCGCCCCTGTTCACCACCTCGTTCGTCCTCGACGACTACCTGGCCGACAACGGCGACTTCGGCGCGGCGCGCGTCGTGCTGTCGAGCGCGTCGAGCAAGACCGCGGCCGGGACCGCCCTGTGCCTCTCGCGTCGAGGCGGCGACCGCCCCCGGATCGTGGGGCTCACGTCACCGTCGAACATGGACTTCGTGGCCGGGCTGGGCTGCTACGACGAGGTGGTCGCCTACGACGACGTGGCCAGCCTCGATCCTGCGGTCGCCAGCGTGTTCGTGGACGTGGCGGGGGACGCAGGGGTCCGCGCCGCGGTCCACCGCCACCTCGGCGACCGGCTGACCGCCAGCCAGATGGTGGGGATGACCCACTGGACCGAGATGGCGACGGACGAGGGGCTCCCGGGGCCGGCTCCGCAGCTGTTCTTCGCGCCCGTCCAGATCGAGAAGCGCATGGCGGACTGGGGTCCGGCCGGCTACCAGCAACGCCTCGGGGCCGCGTGGGATCACCTGCTCGGTGTCGTCGGCGACTGGGTCGAGATCGTCGAGCTCGACGGCCTCGCGGCGTTGGACCAGCCCTACCACCGGGTGCTCGAGGGCGATGTGCCTCCCTCGGAGGCCTACGTGGTCGTCCTCGATCAGGAGTCGTAGTAGGAGTCGGCTGCGTGCTGGTCGAAGTCGAGGGTCCAGACCTCGGCCACCTTGTCGCCCGCGAACCGGAACACGTTGACGGTGTCGATCGAGATGGTCCGATCGCCCTTGCGGGCCGTGACCCGCTGGAGCTGGACCCCGTGTCGGTCGTTGGCCAGCACGTCGACGGTCTCCATGTCCTGGACCTCTCCCAGGGCCTCCATGTACAGCCCGATGGTCGAGCCGATCTCGCCCCGACCCTTGTGGCTGCCGGCCATCCGGCTCTGCCCCGAGACGTGGAGCTCCACGTCGTCGGTCATGAGGGCGAGGACCGCATCGAAGTCCTCCCGATTGAACGCGTCGTCGAGCCGGGTGAGCAGCTCCAAGTGCGGATGCCCCATGGCCATCCTCCCCCGTGAGGGCCGCGTGCTGCGGCCATTCACGCGAACGTAAGCACGGCCGAATCCCCAGGTCAACGGGGAAGATCGGGCGCCGACCCCCGGCCGAGCCGGGTCGCCGCAGCTGCGGCCATCGCCGCGGCCGCCGCCCGGTTCGGGACGCCGAGCTTGGCCAGGATGTTGGACACGTGGCGGTGCGCGGTGTGGCTGCTGATGTGGAGGCGCTCGGCGAGCTCCCGATCGCTCAGGCCCTCTGCGAGCAGGGCGATCACCTCCCGCTCACGAGCACTGAGCCGATCCAGCGGCGAGGATGGCCCGACCGGGGGAGTGGGCGCAGCGCCGCGCAGCCGGGTGAGCTCGCGGCGAGCGGCCTCGGCCTCGTACGGCAGGCCGCTGCGGTCGAACAGGTCGACGGCCACCCCCAGGTGACGGCGGGCCCCGGCATGGTCGGCACTGGCCTCGGCCACGGTAGCGGCGGCCATGGCGGCCGTCGCCAGGAGGGGTCGGGTGGCGACCGCCTCGGCGATGTGCTGCAGCTCCTCGGCGGCGAGCCGGGCGGACTCCACGTCGCCGTCCATCGCGTGGGCCCGGGCCAGCAACGCCAGGGCATCGGCCCGCTGGGTGACGCTGGGGGTCGGGGTGGCGGCCAGCAGGTCGCCCAGGGACTCGAGAGCGTCGCCGACGTCGCCGTCGGTGAGGGCCAGGTTGGCCACGCCGATGACTGCGAGGGGGTGGGGCAACGACTCGGCGAAGAGCCGGCGGGCTTCGTCGACGCGGCCCTGGCGGCGGCGGAGCTCGCCGATCCTGACCGCCGATTCGGCGAGGGCGTGCGGGCGGCTGCGCGACAGGGCTGCGGTGGCGGCCTGCAGCTCCGCCTCCGCGGCGTCCCAGTGCCCGTGCAGCACCAGCACGCTCCCGTAGTGCGCCCGGCAGCTGCCCATGCCGAACTCGAACATGCAGCGGGAGGCGAACTCCTCGGCGCGCTTGCACCACTGGGCGGCCCGCTCGAAGTCCCGGACCCGCTCGCAGGCGTAGATGAGGTAGCAGAGCGACCAGGCGATGGCGACCCGATCCCGGAGCTCCCCCGCGGTGGCAGCCACGCCCACCTCGTCGAGGCGGCTCATTCCCGCGTCGATCTGACCCTCGGTGACCAGGGCAAGTCCCTCGAGGGCCAGCGCCAGGAACTCGAGATCGCTGTGGTCGAGCTGCTTCGCGGTTCGCGCCACCTCGGCGGCCCGGGCCTTGGCGGTGACGGTGTCGTCGCCGACCTCGAGCGCATAGGCGCCCTCCTGGAAGGCGAGCCAGCCGTGCTCGACGCACCGCGGAGCGTCTCGGAGGAGGCGCCGGGCCCGCTGGTACCAGCCGTTGGCGATGGCGGGCTCGTGTCGCAGCTCGTAGTGGTCGCATCCAAGCCAGATGGCGGCCCGGGCCGCCCCGACGTCCTCCCCCCGGTCCCGGTACAGGCCGAAGGCTCGCTCCCGGGCCGTGAACACCCCGTCGTGGTCGTCGAGCCACCACGATGCCCAGGCCAGGCCCTCGTGGGCCGCAGCGTCGCCGGGATCCGCCGCGGTGGCCTCACGGAAGTTGCGCTGCGCCGCCGTCCAATCGCCGCGCTCCAGCGATTCCCAGCCGACGTCGACGGGAGACCGTCGACGCGCCGACGGAGGGGTTGCGTTCGTGCGCCGAAGCGTACCGCCACCCCGCCGTCCGGTTCGGTCAGCTGCCTCTGCCGCGGTCGCGCTGTCCTGGTCTCCCGGACGCCCCCGGTTCGGTCAGTCGAGATCCGCCAGGAAACGGTCGAAGCCGTCCCTCACGTCGTCGTCGAGGGGAACCAGGTGGTGCTCCTCGGGGAAGCGTCCGGACCGGACATCGTCGATGTACTCACGGAACGCCGCGACTGCCTCGGTGTGCAGCCGGCGTCGCTCCGCGGCGAAGTCCCGGTACACCTTGGCGTGGCGGGGGATGTGGCCGGTGTTCTCGCCGAGGATGTCGTCGGAGAAGAGGTACTGGGTGTTGCAGCCGGTCCCGGACCCCATGGACATGGTGAGCAGGCTGGTGCGCCGGGTCAGCTCGGTGGCGATGTGCTCGGGGACCACCTCGATCTCGACCGCGAAGGCGCCCGCCGACTCCAGCGCCTTCAGATCCGCGTAGAGCCGGGTCGCCTCCTCCAGGGTCTTGCCGATGGCCCTGAAGTTGGTCCAGGTGGCCCGGTTGGGGACCAGGCCGATGTGGCCGACCACGGGCACCCCCTCGGCGGCCATGGCGGCGATCATGTCCAGGCTGGCCGAGCTGTAGATGGCGCTGGCCCCTTCGGCCATGGCGTCGAAGGCGGTCCGGATGTACTCCGCGGGGCTCGAGACCGATCCGTGGGGGATGCCGCACTGGATGAAGCAGTCGGGGGCCGCGGCTGCGATCGGCGCCAGGGTGGGTCCGACGTCGGTCCCGACGATGTCGATGCCCGCCTCGGCGCAGGCCGCGGCTTCCGCCGCGGACATCACGTGGACCTGGGTGAGCTGGCGCACGCCCCGCAGCTGCAGGAGGTCGTACACCGACGGCCTGGACTCGGACACGGCTCGGGAGCCTAGTGGCGCCGACACAGGCGCCACGCCGCCAGCCCGGCGGCCGGGCTGCGCGGGTCAGTCCTCGGAGGTCAGCGCGGCGATGCTGGCGAACAGGAGCGCCACCACCGCCAGGGTCGACCGGACGAAGTGCAGGCGGTTCCAGGGCCCCTCGTAGCTCTTGCGGGCCGTCGCGTACGCGGCGTCGTCGGCTCGCCCGGTGTCGAAGCGGTCGAGCGCGTTGTTCAACGGCACGTTGCCGCCGGCGGTGATGCCGAAGACGCCGAACGTGTAGACGACGGCGGACCCGGTCAACCACCAGCCCCGGCGGTCGTCGCCGGCCGCGAAGGCCGCTATCGCGGCGAGGACCAGTATCACGACCGAGCCCGCGAACACCAGGAGGAACATGGGATTGAGGATGGCCCGGTTGATCGTCTGCATGGCGTCGACGTAGGTGCGGTCCGACACTTTGGCCAGCCCGGGTATGGACGAGACGCCCCATCCCCAGAAGAAGCCTGCGGTCAACCCCGAGCTGATGATTGCCAGGGCGATCATGACTGTGCTGAAGCTCATCGAGCGTTCCCCTCGCTTGATGGTCGATTGCTGCCGCCGTGGCCAGCCGTCATGACTGCGGCGCCCGGAGTATACGACGCGGGTGCCGGCGGCTGCGGTTTCGGATCAGCGACCGAGGCTGCTTGCCGGCGATGTGCCGCTTGGCTAGACCTGCGTCCTGGTGGTCGTCCGAGCACAGGGGGAGTCCGTGAAGCCGATGTGGTGCGCCGTCGTCCTCGCCGGGTTCCCGCAGGGCTCGTCGTCGTGGTGACCCCCCGCTACGAGCTGCGGGTGTGGGGCCGGCTGCAGGACGCCCGCCGGCGGCTGGATGCGCTGGGCGTGCACACCGGCGACAGCACCACCACCGACCTCTACCTGGTCGGCCCCGACACCCGGGTCAACGCCAAGCTGCGCGACCGCCGGCTCGACGTGAAGCACCTGATCGAGACCCGCGCCGGATTCCAGCGCTGGACCCCGGAGTGGAGCTCGGACCTGCCGCTGCCGGCTCCCGCCCGGGAGCGGCTGTGGTCGGAGCTGGGCCTCTCCCTTCCAGACGGCCGGCACGGCGCGCCACTGGACCGATCGGCGTTGGAGGGCGCGATCGGGGAAGCGGCGGGTGCGGCCGCCATCGCGGTCGACAAGCAGCGGCGGCACTTCGAGCTCGACGGTGTCGCGGCCGAGGCGTCTGCGTTCGACATCGTCGGGGTCCGGTGCTGGACGGTGGTGGTCGAGGACGTCGACATCGAGCGCCTCGAACGGGTGCGTGTCAAGCTCGGGTTGGACGGCCCGAACGTGGCCGTCAACGAGATGGTGGCCGCAGCCGCCGCATTCGCACCGACGGGGGAGGATCGTGGCCCAGGAGATCGAACGGCAGTATCTGGTGGCGAGCGACGCATGGAGGACTGAGGCCGGCTCGGGGGAGCACATCGTCCAGGGCTACCTGTCCGTCGAGGCCGAGCGCACCGTGCGGGTTCGCCTCCGCGCCGGCCGGGCCCGGCTCACGGTGAAGGGCCCCAACGTCGGGCCCACTCGGACCGAGTTCGAGTACGAGGTCCCGGTGGCGGACGCCGAGGAGATCCTCGATCTGTGCCTGCGCCCCGTGATCCGCAAGACCCGCCACCTGGTCGAGCGGGACGGGGTGCGGTGGGAGATCGACGTGTTCGAGGACGACAACGCCGGGCTGGTGCTGGCCGAGGTCGAGCTGGATGACGCCGACGCCCGGCCCGAGCTCCCGGAGTGGATCGGCGAGGACGTCACCGGCGACGCCAGGTACTACAACGCCAACCTCGTTCGCAGCCCCTACCGCACCTGGGCCTGAGCCGAGCTGGCCTGGCCTCAGCTGCCCTGCATGGCCTCGACCTTGCGGGGCTCGAGCCCGTCGATGTCGTCGACGTCGAGGACGTCGGTGGTCTCCGCCAAGGTCCGCTGTCCGATCCACACGATCAGCCCCAGCGCGAGCAGGGCCCCGGCCCGGAGCAGGACCGGCAGGCCGTTGTCGATCGCGGACCACACCGCGAGTCCGGCCGACACCAGCGCCCCGATGACCGGCACGACCCGGGGGACGGTGACGTGGTCGTGCTCGACCCCGTCGTCGTGGAGGACCAGCACGCTGAGGTTCACGACCACGAAGACCGTCAGCAACAGCAGCACCGTGGTGTCGGCCAGGGTGGCGAGGCCGCCGGTGGTCGCCAGCACCGCGGCCAGCGCACCCACGGTCACGATGGCGAGCCAGGGGGTCTTCCGGCTCTCGTCGACGGTTCGGAACGCGGGGTGCAGCAGCTCCCGGCGGGCCATGCCGTAGAGCAGCCGTGAGGCCGCCACCAGCTGCAGGAGCGCGGTGTTGGTGAGGGCGACGATGGCGACGGCCGCGACCGTCTCGCCCGGGATCGCTGACGCCTGCTCGACCACGGACACGAGTGGGGCGTCGGACCCGCCCAGCTCCTCGCCGATGACGACGGCGGTGGCCGCCGCCACCAGCAGGTAGATGAGCAGGGTGACGGCGATGCCGAGGCCCAGGGCGATGGGGTAGGAGCGCTTCGGGTCCGCAGCCTCCTCGGCGATCTGCGCGGTGTCCTCGAAGCCCACGAAGGCGAAGAAGGCCAGCGATGCGCCTCCCAGCACCGCGAGCGGCCAGACCGAGGCGTCGTCGGGGGTGGCGGTGAGGCGATCGAGCTCGGCGTCGCCGCCGACCAGGGCCCAGATGCCGACCCCGGCCACGACCAGGAGGCCCACGATGATCACGCCGGTGAGCACTGCGTTGGCTCGGAGGGACTCGTTGATGCCCCACCAGTTGACGACGGAGAGGACCGCGATGAAGCAGATGGCCACCGGGATCACCGGCAGCTCGACGAAGGTCGACAGGTAGTCGTCCGCCAGCGCTCGTGCGGAGGTGGCGGCCGAGGTGACCGCGGCCGCAGCCACCGCGATGGCGGTCACCAGCGTGAGCCACGGCCTCCCGAAGGCCTTCTGGGCATAGAGCGCGGCCCCGCCGGCCTGGCGGTACTTGGTGGTCAGCTCTGCATACGACGCTGCGGTGAAGGTGGCGAGGAGCGCGGCGCCCAGGAACGAGAGCCACAGCAGCCCCCCGGCCGAGGACGCAACCTCGCCGACCACGGCGTAGATGCCCGCGCCGAGGATGTTCCCGATGACGAAGAGCAGGAGCATCCCGGTCCCGATGGATCGTTCGAGGGTGGTGTCGTCGTCGGTGCGGTGCGGCGAGTCGGCCACGGGGTCGGTCCTTTCTCCTCGGGGTCCGGCAGAGGTCCCGGCCTGGCTACCCAGCTGGCGGGCGAGGTAACCACCGGGCCGTTTGGCCGGGCGGCGGAAGTCGTCGGCGCTGATCGCGGCCGACTCCCGGGGCGGCCCGGAACGGCCACGATGCCGTCGAGGCCGCCGCCGAGCTCTTGTCGGCTCTCGGCGCCATCAGCGCCAGCTGACCTCGGCCCGAGCCGGTCGAGCCGGGAAAACGTCGCCGGGTCCCCCGAAAGGGGACCCGGCGGAAGCATGCTCGGGGCGGGGGGAACGCTCAGAGCAGGATGATCAGCAGCAGGATGAGCAGGAGCGTGCCGGCTCCGATTCCGATGTACATGCTTCACTCCTTTCAGGGGCTCCGGGGTCGATCGTCGGAAGGGATTCCCCGGATCGGGTCACGGCAAACGTCAGGTACGTGGGACCGGGGCCCGCCGGGCCGCGAGCGCGGCCTCCACGCAGGCCCGACCGGTCGCGCTCAGGAGGAGGGCGGCCCGTCCTCGGGCGGTCGAGGGGGCGGGCCCTGCTGGCCCGGCATGTTGTGATCGGTGTCGATCACCTCGCCGGGCATTCCCTCGTCGGAGCCGTCGGGCTGCTCTTCGAGGCGGGGGTCGCGGTGGTCGTCGCCGGGTTCGGGCTCGTGCGTCACGCCCGAATCATGCCACCCTGATGACCTGCCGGACACGCCCCGGTGTCCGCCATCAGGGCCAGCGGAGCAGGACCTTGGCCTCCTGGCCGGATCGCACCGCGTCGAAGGCGGCTTCGTAGTCGTCGATCGAGTAGGGACGGCTGAAGATCGGGCTGATGTCGAGCCCCTCGCCGAGCAGCGCAGCCGCCTTGTACCAGGTGTCGAACATCTTGCGCCCGTAGATCCCCTGCAGGGTGAGGCCCTTGAAGATCACCTGGTCCCAGCCGAGCGGCGAGCCCGCCGGGATCAGGCCCAACAGCGCGATCCGGCCCCCGTGGTTCATGGTCTCCACCATCTCCTGCAGCGCCGCCGGCGCCCCGGACATCTCGAGGCCCACGTCGAAGCCCTCGGTCATCCCGAGCTCGGCCATGACGTCGGCGATCCGCTCGCGCCCGACGTTGACCGTCCGGGTGGCGCCGAGCCGGGCGGCAAGCTCGAGCCGGGCGTCGCTGACGTCGCTGACCACCACGTGGCGGGCGCCCGTCCGCTGGGCGATCGGCGTGGCCATCAGCCCGATCGGCCCGGCCCCGGTGATCAGGACGTCCTCGCCGACCAGGTCGAACGCGAGCGTGGTGTGCACCGCGTTGCCGAGGGGATCGAGAACCGCGGCGGTGTCGTCGTCGATGTGGTCGGGGATCGGATAGACGTTGAAGGCCGGGACGGCCACGTACTCCGCGAAGGCACCGTCGCGCTGGATGCCCACCCCGACGGTGTTGCGGCACAGATGACGCCGTCCGGCCCGGCAGTTCCGGCACCGACCGCAAGTGATGTGGCCCTCGGCGGTGACCCGGGCGCCGATGGCCACGTCGTCGACGTGCTCGCCCACCTCGGCGACGGTCCCCATGAACTCGTGACCGACGGTGATGGGTGTGGGCACCGTCGCCGCGGCCCAGTCGTTCCAGTCGTAGATGTGCAGGTCGGTGCCGCAGATCGCCATGCGCTCGGTGGCGATGAGGACGTCGTCGGGGTCGACCGAGGGCTCGGCCACCTCGACCAGCTCGAGGCCGGGTCCCGGCGCCGGCTTCACCAGCGCCTTCATCAGATGACCCCGAGGTCCCGGCCCACCTCCACGAAGGCCTCGACGGCCCGATCGAGGTCGTCGGGGGTGTGGGCCGCGCTCATCTGGGTCCGGATCCGGGCGGTACCCCTGGGAACGACCGGGTAGGAGAAGGCGGTGACGTAGACGTGGCGTTCGAGCAAGCCGGCGGCCAGTCGCTGGGCCAGGACCGCGTCGCCGAGCAGGACCGGGATGATCGGGTGCCCGTGGCCGAGCAGCTCGAAGCCGGCCCCGGACATGGCCTCGCGGAAGTGGGCGGCGTTGCTCACGATCCGGTCCCGGAGCTCGTCGCCCTGGCGAGCCAGCTCGATGGCTGCGGATGCTCCGGCGAGCAGCGGGGGAGCGAGGGCGTTCGAGAACAGGTAGGGCCGGGCCCGCTGGCGCAGCAGGTCGACGATCTCCTGTCGCGCGGCGACGAAGCCGCCCATGCCGCCACCGAGAGCCTTGCCCATGGTGCTGGTGACGATGTCGACCCGATCGGCCACGCCGTGGAGGGCCGGGGTGCCCCGTCCCTGAGGGCCGATGAAACCGCTGGCGTGGCAGTCGTCGACCATCACCAGCGCTTCGTACCGGTCGGCCACCTCGCAGATGCCGGCGATGTCGGCGGCGACTCCGTCCATCGAGAACACCCCGTCGGTGACGATCAGGATGGTCTCGGCCCCCGCACCTCGCGCCGCCTCGACATGGCGCTCCATGTCGGCCAGATCGCCGGTGGCGAAGCGGTGCCGTGCCGCCTTGCACAGGCGGATGCCGTCGATGATCGACGCGTGGTTCAGCGAGTCCGACACGATGGCGTCCATCTCGCCGAACAGGGGATCGAACACCGCGCCGTTGGCGTCGAAGCAGGCGGCGAAGGTGATGGTGTCGTCGACGCCCAGCCAGTCGGCGATCTGATGTTCGAGGCGGCGGTGCAGGTCGAGGGTGCCGCAGATGAACCGGACCGACGCCATGCCGAAGCCGTAGCGGGCCATCGCCTCGGAGGCCGCTTTCACCACCTCCGGGTGGTTGGCGAGCCCCAGGTAGTTGTTGGCGCAGAGGTTGAGGACCTCCTGGAGGGTGTCGTCGCTCTCGACGGTGACCGTGGCCCCCTGAGGGGAGACGATGATGCGCTCGTCCTTCCAGAGCCCGTCGTCGCGGATGCTCTGCAGGGTGGTGCCGAGCCGGTCGTAGAAGGCGTGGCGGGTCATGGGTGTCGGTCAGCGTAGCGAGGCCGGCGGTCCCGAAGCGGCCAACCACGCGCCGTCAGGGGGGCGGCGGAGCGTCGCCCAGGTGCACCAGCAGGGTGCGGAGGGTCTCGGCCAGCTCGGCGACCTCGTCGGGCCCGAGGGGCTCCACCACCCGGGCCCGCTCCGCCTGGACCGCCGCGAAGGCCTCGTCGGCCACGCGGCGGCCCGTCTCGGTCAGCGACACGACGAAGGACCGGCCGTCGGTCGCGTGGGGCTCCTTGTGGATCCAGCCGGGGGCCTCGAGCCTGGCCAGGCGCCCCGTGATCCCGGCCCCGGAGACCAGGAGCATGGTCGCGAGCTCGCCGGGGGTGAGACCGTGGGGCGAGCGGCGGAGTGCAGCCAGGGCCTCGTAGTCGCCGAGGGCGCCGAGCCCCATGCCGGCCAGGGCCCGTTCGAGCCGCTCCCCGATGAGGGTCGCCGCGCGTTGGATGCGGGTGGCGACGACGAGGGCGTCGGTGCGCTCGTCGGGGTGGATCTGGTGCCAGGCGTCGGCAGCCGCCTGGGCGAAGTCGTCGCTCGACATGATCGTGCGGGGTCTTGACAACCGCTCCCGGAATGTCATTAGTTAGCCGATTATATACTCCGGCACCGGGCCGGTGGGACCGATTGGAGCGGCGAGAACCAGAGCATGGCCCCCACTTCGGGTTCGAGCTCCTCGACGGCACCGTCGTCGTGGAGCGCACGCTCGAGTACGGGGTGATCGAGGACGGCATGGTGTACATCCTGGTGGCCAACGCTCTCGACGAGGGTTCCTGCCTGCCGCCCGAGTTCGCCGTCTCGGTCGATGGCCTCGGCGGCTTCGCCAACGCCTACCGGACCCTCGCGGCCCGCAGCGACTTCTCGGGGATCGTCCCCGCTCGCTAGGACCCTGCGGGCCCGTCGTCGAAGCGGTGGCGGGCCGCGGCGATCTCGGCCAGCGCGGCCCCCCGATCGTCCCAGCGGCCGGTCTCGGTGCTCTTGGCCGGCTCCAGCGCCTTGTACACCTCGAAGAAGTGACCGATCTCGGCCAGCAGATGCGGCGGGACGTCACCCAGGTCGGCGATGTGGTCCCAGCGCTCGTCGCCCGCGGGCACGGCCAGGATCTTGGCGTCGGGCCCCTTCTCGTCGCGCATCCAGAACACCCCGATCGGCCGCGCCCACATGTGACAGCCCGGGACCGTGGGCTCGTCCAGCAGGACGAGCACGTCGATGGGGTCGCCGTCCTCGGCCAGGGTGTGGGGCACGAACCCGTAGTCCGCGGGGTAGGCCGTGGCAGTGAACAGGTGCCGGTCGAGCCACAGGGTCCCGGAGTCGTGATCGATCTCGTACTTGTTCCGCGATCCCTTGGGGATCTCGACCACGACCTCGATCAGCTCCTCGTCTGCCACCGATCAGCTGGTGGGCGCGAAGTGGACGCGCAGGACGCTCGCCTCGAGGATGGTGCCGTCGCGCGCGCTCTCGGTGAAGAACACCAGGGCCCCGGATCCTTCCCCCGGGTTCGGCCAGGAGATCTCCTCCTCGAACGGGCCCATCTCGGTTCCGCCGCCGGTCACGAAGGTCTCCACCAGGGGGTCGGCCTGCCCGTCGGCTCGGACGTGGACCACGACGGTGCCCTCGAACGCCAGGGACATGCCCTCGACCGTGACCGGGTCGTCGATCTCGCTCAGGGCGTCGGGCTGGTCCACCACGATGTTCTGGGTGACTGCGCCCAGGACCCACCAGCTGTCGTCGGGGCCGAGCTGGCGGACGAACACGGTGGTGATCGGGCCGTCGGCCTCGGGCCGGATCTCGACCTCACCCGACCGGCTGTCGCCCTGCCTGAACTCGCCGATCACCGGATCGTCGAAGCCGACGAAGTCGACCGCGAAGCCGCGGGTGGCGGCCAGCGGGTCGTCGTAGCGGACCGAGGAGTCCGCCCACGGCCACACCGCGGTGGCGAACGGGTCCTCCGGGGGCGTGGGCTCGGAGGTGGGCGTGGCCGTCACGGTGGGTTCGGTGGTGGGCGTCGGGGACGGCTCGGGCGTGGCCGTGGGCTCGGAGGTGGGGGTGGCCTGGGGCGTGGGGGTGGCGCCGGGCGTGGGGGTGCCCTCCTGCGTGGTCGTGGGCTCGGCGGTGACCGTGGGCTCGGGGCTGGGCTCCACGGTGACCGTGACCTCGGGCGTGGGCTCGGTGGTCTGGACGTCGTCGTCGTCGTCCTGGGCCACGATCACCACGGTGAGCACGATGATGGCCACGACCAGGAGGCCGACGACCGCGGCCCACCACGCCGGGATGCCGCGCCAGAAGCCCCCGCCAGGGCCGCCAGGGTCGTCCGGGCCGCCGGGGCGGCCGGGGCCGCCAGGCTCGCCAGGGTCGCCAGGGCCGGGGATGTCGCCGGGGAGGCCCTGGTGGGGTGTGGTGTAGAGGGGATCGGTCACGAGCAGACCTCCAGGGCCGACAGACTACCGCCCCGCTGTCACCCCTCTTGCGCGGCGTGGGGCGGCCGGGCGGACGGTGTTACCCGGAGCGTGGGCGGTCAACGCGCGCGCGCCCGCTCCTCGCTCGGGCCGATGTGGCTGGGGCACAACGTGATGGCCGAGCTGGCCAGGGCGATGTGCGAGAACGCCTGCGGGAAGTTGCCGAGCTGGCGCCCGGCGCCGGGCTCGTACTGCTCTGCGAGCAGGCCGACGTCGTTGCGGAGTGCCAGCAACCGCTCGAACAGCTCGGTGGCCTGGTCGTGGCGTCCCATCAGGGCCAGGCAGTCGACGAGCCAGAACGAGCAGAGCAGGAACGTGCCCTCCTCGCCGCCCACCCCGTCGTCGCAGTCGGCGTCGTCCACCCGGTAGCGGCGAACCAGGCCCCCGTCGGTGAGCTCGTCCTGGACGGCTTCGACGGTGGCGATCACCCGCGGATCGTCGGCCGGGAGGAACCCGACGAGCGGGATCGTCAGCGCCGCGGCGTCGAGCGCTGCGCTGCCGTAGGCCTGGGTGAAGACCCCCCGGTCGTCGACGGCCTCGGCGCACACCTGGGCGTGGATCTCGTCGGCGATGGCGCGCCAGCGGGCCGGATCGCCGTCGAGGCCGTGACGCTCCACCGCCCGAACCGCCCGATCGAACGCCACCCAGGCCATGACCTTCGAGTGCGTGAAGTGGGCCGGACCGCTGCGCACCTCCCAGATGCCCTCGTCGGGTTCGTGCCAGTGCTGCTCGAGCCAGCGCAGCATCTCGCGCTGGATGTCCCAGGCCACTTCGTCGGGCTCGATCCCGTTCTCGCGGGCTTCGTCGAGCGCGTCCATGACCTCCCCGAACACGTCGATCTGGACCTGGTCCACCGCGGCATTGCCGACCCGTACCGGCCTCGATCCGGCGAAGCCCTCGAGCCAGCCGAGCTCGAGCTCGGGGAGGCGGCGCTCCCCACCGATGCCGTACATGATCTGGAGCTGCGACGGGTCACCGGCCACGGCCCGCAGCAGCCAGTCGCGCCAGGCGGTGGCCTCGGCGGTGCAGCCGCCCTCCATCAACGCCAGCAGGGTGAAGGTGGCGTCACGCAACCAGCAGTAGCGGTAGTCCCAGTTGCGGGCACCGCCGATCCACTCCGGCAGTGACGTGGTGGGGGCAGCCACGATGGCCCCGGTCGGGGCGTGGGTGAGCGCCTTGAGCACGACCAGCGAGTCCCGCACGTCCTCCCGGTACGCGCCGCGGTAGCCGATGCGATCGCTCCACTCGGTCCACCAGCGCGCCGTGGTCTCGATGGCGTCGACGGGATCGGTGAGTCGTGGCGGCTCCTCGTGCGATCGGTGCCATGCCAGGTCGAAGCCGACCCGGCTCCCCGCATCCACCTCGAACTCGGCGACCGTGGCCAGGTCCTCGCCCCGCAGCTCCACCGGCGTGCGCAGCACCAGAGCGTCAGGACCACCGATGAGGTGCAGGCTGTCGCCGACGCGCCTGGCCCAGGGGACCACCGACCCGTAGTCGAAGCGGACCCGGAGCTCCATCCGCATCGGCACCGTGCCCTCTCGGCCCTCCACCAGCCTCACCAGCCGGTGCCTGCCGTCCTCCACGACCAGGGCGTCGGCCACCGAGACCGAGCCCTCTCCGGAGTGGTGAGTGGTCTCGAGCACCATGGTGCCGGGCCGGTAGCGGCGCTCGGAACGCTGCAGCCCGGCCGGCGCGAGGGACCAGCTCCCGTTGTCGGCCGTCCCCAGGAGCGAGGCGAAGCAGGCGGGGGAGTCGAACCGGGGCATGCAGAGCCAGTCGACCGAGCCCTGCAGGGACACGAGCGCCGCCGAGCGGCAGTCGCCCAGGAGCGCGTAGTCCTCGATGCGTCGTTCCACACCGGCCTCCCGTCGGGGTCGGCATCAGACGCTAGCCCGGCCCCCGCCCGGAGGGGCGAGCCCGCAGCCAGGTGTAGGGACGGTCCGGCGCGGGCATGACGAGGGGGCCATGTCGACCCAGCTCAGCGTACTCGTCCTCGTCGTCGCAGCCCTGGTGCTCATCACCGCGGGCGTGCGCTTCACCCGCCTCGTCGACGCTCTGGCCGATCGGACGGGGATGGGCGAGGCCATCGCGGGCGCCGTGCTGCTGGGCGCCACCACCTCGCTGCCGGGCCTGATCACCTCCACGGTGGGGGCGGCCCAGGGGGAAGCAGGCTTCGCCATCAGCAACGCCGTCGGCGGCATTGCCGTCCAGACCACCTTCCTGGCGATCGCCGATCTCGCCTACCGCCGGGTCAACCTCGAGCACGCCGCGGCGTCGGTGCCCAACATGGTGCAGACGATGACGCTCATGTCCCTGATCGGGCTGGTCCTGGCCGCGACCGGCAGCCCCGACATCGACTTCGCCGGAATCCACCCGGCCAGCGCCCTGCTCGTGGGGGCCTACCTGTACGGGCTGGTGCTGGCCCGGCGGGCCCGGGAGGCTCCCATGTGGTCACCCGAGGAGACCAGCGACACCGTGGTGGACGAGCCCGAGCCCGAGCGGGCGGAGCGCTCACTGCGCTCGATGTGGACCGAGTTCGGTGCCCTGGCGGCACTGGTCGGCGTCACCGGGTGGGCCGTTGGCGAAGCGGGCCTGGCGGTCGCCGGCGAGACGGGGCTGTCGGGGTCGCTCGTGGGGGCGCTGTTCACCGCCGTCATCACCTCGCTGCCGGAGCTGGTGACCGTCCTCGCAGCCGTTCGGCTCGGCGCGGTCACCCTGGCCGTCGCCGACATCATCGGCGGCAACACCTTCGACGTGCTGTTCGTAGCCGCTGGCGACGTGGCCTTCCGCGGGGGCTCGATCTACCACGCGGCCGACGGCCAGGCGGTGTTCCTGATGGCGCTCACCGTGATCCTGACCGCGCTGCTGGCCGGCGGGATGCTGGCCAGGGAGAAGCGCCACATCGGCTTCGAGGGCGTGGCCATCCTGGTCTTCTACGCCCTGGGGGTCACCTCGCTGGTCGTCGCCGGTTGAGCTCGTTTGGACCCGGCATGTCCCGGGTACTCCGGTGAGGCCAGCCCGCGACCGATGGAGACTCCCATGGTCCGACCTCAGAGCGAAGAGCTGAACCGCAGCGGGACCACCGAGATCGACCCCGACAGCATCGAGAGCGACCTCGAGGCCCGCCGCCAGCCCGACGACTGCTCGGGCCCCGCCGGGCCGGTCCCGCCGGAGAACCGTCCCGGCCACCATCCCGAGCGGGAGCAGGACAAGCCGGCGCTCGACGACGAAGGAGAGCGGGCATGACCCAGCGTGGAAGCTCGAAGGCGGGCCGGCTCGAGGACGAGCAGCGCAAGCACGTGAGGCCTGGGAACGCACGGTGAACCCCGACCGTTGACGGCGGGCCCGGCCCGAGTCCCGGTTTACCCCGCCCCCCGACGGGGCATTCCACAGCGACCCCCGACGGGGCATTCCACCCCATCCCCCCGAACCCCAGGAGTGACAATGGAGACGAGCAGGACCCTTCAGGACATCATCGAGACCCTCGAGGACGGCCGGAAGGGCTTCGAGAAGGGAGCCGACAAGCTGGAGCAGGACGGCCATCCCGACCTCGCAGGCACGTTCCGGAAGTACGCGGAGCAGCGAGGCCACTACTCGGCCGAGCTTCGCGAGCTGGCATCGCGCAAGGGCATCGACATCGACGAGAGCGGCTCGATGGCCGGTGCGCTCCACCGCGGCTGGCTGGCGCTGAAGGACGCCGTCGCTGGTGACGATCCCGTTGGCGTGCTCGCCGCGGCCGAGCAGGGCGAGGACCATGCGGTGAGCGAGTACGAGAAGGCTCTCGACGGCGCAGCCGCCGTCGAGCTCGACACGGACGTCCGCGAGACCATGGCCCACCAGCTGGCCGGCGTGCGGGCAGCTCACGACGAGGTCCGGGCCATGCGCGACCGCTTCGAGGCCTGATCCCGGCCTGATCCCCGCCCGATCCCAGAGCAGACGGTGGCCCCCGGAGCGATCCGGGGGCCACCGCCGCGTCGCGGCGGTGGTCGGAGCGATGCCCCCTCAGGGCAGGCCGGCGACCGGCCCGAGCTGTCAGCATGGTCGGCATGCGCACGATCTGGGTCTTCGGCGACCAGCTCAACCGCCGCATCGGCGCCCTCGACGGGGCCGATCCCGACGACTCCAGGATCCTGCTGGTCGAGAGCGAGGAGCTGCTCGCCCGGGGCGGGCACGTGCAGCGCAACCATCTGGTCGTCACGGCCATGCGCCGATTCGCCGACGAGCTGGCCGATGCCGGCTTCCAGGTCGATTGCCGCCGGGCCCCGACCCTCGCCGCGGGCGTGCAGGCCCACCTCGACGAGGTCGGGCCCGACGAGCTGGTCGCCACCGAGCCCAATTCGCGGCGGGCCCGCCAGCTCTGCGAGCAGCTGGGAGCGGTGCAGGTGCGGTCGAACCAGTTCCTCTGCCACCACGAGGACTTCGCCGAGTGGGCAGCCGACCGGGGGCGACTGCGAATGGAGGACTTCTACCGATGGACCCGGCGCCGCCTCGGCTACCTGATGGACGGCGACGAGCCCGCCGGGGGCGCGTGGAACTTCGATGCGGACAACCGCGAGCCCCCGCCGGACGATCCGTCGATCTTCGGCGAGCCGCCGACCTCACGCCTCGACCAGCTCGACCGGGAGGTGCTCGACTCGTTGCCGGAGACCCACGGCGACCAGCCCGTGGGCATCTGGGCCACGTCCCGGCGGGCTGCGCTGGCCCGGCTGCGGCACTTCGTGGAGAGGGAGCTGCACCGGTTCGGACCCTACGAGGATGCCATGACCACCGGGTCCTGGAGCCTGGCCCACTCCGTGTTGAGCCCCTACCTGAACCTGGGTCTGCTGTTGCCGGGGGAGGTGTGCGACGCGGTGGAGGAGCGCTACCACGACGCCGACCTGCCGATCAACAGCGTCGAGGGCTTCATCCGTCAGGTGATCGGCTGGCGGGAGTACGTCTGGGGCCTCTACTGGCTCTGGCCCGACCATCGGGGCGCCAACGTGCTCGGGCACCGCCGCCAGCTGCCGCCGGCGTTCACCGCCGACGCCGACACCGACATGGCCTGCCTGGCCGACGTCCTCGATGGCCTGCGCCGGCGGGCCTGGGTCCATCACATCCCCCGGCTCATGGTGCTGTCGAACCTGGCGAACCTCTACGGGATACATCCCGAGCGGGTGCTGGCATGGATGTCGAGCACCTACATCGACGCGGCGGAGTGGGTGATGGTGCCGAACGTGATGGGGATGGGGCTGTGGGCTGACGGGGGTCGCATGGCCACCAAGCCCTACGTGTCAGGTGGCGCCTACATCGCTCGCATGAGCGACTACTGCGACGGCTGCGTCTACGACCACCGCAAGCGGGTCGGTGACGACGCCTGCCCGTTCACCACCCTCTACTGGGACTTCCTGGCCCGCCACCAGGATGCGCTGCGGGACAACAACCGGATGGCGAGGCCGCTCGCGAACCTGTCCCGGCTGTCGGACCTCGACGACGTCCGCGATCGGGCCGAGGCGGTGGTGCGCGGCCTGCGCGACGGCCGCATCTGACCCCGTGGTGCGGGGCTCGTGCCCGACCTCGATGCGATCCCGACGTCGGTCTGCTAGCCGCGCAGCTGGTAGATGTCGCCGGTGGGCTCGTCCACCAGCCTGGTCGTCGGCATCGACTCCAGGGTGCCGGCCTCCAGCTCGCGCACGGCCGGGACCGGGTCGTCGTCGCCGAAGTGATCCGGGTCGTCGAACACCGGCGGCTGCCCGGTCGGGTCGTCGAGCCAGTGCGAGGCCTCCATGGCGATGCCGTTGGGGTCGGTGAAGTAGATCGACTCCATCAGGCCGTGGTCCACGAAGTCGGTGACCTCGCAGCCGGCCTCCCGCAACCGCTGGCGCAGGGCGTCGAGCGCGGCGCGGTCGTCGAGGTTCAGGGCCAGGTGGTCGAAATGGCCGGCGCGGGAGTCGAACACCCCGGCCGGCTTGGCGACGGTGTCGGTGGCCTGCCCCTTGTACTCGAAGAACGCGACCGACGAGCCGCCCACGTCGAAGAAGTAGTGGCGGAACGTCGGGGTGCCCACGGTGGCCACCAGCTGGGCACCCATGACCCCGTGCCAGAACCGCACGGTGGCGTCCATGTCGTTGGTGATCAGCGCCAGATGGTTCAGTCCCCTCCAGGGCACGGCACCGGTCCCGGTCTCGCCCACGATTCACCTCCCGGTCATACGCAGAAGGGCTCAGGCTAGTGCCCGCTCGAGGGGCGCACACGGGCCGGCGAGGCCGACCCCCGAGCGTGCTCAGGCCTGTTCGGGGGCCTGCTCGTCACCCACGTGGAGCTCGGCGGACGTCTCCTCGACCGCGGCGGCATCCGCGTCGGGGTCGAAGGTCAGGGTCTCGTCGTCGATCACCAGCATCGGCGGCTGCTCATCGGAGGCTGCGCCGTCACCGTCGCCCATGGCGTGCTCGAGCTCCTGCTGGGCCAGGTAGTGCTCGGTGAACTCGACCTGGGACGTGAGCCGGTCCAGCTCGCCCTGGACGCTGCGATCCCGGTGGTCGAGGCGGTCGATGGCGTCCTTGGTGCCGTAGAGCACCACCACGTCGCCCGGCAGGAACGAGGTCTTGCCCGACGGGGCGCCCACCCAGTGGCCGTCGAGGCGGTCGATGCCCAGCACCACGATCCCCTCCTCGGGCAGGTCGAGATCACGGAGCGGCACGCTGCACATCCAGTCGCCGTCCTCGACCTCCACCTCGGCGACCACCCAGTCCTCGGCCAGGCGCAGCAGACCGATGTAGTCGCGGGTGTCCAGATCGGTGAACCGGCGCAACCCCCGCTCGATGAGCCGGGACAGCCACCTGTTCGCGAGCTCGCTGCGGGCGAACATCCAGACCAGGGTGAGGCCGCCGGCAAGCAGGCCCAGCCTCACGAGCGCGTCGCTCGACTCGTTCACGTCGCCGAACGACAACAGCAGCGAGACCAGCACGGTCACCACCCCGGCGTTGCCCAGCAGCACCAACGTCATGATGATGCGCCGGCGCAGCGGGTGGTTGACGACCGTCTCCGACTCCGAGGTGGTGAACCCCACCCCGCTGAACGCCGATCGGGCCTGGAACTTGGCCGATTCCTGGGACATGCCGGTGAGGGTGAGCATGACGGTGGCGATGCGGGTGATCAGCAAGGAGGTGATGACCACCACGAACAGACCGATCAGACCGATCACGCCGCCAGGTTCCCGTCCGTCGATGCGCTGCCTCGGTCCACATGCCAACGATACGTCGAGCCCGGCGTTGCGGAGTGACCGAAGCGTGCTATGTAGCTGGCCATGGAACGGCGCACGGTCGGGCATGGGCATGCGACGTGGGCGGTCGACCTCGACGAGGCGATCACCTGGTTGCGCGAGCTGTCGGTGGAGGAGCTGGTCGCCCGGGGGCTGTCGGTCGAGGGGACCTTCGACGAGGTGGACGACCCGGTGCTGTTGGGCCCCGACGGCGAGCCGGTCGAGTCCTGGCGCGAGGGCCATCCCTACGACGAGCGGATGAGCCGCGACGAGTACGAGCGCGCCAAGCGACTTCTCCAGATCGAGCTGCTGAAGGCCCAGAGCTGGCTCGCCGAGACCGGCCGCCGGCTCGTGGTGGGCTTCGACGGCCGCGATGCCGCCGGCAAGGGGGGCACCATCAAGCGGTTCATCGAGCACCTGAACCCGCGGGGGATGCGGGTGGTGGCCCTGTCCGCGCCCACCGACAAGGAGCGGGGGCAGTGGTACTTCCAGCGGTACGTGAACCACCTGCCCACGTCGGGCGAGATCGTCCTGTTCGACCGGTCCTGGCACAACCGGGCCGTGGTCGAGCCGGTCATGGGGTTCTGCACCAGCGCCGAGTACGAGGAGTTCATGCGGGCGGTCCCGCTGTTCGAGGAGATGCTGGTCCGGTCGGGCATCGTCCTGGTCAAGCTGTGGTTCTCCGTGTCGAGGCTCGAGCAGCTCACCCGGTTCACCATCCGGCGCATCGACCCGGTCCGCCAGTGGAAGCTCAGCCCCCTGGACCTGGCCTCCCTCGACCGTTGGGATCAGTACACCGAGGCGAAGGACGAGATGTTCCGCCGCACCCACCACGAGCTGGCGCCGTGGACGGTGGTGCGCTCGAACGACAAGAAGCGGGGCCGGGTCGAGGCCATGCGATTCGTGCTGAGCAAGCTCGACTACCCGGGCCGCGACGACGACCTGATCGGCCGCCCCGATCAGCTCATCGTGGGCCCGCCCGAGGACAACGTCCCCGGTCATCACACCTAGCGGCGGGCAGGCGACGACTGGAGCGCTTCTGCCAGGTGCCGGACGAAGGTGTGGAGCGTGGCGTCGACCACCCTGCTGGCCAGGGCGTGCTCGACCACGCCCCGGCGCCGGGGCCGAGGTGGGCTGTACTCGCCCTGGAGGCTGAGCTCGGTGGTGGCTCCGGGGCCCTTGGAGATGATGGGGGTCACGTGCAGCGCGGCCTCCACGTTGGGAAGCAGCCGCCGGGAGTCGTCATCGGCGCGCCACTCGATGTCGATCACCGTCTGGGCCGGTGCCCGCTTCATCTCGCCGACGCCCACCAGCACCCGTTCCTCGCGGTCGAAGAACCCGAGCCGCTTCTCGAGGTAGCCCGCGAGATCGGCGGCGAAGCCCGCGGCCGCCAGGGTGGCGCTCTCGATCAGCTCGACGCCGTGGGCCTCCAGCTCGTCGCAGATCGCGCCGTAGGGGCGGGACACGTAGGCGTGATGGTGCACCGGGCGACCCATGTCACCCCCAGACGGATGATCGCGACGCTGGTGTCGACAGTACCGCCGCCGGGCGCCGGGCGTCGCCTCGGCGCCGCCGGAGGTGCGACGCCGCCACGTTCAGGACCAGTCGAACACCGGATGGCGCCACCGGTACGACACCGCGGCGTCGAGGGTTGCCGGGATCCCGGCGAGCACGCTGGTGTACAGCGGCTCGAGACGCAGCTCCCGCCAGATGCGGCGGCTGGCGACGGGGAGGGGCAGGTTCCACCCGCGGACGGTGTCACCGCTGACGAGCGTAGGCCCGATCCGGCCGAGCAACGGCCCCGCCACCATGGCCGCCGCGACCGCCAGCGTCGCTGGCACCCGCCGCACGACCACGCGCGGGGCATAGCCCTGGAGGACGTCGAAGAACTCGTTCCAGCTCACGGTGTGGTCGTCGGCGACGGGTGCGACACCCGACCATCTCTGGAGCGCGGCCGCGATCAACACCCGGGCGGCGTCTTCTACGTGGAGCTGGGCGAAGGGGTTGTCGCCGCGGCCCGGGAACACGACCAGGCGACGGCGGGCCAATCCGAACAGGACGCTCTGGGGACCGTAGACGTGGGGGAGACGGATCGCACCCACCGACGGCCCGCCCCGAGCCCGGACGTCCGCGAGCGCGGCCTCGGCGGCCAGCTTCGCCCGCCCGTAGGACAGGACGGGGTTGGGTGGGGTGCCGTCGTCGACGGGGACGGTGCCGTCGTGGACGAACAGGCTCGAGCCGAACACGATGTGGGACACGTCTGCCGCGGCCGCAGCCTCGGCGAGGCGAGCGGTGCCGTCGACGATCGTCGGGCGGATCCGGTCGTAGGCCTCGAAGGTGGCTCGTCCGCCCAGGTGGATGACGGCGTCGACGTCGGCCACCGCCCGCTGGAGCGACGGAACCGACAGCAGGTCGCCGTGCACCGCGTCGATCTCCAGCCCTGCGAGCAGCGGGGCCCTCGTGATGCGGCGCACCATCACCTTCGGCTTCAGTCCCGCCGCCGCGAGCTGTCGAACCACCTCGACGCCGATGAAGCCTGTTGCGCCGGTGACGAGGATTCGCATCCGCCCAGCCTGGCACGAACCCGCTGCCGGCTCACCAGCCGGCGGGTCGTGTCAGACTTCCAGCGGCGGCCGGCGACCAACACCCTCGGGAGGCTCCAGTGGACATCGACCAGATGATCGAGGCCGCAGAGGCGGCGCGCCAGCGGGCGTACGCGCCCTACTCGGGGTTCCGCATGGGCGCCGCGGTGCTCACCACGTCGGGCGCCATCGTGGCCGGCGCCCTGGTGGAGAACGTCTCGCTCGGCCTCGCCATGTGCGCCGAGCGCGTCGCGCTGTTCGGGACCGTGGCCGCGGGGGAGCGTCCGGCCGCCCTGGTGGTCGCGGCGCCGCGGACCGACGGCGCAGTCACCTTCCCGTGCGGGGCGTGTCTGCAGGTGGGGCTCGAGCTGGGTGGGTGGGATCTGCCCGTGGTGGCGGTCACGCCAGACGGCGAGGTCGCCCGGGCCGAGCTCGCCGAGCTGCTGCCCCGGGGACCGCGCAAGGAGTAGCGGCCGCGGCTGGCCGCGACACGCGACCCCGCGTCGGGGCCCGGTTGGCGGCGTCAGTCGGCCAGGGTGCCGGAGAAGACCTGCCAGGCCAGGGCGCTCTTCGCCACCAGGCTGAGGACCAGGTACACCTTCTCGCCGTAGAGGTAGTCGGCGAAGCGACCCCGTCCTCGGTACTGGAGCCACTGGTTGAGCGCGAAGCAGTTGAAGAGGGCGAACAGCGACACGAAGATCCCGTACACGAACCCGGGCACCCCGTCGCCCTCGCCCTGGGCGTTGACCAGGGCGACAGTGATGGCGATCCAGGGGACGATGCCAGCGAGGCAGCCGAACACGAAGGGCCACCAGTCGACCTGGTCCCGACCCTGGTTGATCCGCTCCATCAGCAGCCCGAAGAGGATCATGGCCGCGTTCACGGCGAACAGCCCGATGACGGCGTAGAGGTTGGTGATGCCGGTCAGCATCGCGATGAGGACGATCATCAACGAGGCACTCACCGAGTACTCGATCCAGCGGGCGTAGTTGACGCCCCGGGCCAGGTTGGCCTCGTACCAGCCGACCACCCCGGGGGCCGCCATCAACAGGTGATCGGCCGCCGCCAGGAACAGGAACAGCGCGATCGCCACCGAGAAGCGCAGGTCGAAGAACACCTCGTCGATGGTGAGCGGAGTGCCGGGCGGGCCGGACTGGATCTTGGCCTGGACCGGGATGGCGAAGTCGTTGCTGATGATCAGCACCACGATGCCCTGCAGGAGGTGCGCGAGGCCGACCCCGACGTTCCAGCGGCGTAGGTCGGCGAGACGATCGGTCACGGGCATGGGCGGTGACGCTACAGCCACCGGGCTCGAACGATGCGATCGAGACCGGTGCTAGGCGTCCGGGCTCCGGGCCTCCTCGGCGAGCTCCCGGGCGAATCGACGGATGCTCTCGTTGGTTTCGAACTCGCTCACGAGCCTGGCCTTGCGATGATCGCCCCGGAGGAGCGAGAGCGGGTCCTGCTGGTCCCCCACGTAGCCCAGGGCGAAGGCGCCCTGCTGGTAGCCCATCATGCGCAGGAGGTCGTCGTCGAGGGTGCGGGCGATCTCGGCCGGGCAGGCCAGGTACTGGTTCTCCTCCTGGCGCACCCAGCCGACCGCGTACGTGATGTTGACACCCTTGCGGGGGTGGTCGCTGGTGTTGGCCCCGGCGCCGTGGAGCACCTTGCCGTCGTAGAACAGCACGCTGCCGCGCCGCATCGTGGCCTGGTCGGCGCGCCCGTTCCGCGCGGCCTCGTCGCTCAGTCCCGAGCTCCCGGCCACGATGTGGGTGGCGCCGTTCTCCTCGGTGAAGTCGGTGAGGGCCCACATGGTGTTGCACTGCACGTGGTAGTGAGGCGGGAACGGGTAGTAGTCGAAGGCCATCTGGTCCCGGTGCAGCTTCTGGCGGGTCTCACCGGGCTCGACGCTGATGAGCTGGGTCAGGTGCAGCTGGATCGTCGTCGCGTGCCCCAGGAAGTGCTCGACGGTGCCCACCACCAGCGGGTGCATCACCAGGCCGCGGACGGTGGGGCAGCGGGCGATGAGGGCCCCGGTCCGGCGGGTGTAGCGACCGTCGTACTCGTCGCGCCCCGCAGCAGAGGCCTCGACGTAAGGGGCCGCCTCCTCGGCGAGGCGGTCGAGCAGCTCGTCGTCGACCACGTCGTCGACGATTGCGTAGCCGAAGCGACGCAGATGATCACTGACCGCAGCGGGATCCGTCGTCGGGGGCAGGTGCTGCAGGCTCACGGCGCCAAGGGTATTAACCTGAGGCGCTCATGACCCGTCTGGTCATCCACGCCGACGACGTGGCCATGTGCCACGGGGCCAACGTCGCCTTCGCCGAGCTGGCGCGGCTGGGCACCATCACCTCCGGCTCGATCATGGTGCCCTGCCCGTGGTTCCCCGAGATCGCCGAGATCGCCGCGGCCGAACCCGACCTCGACATCGGCGTCCACCTGACCCTCAACGCCGAGAAGGCCCGGTACCGCTGGGGCCCGCTGACCCCGGCGACCCCGGCGTCGGGGCTCACCGACCCCGACGGGTACTTCTGGGCCGACGTGGCCTCGCTGCGGCGCCACGCTCACCCCCATGCGGTCGAGGCCGAGTGGCGGGCCCAGGTCGATCGTGCCCTCGCTGCCGGCATCGCCGTCACCCACCTCGACGCCCACATGGGCTCGGCGCTGGCCCCCGAGTGGTGCCACCGCTACCTGGGGCTGGCCCGCGACTACGGGGTGCCGGTGCTGATCACCCGAACCCTCGGTGCGTACGGGCCCTGCGGCCACCTGGCGGGCGTCACCGAGGAGGAGTTCGCCCCCTTCGTGGCCGCTGCGGTCGACGCCGGACTGCCGGTGTTCGACCGGGTGCTCGAGACCGACTTCGGACGCCCGGCGGACCGGGCGCCCGCCTACGAGGAGATCCTGGGCGCCATCACCGAGGACGACGATCTGGTGTTCTGCGCCTTCCACCCGAACGCGCCCGGACCGGGGGAGATCGAGGTGATCGATCGCGGCAACCACCACGTCCGCACCGACGAGCACCGGCTCTTCGGCTCGCCGGAGTGGCAGGCCTGGCTCGACCGTCAGCCGTTCACCCTCACCGCCATGCGCGACCTCCGCCCCGCTGCCCACGGAGCGTGACCACCGACCTCGACACCATCACAAAGGGGTCAGACCCCGTTCACGGAGCGTGAGCGATGGCGAAGGCGGGTTCGGGGAGCCCCGCCACCCCGGGATCGACGGCCACCAGGCCGCCGCCGATGCTGGTCACGTAGAGGGTCGACAGGTCGCTCCCGCCGAAGGCCGGCATCGTCGGCTTCTCGACCGGCAGCTCGATGCTCCGGTCGAGCACCCCGTCGGGGGTGATCCGGATGACGGCGGCGCCGCGCACCGAGGCCGACCAGTAGCAGCCGTCGGCGTCCACGCAGGCCCCGTCCGGCTTGCCGGGAAGATCGCCGTAGTCGAAGTACAGGCGCTCGCCCGAGCGCTCGCCGGTATCGGCGTCGTAGTCCCACGCCCGCACGATCCGGGTGGCGGTGTCGGCGAAGTACATGCGCCGACGGGCGGGGTCGAAGGCCAGCCCGTTCGGGATGCCGATGTCGCGCTCCAGGGCTCGCACCGTCCCGTCGCCGGTGACCTGGTACAGCCCGCCCCGGGCCAGCTCGTCGCCGGTGTCGGGCCACATGGTCCCCACCACGAAGCGCCCGGCCGGATCGCAACGACCGTCGTTGCTGCGGTTGCCGCTCCCGGCTGGCTCGAGGTCCACCCAGGGGTCGACCTCATCGGCGCCCCAGTCGAACCACACCAACTGCAGCTCGAGCGCCACCAGCAGCCGACCGGGCGCGCCGGTCAGCGCGAACGAGCCGGGCCGGCCCGGCAGCGCGCCCAGCTCGTCGACCCCACTCGACGGGTCGAAGCGATGCAGCGCCCGGCCCTCGATGTCGGCCCAGTAGAGGACCCCCTCGGCGGGGCTCCACACCGGGCATTCGCCGAGCACCGCGGGCTCGGCGACAACCACGTCGATCTCGGCCACGGCCTCGCCCTCCTCCGGAGACTGGTCACGGGTACAGTTCGAAGATGAGCCACCCTAGATCGAGGACGGCCATATGAGGGTCGAGGTCCGAGCCGAGCTCGAGACGGGGCTGCCGCCCGACGACACCCACCCGTACCGGTCCGGGGTCTGGCGTCCCCAGCACCGGGAGCTCGACGCCTGGGACCTCGACGTCGTGGGCCGGATCCCCGACGACCTGGCCGGCGTCTACCTCCGCAACACCGAGAACCCGCTGTTCGAGCCCATCCGCCGCTACCACCCCTTCGACGGCGACGGGATGATCCACGCCATCGTCTTCGAGGACGGCGAGGCCCGCTACGCGAACCGCTTCGTCCGCACCGACGGCTTCCGCGCCGAACAGGAAGCCAGGCGCAGCCTCTGGGCCGGCATCACCGAACACCCCTCGGAGGCCATCGCCGAGACCGGTTGGGGCGCCCGGGGCATGCTCAAGGACGCCGCCAGCACCGACGTGATCGTGCACGCCGGAGTGGCTCTCGCCAGCTTCTACCAGTGCGGTCGGCTCTGGGGTCTGGACCCCCGGACCCTCGACGACCTCGGCCCCGCGTCGTGGGGCGGCCGCTTCCCGGCCGAGGGGGTCTCGGCCCATCCCAAGGTCGACGAGCACACCGGCGAGCTGCTCTTCTTCAACTACTCCAGGAAGGCGCCGTACATGCACTACGGCGTGGTCGACGCCGACGGTGCGCTGCTCACCTACATCGACGTTCCCCTGCCCGGCCCCCGGTTGCCCCACGACATGGCGTTCACCCAGCACTGGACCATCCTCAACGACCTGCCCCTGTTCTGGGATCCGGTCTCGCTCGCCGATGGGTACTTCTCCAACCGCTTCCATCGGGACATGCCCAGCCGCTTCGCGCTGGTCCCCCGGCACGGAACCACCGACGACATCCGCTGGTTCGAGGCCGAGCCCACCTTCGTGCTCCACTGGATCAACGCCTACGAGGACGGCGACGAGGTGGTCCTCGACGGCTTCTTCCAGCACGACCCCACCGCCCGCGGGGTGCTCCGGGCGCCGAGCGAGCAGAAGGGCTTCGAGACCCTCGACATGAACGCGCTGGAGGCTCGGGCCCACCGCTGGCGCTTCGACCTGCGGACCGGCCAGACCCGGGAGGAGCAGCTCAGCGACCGTTGCGCCGAGTTCCCCACCATCAACGGCCGCCACGGCGGTCGGCGGCACCGGTTCGCGTACGAGACCCGCTGCACGCCCGGGCTGTTCGCGTTCGACGGGCTGATCAAGCACGACATCGACGCCGGCACCGAGCAGCTGATCGAGCCGGGCGAGGGGGTCTTCCTGAGCGAGACCGTCATGGCCCCCCGGTTCGGCTCGGCCGCCGAGGACGACGGTTACCTCATCACGTTCACCAGCGACGTGAACAACGACTGCTCGGAGTGTCTGGTGCTCGACGCTGCTGATCCCGGATCGGAGCCGGTGGCTCGCATCCGCCTGCCCGAGCGCATCGCCAGCGGCACCCACGCCTGCTGGGCCGTGTTGGATCCGCAATCGCAGCGTCGTCGCTGACGGTCCCTCCAGACTCCCCGTACCCCGAGCCGACCGCGACGTCGCCGCGAGCCGTGACCCGAGGGTGCGCTTTGTGTGGGTCCCGGGTGCGGGGGACAATCGGGCGATGGGCGACGCACGCGACCAGCCATGGCTGATGCGCACCTACTCCGGGCACTCCAGCGCCGCGGCCTCCAACGAGCTGTTCCACACCAACCTGGCCAAGGGGCAGACCGGCCTGTCGGTGGCCTTCGACCTGCCCACCCAGCTCGGCTACGACCCCGACGATCAGCTGGCAGCGGGCGAGGTGGGTCGGGTGGGCGTCCCCGTGGCCCACCTCGGTCACATGCGCACGCTGATGGGCGGGCTGCCGCTGGACCGGATGAACACGTCGATGACGATCAACGCCCCCGCCGCCTGGCTCCTCGCCCTCTACGTGGCCCACGCGGAGGCCACCGGGGTGGCACCGTCGGAGCTCCGGGGCACCACCCAGAACGACATCATGAAGGAGTACCTGAGCCGGGGCACCCACATCTTCCCGCCCGGGCCCAGCCTGGGGCTCACCGTCGACGTGATCGCCCACTGCGCCCGGCAGCTGCCGCGCTGGAACCCGGTCAACATCTGCAGCTACCACCTGCAGGAGGCGGGCGCCACCCCGGTCCAGGAGATCGCCTTCGCCCTCGCCGACGCCGTAGCTGTCCTCGACGCGGTGCGGGCCTCGCCGCAGGTGCCGGAGAGCGAGCTCGCGGGGGTGGTGGCCCGGATGTCGTTCTTCGTCAACGCGGGCATCCGGTTCGTGGAGGAGACCTGCAAGGTGAGGGCCTTCGCCCTGCTGTGGGACCGGATCTGCCGCGAGCGCTACGGCGTGGCCGACCCCGCCCGACGCCGGTTCCGCTACGGCGTGCAGGTCAACTCCCTGGGCCTCACCGAGGCCCAGCCCGAGAACAACGTGGCCCGGGTGGTGCTGGAGATGCTCGGGGTCACCCTGTCCCGCGACGCCCGGGCTCGCTCCATCCAGCTCCCGGCGTGGAACGAGGCCCTCGGCCTGCCCACCCCCTGGGACCAGCAGTGGGCGCTGCGGATGCAGCAGGTGCTCGCCCACGAGACCGACCTGCTCGAGTACGAGGACATCTTCGCCGGCTCCCGAGTGATCGAGACCCGCACCCAGGAGCTGGCCGACGAGGCCAGGCGGCTGCTCGACGACATCCTCGAGGCAGGAGGCGCGTTCGGGGCCATCGCCACCATGAAGGCCGAGCTGGTGCGGGCCCACACCGAGCGGGTCCGGGCCATCGAGGCCGGTGACGTGACCGTGGTCGGCGTGAACGCCTTCACCGAGACCGAGCCGTCGCCCCTCGGCGGGGCCGACGCCATCCAGCGGGTCGACCCGGACGCCGAGAAGGCCCTCGCCGCCGAGGTCGAGCAGTGGCGGTCCCGACGCGATGCCCGCGCCGCCCAGCGGGCACTGGACGATCTCCGCCGGGCGGCCGACGGCACCGAGCCCGGCACCAACATCATGGTCCCGAGCATCGCCTGCGCCCGGATGGGCGTGACCACCGGCGAGTGGGCCCGGGCCCTCCGGGAGGTCTTCGGGGAGTACCGAGCTCCGACCGGCGTGCCGGATTCGGCATCGCCCGACCGGACCCACCTCGGCCGGCTGGCCGCCAACAACCAGGCCCTGCCTGGCGGGCCACCGCGCATCCTGGTGGCCAAGCCGGGCCTCGACGGACACTCGAACGGGGCGGAGCAGCTCGCGGTCGCCGCACGAGACGCGGGGATGGAGGTGATCTACCAGGGCATACGCTCCACGACCGCCCGGGTGATCGCCACCGCCGTCGAAGAAGACGTGGACCTGGTGGGGCTCTCCATGCTGTCGGGCAGCCACCTGCAGCTGGTACCGGAGATCATCCGGGGGCTGCGAGCCGCCGGGGTCACCGCCCCCGTGGTCGTGGGCGGCATCGTGCCCGAAGCCGACCACGAGGCCCTCCGCGCCGCAGGCGTGGCCCGCATCTACACGCCGGCCGACTACGAGCTGGCGGCGATCCTCGAGGACCTCAGCGAGCTGGTGACCGGGTACCGCTCCTGACGGCGGCCATCAGCTGGCCCCGGCGTGGGTGTGAAGCTGCCCGCCCTCGCTCGCCAGCCGGCTAAGCAGCGGGGCCGGACGCCAGTGGTCGCCGCCGAGGGTCTCGTGGTACCGCTGCACGGCCTCGAGGATCTGGTCCAGCCCGACGGTGTCGGCCCAGAACATCGGTCCGCCGGTGTAGACCGGCCAGCCGTAGCCGTTGACCCACACCACGTCGATGTCGCTGCCCCGGATGGCGATGCCCTCCTCGAGGATCCTGGCGCCCTCGTTGACCATCGGGTACAGGCAGCGTTCGAGGATCTCCTGGTCGTCGACCTCGCGGGACTCGATCCCCTTGCGGGCCGCGAATTCCCGGATCATCTGCTCCACGTCGGGGTCGGGCGTGGCCGACCGGGTCTCGGGGTCGTAGGTGTAGTAGCCCCGGCCGTTCTTCTGGCCCCGGCGACCGCTCTCGCACATCAGCTCCCTCACGGTTTCCCCGGTGGAGGCCTCGGCCTTCCAGCCGATGTCGAGGCCGGCC
>JBFKRY010000018.1:0-31923 GCA_041636995.1 Acidimicrobiales bacterium | reverse complement strand
GGCGGCCGGTCTGGCCTGGACGAAGGTCCGGATCGACCGCTCGTCGAGGTCGGCCTCGCCGAGGGTCCAGACGGCCACCAGCGCGGGCGCGGCCACCGCTGCAGCCAGCACCGCACGAGGGGCCACGACGGTGGCGGCCCCGGCGACAGCGCCCACCACCAGGCCCAGCCACCCGGCGACCAGCCAGCCCCCGAGCGGACCCAGCACCGCCCTGACCAGCACCGTGCGGAGCGGCACCGCTCGCACCAGCACGAGGCTCATCGATCCTCCCGCCGGGCCGGCACCACCAGCCACAGGGAGGCGGCCACGGAGACCGCGGTGAGCACCCACGCCGCCCGGTACCAGCGCTGGGGCTCGAACCGCAGGTCGAGCTGCACGGTGCCGCCGGCGCTGGCCTGCCAGGCGACGAAGCCGTCCGCCACCAGCCGCCGGCCCGGTGGGCCCTCGGCCGAGACCTTCCAACCCGGGTGGGCCGCCACGTCGGTGACGATCACGTCACCGGCCGCGACCTCCACCGGCGCCAGCCGGCGCCTGGTGGGGTCCCGACGCTCGTAGGCCAACGGCTCCTCGACGACGGGGGCGATGTCGCTCCCGACCGGCGAGAGGTGCACGGTCTCGATGGCGAACGAGGTCTCGACCAGACCCTCGAGCCGGTGCCAGCCGGTGTCCAGCTCGACCGGTACGCAGCTCACCAGGTCGAGGCCCCCAGCCAGGGACTCGAGGGTGACCTGGCCGACCGGACGCATCGTGACGACCTCGCCGTCCAGGATGAACCGGGACCGGCAGCCGTCGTCGCCGCCGACCGCATCCTCGGTGAGCAGGTTCACGCCCCGGAGCCGCAGCCGGACGTCGGCCAGCTGGGCGGGCGCCGTACCGAACGCGGAGGACCCAGCATCGATCTCGATCGGCTCCACCCGCACCGACGCCACCGTGACCGGGTCGAGATCGATGGTGACCCGCTCGACGCAGATGCCCGCACCGAGGGCGGTGAACGCAGGATCGCAGTCGGGCTCCTCCCCCAGCGTCAGCCGATCGACGCTGACGCCGCCGTCGCGGTCGACCACCTCGACGGCGACCTCGGTGATGCGGCTGAGCGGGAACGGCAGCGCGCCCTCGACGACCAGCCAGAGCTCGACCTGGTCCGCCTCGTAGCCCGGGACCCGCAGCGTGAGCGCTCCCCGCTCGGTGGGGTCGACCTGCCAGGCAGTCGCCACGTTGCCGTCGAGGACGTGGCGCCCCGTGGCATCGAGCTGACCCAGGAACCGGACCTCGGCGACCGCCGAGACCTCCGAGCCGACGAGGACGTCGATCACCTGGTCCGGGGTGAGGTCGTCGGTCCGGACCGTGGCCCGCATCTCCACCGCCCCGCCCGGACTCCAGAACGCCCGGTTCACCACCGCCTGCTCGGGCTCCCGGGTGAAGACGTGATGGACCTCGGTGCCCGCTACGGCCGTCGCCAGCCGGTCAGCCTCCTCCGGGTCGCCCGGGCCCGGCGCCCGGATGATCTCGCGACCGTCGAGAGGGCCGGCGGGCCCCACCAGGATCACCTCGGTCAGGCCCACCATCCCGGTGACCCCCTCGGCCCGCTCCAGGGTGATCGCCACCTCCTGGACCGAGCCGGCGTCCGGGAGCGCGATGCGACCGACGCCGGGCGCCACCACCTCGACCCGCGACTCGCCGTCGGGGCCGACGAGCTCCACCGTCGCCGACGACAGCGGACCCTCGCCGGTCTCCCCGTAGGGCTCCAGCACCAGCGCATCCAGCGCCGTCGGCCGGGCCAGCTCGATGCGGAGCGTGGGCGACCGGGCCTCGCTGGCCCAGGCGGTGAGCTCGTTGCCGTCGACGGCGTTGGCCGGTCGCCACGGCGCGTCCCACGGGACCAGGGCCCGGCCGTAGCTCGACGCGGTCACCGTGTGCAGGTCCGGGTAGGTGACGATGCTCTGGTCGGCGATGTCGTCGTCGACCGCCTGGACCGGACGACCGGCGTCCTCCCCGACAGCCAGGATCGGTGACCGGATGCTCTGGGCAGACGCCACCCGGGCGGCCCGGCGCTGGGCACCGTCGGTGATCACGTAGGCGGCCGCGGCGTCCGCGACCTCGGCGATCCCGTCGCCGATCGCCGCAGCGGGCACGACCGGATGATCCAGCCACCCGGCCCGGGCCAGCGCCGGCCAGGCCTCGCCGCCGCCGGCCACGATGATCGGAGCCGTGGCCCGGGTGGCCCCCGGCGCCGGCGGGTCCACCAGCTCGTAGACCTCGACCTGCGGCAGCCGCCCCTCGTCGAGCGCGAGCCGATCGAGCGCCAACGGCCGCCCACCCGGGTCGCCGAAGCTCGCCGCGAGCCGGAAGCCCGGGTCGCCGCGGATCGGGTCGTAGGTCGCCGGCCGGGGCACGCCGGCTGCGACCCAGTCGAGGTCGTTCTGCAGCAGCACCCAGCGCACCCCCATCCGGCGCAGGATCGGCGCCAGCGTGCCCTCCCGGGCTCCGCGGTCGGCACGAGCGTCGACGACCTCGGTGAGGTCGGCGAGCCAGCGGGTCGACTGCGGCAGCGTGCGCGCCGCCACTGCGGGCTGGGCCAGGTGGGCGTCGAACAGGGTGTCGTTCACGAATCCCCACCGGTACCGGGTCCGGGCCACGCTGGGCAGCACCAGCACCCCGGGCTCGTGGGGCTGGTCGTCGAACCACTCGAACGTCTCGGTCCAGTAGGCCGGGATGTCGTCGTGCCGGTCGTCGGACGGGTACAGCTCGCCGGTCCAGAACGGGAACGACGCCACCGCGAGCACGGCGACCAGACCGGTGCCGAGCAGGGCCCGGCCGACCCAGCGGTGCCACCGGCGAGCGCCCATCGGCAGCGAAGAAGCGCCGGCCACGGCCACCCCGGTGAGCAGGGCCAGCGCCACCTGGAGGCCAGCCCCGGCCTTGTAGGTGCTGCGGAAGCCCCGGACGAAGAGCGACTCGTCGAACCCGCGATCGAGCACCCGACCCAACGGTGAGGGTTCGCCCAGCGGGTGGATCCCCACCATCACCACCACCGTCGCCGCGGCGAGGACGGCCAGCCCGGCGACCAGGCGGCTGCGGCGGGTCAGCAGTGCTGCACCGGCGACGATCAGCAGCGCGAAGGTGGCGGCGATCACGATGCCGCTGCTGAAGTAGGGCGCCGCCTGATCGCGGAGCTGTCGGCCACCGAGGCGGAAGTACGACAGCCACATGCCGAGGCCCCGCCAGCTCTCCGACGCGGACGTGGTGGCGGCCACGGTCTCGGGGGTCTCGGTGGTCTCGAGATTGACCCGGACCGGCGCCACGCCCAGCGCCAGGGTCACGAGCATGGCGGCTGCGGCCCCCGAGGTGAGCAGCGCGGTGCGCCAGACCCAGGCCCAGACGTCACGCCAGCCCGCGGCCGTGGCCCCGAGGCGGATGAGCACCAGCCCGAGCGCGGGCAGGCCCGCGAGCAACAGCGACGAGGTGTTGATCATCCCCACCGCGAACACAGCGAGCGCGCAGACCGCGGCCCAGCGCCACCGATCGGCGCCTGGCCGCAGGCCCTCGACCGCGGCCAGCGCCAGCCAGGGCGCGATGGCGTAGGCGGCGAACAGCCCCGACGGGACCAGGAACTGGGTGGTGTAGGGGTTGAAGGCGTAGACCACGCCTGCGGTCACCCAGGCCGCAGGCTCAGCTAGCAACGATCGGGCCAGCAGCATGGTCCCGATCCCGCTCGCCGCGAGCAGCACCGCGTGGGCGCTGCGCTGGAGGATCCACGGCGGCGCGCCCAGCTCGCCGAGCGCGGACAGGAAGGCACCCAGCACCGGCGCGAAGTACTGGGTGGGCTCGCCCAGGGTGCGCTCGTCGTCCCACACCGACGCATGCCGCTGGAGGAACTGGCCGGGCGCGGCGACGTGCTCGAAGCGGGCGTCGGCGACGACCTCGCCGGGGGCCTGAGTGAAGGTGGCAGCGACCGCGGCGCCCACCAGGACCAGCGCGGCGAGCGCCAGGACCCGGCGGTGGCGGGGCGAGGCATCGTCCAGTGGGCTCAACCGGGCCCCGCCTCCACCGCTCCGGCGTAGACCTCCAGGTAGGCGTCCACCGTCCGGTCCCAGGAGAGGTCCCCAGCGCGGGTCGCCGAAGCCGCGGAGAGCTGCTGCAGCTCGTGGCGGTCCGACGCCAACGCCAGCACCGTCGACCGGAGCGAGTACGGGTCGCCCGGGCCCACCAGCCGGCCGCTGGGCCCGGCGATGTCGCGCAACCCGGGAAGATCCGAGGCGACCGGTACGCAGCCCCGAACCATGCCCTCCACCAGCACGATCCCGAAGGCCTCGCTCGGGTTCGTGGCCGGCAGCAGCACCACGTCGTGGGAGCGGTAGAGCGCCTCCACCTCGTCGTCGGAGGGGCCGATGACCACCCGGACCGAGCTCACCCCCTCCGCGGCCCGCGAGATCTCCCGAGCCAGGGGTCCGTCGCCCGCCAGCGTCAGCTGGACGTCGGGGAGGCTCCGCAGCGCGTCCAGCGCCACCAGGTGGCCCTTGTACCTGCGCATCTGTCCCAGCACCAGGACCCGCAGGGGTTCGTCGGGGCCCCGTTCCCCGCGCTCGACCGGGCCGGGTGGGAGGTCGACGCCCCAGGGGATCACCCGCACCGGAGGCCCGCCTGGAGCCGAGACCCGCTCTGCGTAGGACTGCGTCGTGGTCACGATCACCGCGGCCTGCCGGGCCAGGACCCGGGCGATGCGGTCATAGGCGCGGTACCCGAGCCCGAGCCAGGCCGGCCCGTCGCCCCAGACCGTGAAGTGGTGGGTGTACACGACGGGGATCGGTACCGACCCGACGGCGCGACGCAACAGCAACACGTCGCTGAGGCTCGGCGCCGGCCCGTGGAGGTGCACCAGGTCGAACGTCCGCAACCATCGCCGCCGCAAACCCAGCGCCAGGGTCGACACCCGGAACCGGTCGCGCACCAACACCGGGGCATCGGCATAGCTGCGCACCACCACATCGTGACCCGCACCGGCGGCACCCCGGGCGATGCGGTCTGCGGCGACGGCCACGCCCGAGCGGACGGGTGGAACCTCCGAGGCGACAGTCAGGATCCGCACCGCGCGGACCCCGTCAGCGTGTCGTCGGCGGTACCACCACGGGCGGCCTGTCGGACACCATCCGGACCCCCCGGTACCGCCTGGTGGTGAGGCGCAGCCGGGCGAGAGCCCGGGCGAGACGCACCCCGTCGGCGAGCGTTGCCTTCGAGAGACCCCCGGTGCGCTCTTCGAAGGTGTAGGGAACCTCCGCGACCCGCTCCGGGTTGCAGCGCACCAGGGCCTCTGGCAGGAACTTGAATCCCGAGCTGGGGCCCGTGTCCCGGAAGTCGCCCGGACGGAACGCGAAGAGCCCGCTGGAGAGATCGGTGCAGCCCCAGTACTGGGGGAACATGGCCCGGGTGGCCAGGTCGGACGACCGGGACGCGGCCCTGCGCCAGGTGGTGGTGAGACCCTCGGCGGAGCCACCGGGCGCGTAGCGGGTGCCGATGACGAAGTCGGCGGAGCCGGCCACCAGCGGCCCCAGCAGCTGCGGGAGGATCTCGGGCGGGTGCTGCAGATCGGCGTCGATGACCGCGGCGATGTCCGCCGACACCGTGGCCAGCGCCGCCTTGACCGCCCCCGCGATCGAGTCCCGGCGCTGGTGCGGCTCCCGGTGCACGCAGCGCACCGGCAGGCCCAGCTCCGCCAGGTCCGTCACCCTGGCCGGGGTGTCGTCGTCGGAGTCGTCGGCGAAGACGACCTCCCAGTCGATCGCCCGGTCCCCGAGCGACGCTGCGGTGCGCTTGACGAACTCGTCGACGTTGCCCCTCTCGTTGCGGGTGGGGGCGATGATCGCGGCCATGTGACGCCGAGATGCAGTCGGTGCGATCGCCGCTGCTGAGTCCTTGGTCACGTACTGCCCTGCCCCCGAGCCGGCCCCCGGCGGCTCGTCATCGCCCGAGCCGGGGTCGAGCCCGACCGGCGGTCGAGGCCCGACCTGCGGTCGGGTACCGTGACCGCCATTCTTCGGTATCGGGGAGAATGATGGCAAACTCGCCGGCCGCACCGAGCTGGTGGGCCGGACCGTTCGGCTTGCTCCTCGGCGTCGTGGCGGTGGGCTCGCCGATCGGCGACGGCGCCCTGTTGAACCTGGATCTCCTGGCGGTCGGCGACCTCGACGTGCCCCGGTCGCTGGTGGCGCTGGGTCCGGAGATCCCGCGACGGGCGCCCATCCAGGCGTTCTGGGCCCTGGTCAGCCCCCCGCTGAGCGCCGCAGAGGTCCTCCGCCTCTGGATGATCGCCATCGTCGCCGTGGCGGCCGTCGGCATCGTCCGCCAGCTGCGCGACCTTGCCGCGCCGATCGCGCTCGGCGCGGCAACGCTCTACGCGCTGAGCCCCTTCCTGCTCACCCGCCTCGGCGTGGGCCACCTCGGGTTCGCCACCGCGGTGGCGCTGCTTCCGTGGGCGTTCGACACCCTGCACCGCCCGATCGAGTCCGGCCGGACAACGCTGCTCTGGCTGGCGGGGTTCGCGCTGTGCGGCTACTTCGGCGCATTGATCGCGGGGCCGGTCGTGCTCGTGGGTCTGGTGAGCGAGCGACGGCTGCCCAGGGCTCGGCAGGTGCTCGGCGCCGTCGGCACCCAGGTCCCCTGGCTGGTGCCCGCCCTGGTGAGCGTGGGCGACGCCACCGGCGCCGCTGCGTCGGAGCGGTTCGAGACCCGCTTCGACGACGCCGCCGGCCTCGTCCGGCTGCTCGTCGGCCACGGCTTCTGGCGCGGCTCCAACCAGCTGGGCGCCACCGGAGCCTGGACCGTGCTGGCTGCGGCCCTGCTGGCCCTCCTGGCCTGGGCTGGCATCCGCTGGGCCGGCCGGCCCGATCGGGGCCCGCTCCTCGCCCTCGGCCTGGTCGGTCTGGCGGTCACCCTGGCCAGCCGGGTCCCCGGCATCGACCGGGCCTACGACGAGCTCACCCAGCGGGTGGTGTTCGCACCAGTGCGGGAGGGTCACCGGCTGCTGGCGCTCACGCTGTTCGCAGTGGTGGTCTTCGCAGCGCGTGGCCTCGACCTGGTCCTGAGCGGCCGCCCGGCCGCCGTCCGGCTCGGTGGCGGGGTGCTGCTGGGGGCAGGCGCCCTCGCGCTGGCCTGGCCCGCGCTGTGGGGGCTCGACGGCTCGGTCACCGACCATCCGGTCCCTGATGCGTGGGCCGAGGCCGAGCGGCTGGTGGACGCGGAGCCGGGACTCACCCTGGCCCTGCCCTGGAGCCAGTACTTCGACGTCGCCATCGCCGACGGCCGCCGGGCGCACCATCCCGTGCCTGCGCTGGTCGGCGGCGACGTGGTGTTCCGCCACGACCTGGGCCTGGGCGCCGGCGATCGCATCTCGCGAGACCCCCGGGAGGACGACGCCGAGACGCTGGTCCGAGCGCTGCGCTTCGGCGAGGACGTCGAGCAGCGGCTGGCTGGGCTCGGCGTCTCCTGGATCGTCGCCCTCCCCGACCTCGACGACGGCGACATCGACCGGCTGCGGGAGTCCGGCGCGGTCGAAATCGCCCTGGACACGCCGACCATCGCGGTGTTCCGGGGCCCCGGAGGCGACACCGACTCGCTGGACGACTGGAACGTCACTGCCTCGCTGATCGTCGCCGCCGACCTGGCCTGGCTGCTGGCCATCGGCGTCCTGGCCCGCCCACGCCGTCAGTAGCGCTCGATACGAGCGCCGGGGCCGTGTTGTGTCTATGCTGTCCCGACTATGAAGCGATCACTGCGGGCGGTACTCGTTGTCGGCATCCTGGCGGGCCTGGTGGTCGCGCTCGGGGGCGGCGCAGCCTCCGGCCAGGACGCACCCTCGCTGGTGCTGTCCGGCGACGACATCACCGTCGAGGGCGAGGGCGCCGATGCCACCTACTCGGTGGAGAGCGAGGGCACCTACGACGTGACCATCAGCGGGTCGGGCTTCACGATCGACGTGTTCGTGCTGCAGTGCCCGGGTGCCGCTGGGTCGCTCGAGGCCCTCGCGGAGGGCGATCCCACCACCCTGTGCGATCTCGGGAACCTGCTGCCGGCCTCGCCCGACGCCGACGGCAACTTCGAGGTCCAGTTCACCGGGGTCGAGGTCGACGGCTGCGGCCTTGCTTTCGCCGCAGGCGACACCGCCCAGACCGAGACCGCAGCGGCGCTGCTGTCGGTGGCCAACCCGCCCGCCGACGTCGAGTGCGAGGTCGTGGAGACCGAGGGCTACGACGACACCCTCGCCGGCACCGGCCAGGAGGGCGACGAGGCCGACGACGCCCTGGCCGACACCGGCCTCAACAGCGTCGAGCTGGCGCTGATCGCGGCGGCGGTGCTGGCCGCCGGCTGGCTCATCACCCACGAAGCCCGCCGGATGCACACCCGGCGCCTTCCGTAGCCAGCCCCAACCGCCGGGTGAGCCCGCAGCCCGGAAACTCGGGCGCGCCCGCTCGGGCGCGCCGCTAGCTTGACGCCATGCTGGCGATCGAGACGGCGGGTCTCGCGAAGCACTACGGCGAGACCCGCGCCCTCGACGGTCTCGACCTCACGATGGAGCGGGGCTCCATCCTGGGTGTGCTGGGCCCCAACGGCGCGGGCAAGACCACCGCGGTCAAGATCCTCACCACCCTGATCCGGCCCAGCGCCGGCAAGGCCTTCGTGGAAGGCATCGACGTGGAGCAGGAGCCGGCCAAGGTCCGGGCCCGCATCGGCCTCACCGGCCAGTACGCCGCGGTCGAGGAGCGCATGACCGCTCGTGAGAACCTGGTGCACATCGGCCGGCTGTTCCACATGGGCAACGGCACAGCTCGTCGCCGGGGCGACGAGCTGCTGGCCCGCTTCGACCTCGTCGACGCCGCCGATCGCATCGTGAAGGAGTACTCGGGGGGCATGCGCCGCCGCCTCGACATCGCCATGAGCCTCATCGCCCGGCCGGCGCTGCTGTTCCTCGACGAGCCCACCACCGGCCTCGACCCCAGGAGCCGCCAGGCCATGTGGGCGCTCATCGAGGAGCTGGGCGACGACGGCACCACCACCTTCCTCACCACCCAATACCTGGACGAGGCCGAGGCCCTGGCCGACACAATCGTGGTGATCGACCACGGGAGGGTGATCGCCGAGGGCACCGCCGACGAGCTCAAGGACCTCGTCGGCAGCGACCGGCTGATCGTCACCATTGCCAGCACGGCCAACCTCGAGCGTGCCGCGAGCGCCCTCGCCCCCCTGGCCACCGGCCCCATCGAGCGGTCCCCGGACCGCCCCGAACTGGTCGTCCCCATCACCGCCGGCCATCACGTGGTCCCCAACGCCATCCGGGTCCTCGACGACTGCGACTGCGACGTCCTGAACGTCGAGATGCGACGGCCCAGCCTCGACGACGTGTTCCTGACCATCACCGGCACCGCTCCCGAGCCGACCGACGGAGACCTGCCATGACCACGGCCGGGGTCCCCGCCCGGGCCGAGGTCGACGGGCTCCATCTCGACACCGGCCCGATCTGGGTGCTGCGCGACTCGTGGACCGAGGCCCGCCGACACCTGCGGATCATCCCCCGCAACCCGGAGCTGCTCGGGTTCGCGATCGCCCAGCCGGTCATGTTCACGCTGCTGTTCGTGTACGTGTTCGGCGGCGCCATCGACGTGCCCGGCTTCGACGACTACAACCAGTTCCTGCTCCCGGGCATCTTCGCTCAGACCCTCACCTTCGGGTCGGCGACCACGAGCATCGGGCTGGCCGACGACCTGCAGAAGGGCCTGGTCGACCGGCTGCGGTCACTGCCCATGGCCCAGCCGGCGGTCATCATCGGTCGGACCATCGCCGACCTGGTGAAGAACGCGGTGAGCTTCGTGGCGATGCTCCTCATCGCCTTCGCGGTGGGGTTCCGCTTCGAGGGCACCGTGGCCGAGGCGTTGCTGGCCACCGTGCTGCTGATGCTGTTCGCCTACTCCATCAGCTGGATCCACGCCCTGATCGGGCTGAGCGTGAAGTCCGTCGAGGCCGCCAACTCCGGGGGATTCATGTGGATGTTCCCCATGACGTTCGTCTCGTCGGCATTCGTCGACCCGTCCTCGATGCCCGACTGGCTCGAGCCGATCGCCGAGGCCAACCCCTTCACCAAGGTGACCAACGCCAGCCGGGCCCTCTACAACGGGCTACCGGCCGGCGACCTGGTCTGGGAGTCCCTGGGATGGTCGGTCGGGCTGACCGTGGTGTTCGCGATCCTCAGCTTCCGCAAGTTCGACCGGGCCAGCTCCCGCTGACAACTGCGGATTCCAGACGGGGCTCTCGGTGGATGGAACTAGCCGGCGAGCCCCTCGAACACCACGTCGATCACGTCGTCGACGAGCTGGTCGGCCAGCTCGGGCGACAGCAGGGCCACCGAGGCCACGCCGTGCACCGCGGCCCAGACCGTGAGGTTGAGCCGGAGCACGTCCCGTTCCACGATGTCGCCCTCCTCGACAGCGCGTGCCATGTCGGCAGCGCCCGCCTCGAACGCCTTCGTGGCCGCCGGCAGCTCGTTGTCGACGGCGGCGAGGACCGCAGCCGGCCGGTACAGGAACATCAGCCGGAACAGCTCGGGATGCTCCTGGGCGAAGGTGACGTAGGCCCGGGCTCGGGCCCGGCACCGGTCCACCGCCCGCGCTCCCGCGGTGGTCTCGAACGCGGCGCCGAGGTCCTCGTAGCCCAGCTCCGCCACGGCGCGGAGCAACGCGCGCTTCGACTCGACGTGGTCGTACAGCGCGGGCGCGGTGACCCCCAGGGTGCGGGCCAGGCCCCGCAGCGAGAGGGCCTCGTAGCCGTGGAGCTCCACCAGCTCGCGAGCCGTGGCAACGATGGACTCGTACGTGAGCGGGCCCGATCGTGGCGATGGGCCGGTTGGCCGGCGCGGGCTCGGGCCGGTCACCGGCCGGCCCCGTCGCTCGTCACCGATCGGCGATCCAGCTCCCGTGGAACCCGGTCGGCACCCGGCGAGGGAGGTGCACCTCGGCGACCGGGTCGGCGCCGACGTCGGACGCGTCGAGAATCGCCAGGTAGGAGGTGTCGGTGTCGCCGGCGTAGACGAAGGTCATCAGGTAGCCGTCGTCCTCACCGGTGGCGCCGGCGGCGGCCACGAAGCTCGGCTCCCCGGGCACGTGACCGGCCGGGAAGACGTGGTCCTGGCGGGTGGCCCCGTGGGCCAGGTCGTACTTGAAGACGGTGCCGGACCCGAAGCCGCCCGCCATCCCCATGGTGTAGCCGTAGCGGCTGGGCAGGCCGACCCGGCTGTCGGGCACCCGAGGGAACTCGCTGCCGGTGTCGTCGAGCTGGGTCTCGGCGACCGTGCCCGTGGCCCGGTTCAGGCGCCACTCCCACATCATCGGGGCGTCGTCGGGATCGGTGGCGTCGCCGTCGCCGATGTCGGTGGAGTCCCGCCACAGCTCGCGGATGCGGCACCCCCGGACGACCACCTCGTCGCCGTCGTCGTGCGCGTTCAGGGTGTGGAACACGTAGCACGGCTCGACGTCGAACCACTGCACGTCTCCGTCGTCGCCGTCGCGAGGCATCACCCCGAAGCGGGCCGGGTACTCGTCGCTCCACCGGATGGGCATGCCGCCCTGCATCGCCAGCTCCATGTCGAACACCGCCGGGAGATCCATGAACACCGCGTGGTGCCGGCTCACCGCGAAGTCGTGCATCATCGTCGGGCCGGTGACGGTGATCTCGCTGCTCTGCACCAGCTCACCGTCGGCGCTGACCCGGTGATAGACGAGGTAGGGAGGCAGCGAGCTGTACCCGAAGAGCAGCAGCTCGCCGGTCTCGGGGCAGATCTTCGGATGCGCGGTCATCGCGGTGTGGAGCTTCCCGGCGAAGTCGTGAGGTCCGACGGTGTCGATCTCGGAGGTGAGCTCGTAGGGGAACGACCCCTCCTCGAGCGCGAAGATGCGGCCGTGGTGGGAGATCACGTGGGTGTTCGCGCACGAGACGGTGTAGTCGAAGGCCAGGGTCTCGGGGTCGAGGTACAGGTCCATCCGCGACGCCTCGGGGTTCTCGTACAGCGGTGTCCGGACGTACCGGTTGCGGTACCACGACGCCTTCCCGTCCCGCAGCTCGATGCCGTGCACCATCCCGTCGCCCAGGAACCAGTGGTCCGACCAGCCCGACTGCGGATTGGCTCCGTTGCGGAAGTAGCGGCCCCGCAGCTCCGGTGGGATCGCCCCCCGGACCTCGAGGTCGGTCAGGGTCACCTCGTCGAACACCGGCGCGTTGTTGCCGGACAGGTGCCACGGTGTCGTGGCCGGGGCCTGGGGTCGGTCGGTCGCGGTCATGGGTACCTCGTCTCTCGGAGCGCCACGGAGCGCCACGTCGCCCGCTGCTACCCTAGCCCGATCCGCTGAACGCTGTTCAGTAGCGAAGCTGTCGACGGAGCGGGAAGCGGAGGGAGGGGGATCGTCCGGGGGTGGAGCTGTACTGGCAGACGGCACTGACCGGTCTGGGCGACGGGGCAGTCATCGCCGGCGTGGCCCTGGGGCTGGTCCTGGCCTACCGGGGGTCGGGAGTCGTCAACTTCGCCCACGGCGCCATGATGATGTACTCGACGTACATCTACGACGAGCTGCGCGACTCCGGGGATCTGGTCCTGCCGCTCTCGATTGCCGGAACGGACCGGTTCAACCTCCTGGGCACCCCCGCCGAGGGTGAGCTGACCGGGTTCTGGCCCGCGTTCGCAGCGGCCCTCGTCGTGGCCGCGCTCCTCGGCCTGCTCGTCCACCTCCTGGTCTTCAGACCGCTGCGCGGGGCCCCGCTGCTCGCCAAGGTGGTGGCCACCGTCGGCATCTTCATCGTGCTCCAGGCGGTGGTCCTGCTGCGCTTCGGCACCCAGACCGAGACCGTCCGCGCCATCCTGCCCACCGACGCGGTCACCTGGCTCGGCACCAGGATCCCCCAGGACCGTCTCTGGCTCGCCCTGATCGTGGTCGTGGCCTCGGTGGCGCTGGCGGCGCTCTACAAGTACACCCGCTTCGGCCTGGCCACCCGGGCGGCCGCCACCGAGGAGAAGGGGGCGGTGCTGCTCGGCTACTCCCCCGACGCCCTCGCTGCGGGCAACTGGGTCCTCGCATCGATGGTCGCCGCGGTCTTCGGCATCCTGGCCGCGTCGCTGGCCAACGGCGTCAACACCGTCAACTACACCCTCCTCGTGGTCCCGGCCCTGGCCGGGGCCCTGGTGGGCGGGCTCCGCTCGTTCCTGGTCACCGGCGCCGCCTGCCTGGTCCTGGGCATGGCCCGATCGGAGCTGGGGCTCCTCGAGGCCGAACCCTGGTGGCCGGAGCTGGCTCGCACGGGCATGCGCGACGTGGTGCCGTTCCTGGTGATCGTGGCGGTGCTCGTGGTCCGGGGCCGGCGGCTGCCGGAGCGGGGCTCGCTCGGCGAGGGCCGGCAGGCGTACGCGCCCCTCCCCCGCCACGTCGGCCCGGCCACCGTGGCCCTCGCCGGGATCGGGCTGGTCGCGATCGTCGCCTTCGACCGGGCCCTGCGGCTGAGCCTCTACCAGTCGATGGCTGCGACCATCATCATCCTGTCGATCGTGGTCCTCACCGGCTACGTCGGGCAGGTCTCGCTGGCCCAGGCGGTCTTCGCCGGCGTCGCCGGCTTCGTCCTGGGGAAGCTGGCGATGGAGACCGCCCTGTCGTTCCCGATCACGGCCCTGCTCGGCGCGCTCAGCGCCACCCTGCTGGGCGTCGTCGTCGCCGTCCCGGCGCTGCGGGTCCGCGGTATCCAGCTGGCGGTGGTGACGATGGCGCTCGGCGTGGCCGTCGGGACCCTGATCTTCACCAACCGGTGGTTCATCGGCGACACCGGGGCCCTGCCGATCGAGGAGGACCCGCGGCTGTTCGGCATCGACCTCGCGGCCGCCGTCGGCGCCGACTTCAACCGGCCGCAGTTCGGGATGCTGCTGCTGGCGGTCACCGTCCTGTGCGCGCTGCTGGTCGTCAACCTGCGCCGGTCGAGCACCGGGCGCCGGTTCCTGGCCGTCAGGGCCAACGAGGCTGCTGCGGCCGCCGCGGGTATCGACGTCTCCCGGACCAAGCTGTTGGCGTTCGCGATCTCGTCGTTCCTGGCGGGCCTGGGCGGGGCCATGCTCGCCTACCTCCGGGGCCAGCTCAGCGGCGACAGCTTCAGCGTCTTCGTCAGCCTGTCGCTGGTGGCCTTCGCCTACCTCGGCGGCATCGGGCTGGTCAGCGGGGCCCTGATCGCCGGGGCCATCGTGCCGGGCGGGCTCGTCGTCGGGCTGGTGGACAAGGGGTTCGGCGGCGAGAACCTCGACACCTACGCCAACCTCGTCGGGGGCATCGGTCTGATCCTGACCGCGATCTGGAACACCGACGGCATCGCCGGCAAGGCCGTCAGGGACTTCCGCCGCCGGCGGGTCGCCGCGGCCGTGGGGCCGGCCGCATCCACCATGGAGGCTGCAACATGATCAAGGGACATCTGGGCCTGGCGCTGCTGAGCGTGCTGGCGCTGCTCGCCGCGGCCTGCGGCGACGACGACGACGGGACGGGCACGGCACCCCCCGAGGCGACCGCCACCCCGGCGGCGGAGGCGCCCACCGACCCGGCCGACGAGGAGGACCCCACCGCCGCGCCCGACGACGAGACCGGCGCCGACGGTGACGACGAGGCCGTCGCCGACGATGACGACGCCCCGACCGACGGTGGGGCCGACCCCGAGGGTGGGGCCGAGACCGGTCCCGCGGATCCCTCGCTCGAGCCCGTCCGCATCGGTCTGCTCAACCAGGAGAACGACGTGGTCGGCTCGTTCCCGGAGTTCCGCATCGGGGTCGAGGGTGCAGCGGAGTACATCAACGCCGAGCTGGGCGGGATCGGGGGACACCCGGTCGAGATCCAGTCGTGCGTGCAGAACGGCGTCGAGAAGGCCCAGGAGTGCGCTCAGGAGCTCGCCACCAGCGACCTGGTGTCGGTCATCAACGGGATCAACATCTGGACCTTCGCCTTCGACTTCTACGGCACCATGGGCGACACCCCGGTGATCGGTGGGCTGCCCCTCTTCCCGAGCGACTACGACCAGCCCAACGCCCGCTACTTCAACGGCGGCAGCATCAGCGTCTACGCGGCCATGGCCCGGTTCGCGGCCGAGGAGCTCGGGGCCACGGACGTGGCGGTGCTCGTCAACGAGAACCCCGCGGCCACCGCCGCCCTCTCCCAGGGCCTGGCGCCGATCTTCGACCAGTTCGGGGTGACGTTCAGCTCGATCGACGTCCCGTTGCCGCTGACCGACGCCGTGCCGCCGGTCAGCCAGGCCGCGGCCGCCGACCCCGACCTCGTCATGCTGCTCGCCGCGGGCAACGAGTGCCTCCCGGTCATCCGGGCCGCCGATCAGCTGGGCATCGCGCCAGAGCGGATGTTCTACAGCGCCACGTGCGCGGAGGCCGAGATCTACGACGAGGTGGGCGAGCTGATGGTCGGCAGCTGGATCGCCCGAGGCGGGTACCTGCAGGAGGATCCCTGGGCCCCCCAGGAGGTGAAGGACCTGCTCGACCAGTTCGAGCGAGACGTCGACGTGTACGCGCCGGACGCGCCCGACGCACCCTTCACCGGCCTGGGGTGGGTGACCATGCTCGACATCCACGACCTCTTCGAGGAGGTGGGCGTGGACGACCTGGCCGACCCCGGGGCCATCCTGGCGGTGATGGACGACGGCCAGACCCGGGGACGCGTCGGCAGCTTCGGCTGGTCGTGCGTCTACGCCGACATCGGCCTCCAGTCGGTCTGCCAGGGTGAGAACCTGTTCGTGCAGATCGTCGACGCCGAGGGCACCTCCGCGCCGCCGCCCAACGACGGCGCCTTCGTCAACGGGCTGCTGCTCCTGGACCCGCAATAGGTTCGGGCCTCGGCGCAGCCGCGGCCGGTCTCAGCCCTGGCCGCCCGAGGTGTCCTTCACGGACTGCTTGCCGGCGGCGATCCAGGGCATCATCGCCCGCAGCTCTGCGCCCACCTTCTCGATCTGCATCTCCCGGCCGGCGGCCTCGAGCTGGTGGAATCGCTCCCGGCCGCCGCGGGACTCGGCGACCCACTCCTCGGCGAAGGCACCGCTCTGGATCTCGTCGAGGATGGTGCGCATGGTCTGGCGCACGTGGTCGTCGATCACCCGCGGCCCCCGGGTCAGGTCGCCGTACTCGGCGGTGTCCGAGACGGAGTAGCGCATGCCGGCGATCCCCTCCTCGTACATGAGGTCGACGATCAGCTTCAGCTCGTGCAGGCACTCGAAGTAGGCGATCTCGGGCTGGTACCCGGCTTGGACCAGGGTGTCGAACGCGCTACGGACCAGCTCGGTGGTGCCCCCGCACAGCACCACCTGCTCGCCGAAGAGGTCGGTCTCGCACTCTTCGGTGAAGGTGGTCTCGATCACCCCGGCCCGGGCGCCGCCGATGGCGTCGGCGTAGGCCAGGGCGATCTCCTTGGCGTGGCCGGACGCGTCGTTCTCCACTGCGATCAGGCACGGCACCCCGCCCCCTTCGACGTAGGTGCGCCGCACCAGGTGCCCGGGCCCCTTCGGCGCCACCATGACCACGTCCACGGTGCCGGGGGGCTGGATCAGGTCGAACCGGATGTTGAACCCGTGGGAGAACATCAGGCAGTCGCCGGCGTCGAGGTTGGGGGCGATGTGGGCGTCGTAGATCGCGGCCTGCTCGGTGTCGGGCAGCAGGATCATCACCGTGTCGGCCCAGGCACTGGCGTCGGCGATCGAGCGCACCTCCAGCCCCGCGGACTCCGCCTTGGCCACCGACGCCGACCCCTCGCGCAGGCCCACGCAGACGTCGATGCCCGACTCCTTGAGGTTCAGGGCATGGGCGTGGCCCTGGGAGCCGTAGCCCAGGACCGCCACCCTGCGGTCGGCGATGTACTTCCGGTCGCAGTCGGCCTCGTAGTAGATGTTCGCCACGGCGGGTGTCTCCTGGGGATCGGTGGTCGATGTGAACGGGTCAGCGGTCGAGGCTGGCCAGCGCCACCTTGCCGGTGCGCTGGACCTCCACGATCCCGAAGTGCTCGAGGAGGGCCTCGAAGTCGTCGATGCGGCTGGGCGCGCCCGACAGCGAGACCATCATGGCGTCGGCGCCGACGTTCAGCACCTTGGCCTCGAAGATCCGAACCAGGTCCATCACGTGGCCCCGGTCCTGGGTGCCGGCCTTCACGGTGGCGATCATGAGCTCGCGCTCGATGGACGACGCCGGGTCGAGCTCCCGGATCTCCACCACGTTCACCAGCTTGTCGAGCTGCTTGACCACCTGTTCGAGCGGGGCCGACGCCACGTCGACGACGATGGTGATGCGGCTGAAGCGCTCGTCGTCGGTGGGGGCCACCGCCAGCGACTCGATGTTGAAGCCCCGGCGGGCGAACAGCCCGGCCACCCGGGCCAGCACGCCGGCCTTGTTCTCGACCCGGACCACGAGGGTGTGGTACCGGTGATGCGGAGGATGGGCACTCACGGTGCAGGGGTCCCCTGGGCCGGCCCGTCCCCCTGGGACTGCCCGTCCCCCTGCGACGGGTGGACGATGACGTCGCTGTTGGACTTGCCCGCGGGCACCATGGGGTACACGTTCTCGCTGGGCTCGGTGCGGAAGTCGATCACCACCGGCCGGTCGTCGATCTCGTTCGCTCGCTCGATGGCCGGCAGCACCTCCTCGGGCGAGTCGACCCGCATGCCCTCACAGCCCATCGCCTGGGCCAGCAGCTTGTAGTCGGGCAGCTCGCACTGGAGGTGCACCTCGGAGTAGCGCTCGTCGTAGAACAGCTCCTGCCACTGGCGGACCATGCCCAGGTAGCCGTTGTTGAGGATGGCCACCTTGATCGGGATGCCCTCGAGCCTGGCCGTGACCAGCTCCTGGTTCGTCATCTGGAAGCAGCCGTCGCCGTCGACCGCCCACACCATCCGGTCCGGCTTCCCGGCCTTGGCGCCGATGGCGGCGGGCACCGCGAAGCCCATGGTGCCCAGCCCGCCGGAGTTGACCCAGGTGTAGGGGTGGTTGAAGCGCCAGTACTGGCTGGCCCACATCTGGTGCTGGCCCACCCCGGCGGCGACGATGGTGTCGGTGGGGGTGTGGTCGCGGAGCTGCTCGAGCACGAACTGGGGCTTCAGCCCCTCGCCGTCGGCGGGCTCGTCGTAGTGGAGCGGGTACGTCTCCTGCCAACCGCTGATGGTGGACTTCCACGCCGAGCGGTCGGGCTGGGCGGCGCTGCCGCCGAGGTCCATGACCGCCTTGATCAGGGCCTCGATGGTGAGGCGGACGTCGCCCTGGATGGCCACGTCGGGCCGGCGCACCTTGCCGAACTCGGCCGGGTCGATGTCGGCGTGGATCACCTTGGCCTCGGGGGCGAACCCGTCGATGCGGCCGGTGACCCGGTCGTCGAAGCGGGCCCCGAGGGCGATGAGCAGGTCGGCCCGCTGCATGGCGGTGACCGCGGTGTAGTTGCCGTGCATGCCGGGCATGCCCAGGGCCAGCTTGTGGTCGTCGGGGAACCCACCCCGGTTCATGAGGGTGGTCACCACGTGGATGTCGAGCAGCTCGGCGAGCTCCCGGAGCGCCTCCGCAGCCCGGGCCTTGAGGATCCCGCCACCGGTGTAGAGCACGGGCCGCTCGGACGCCAGGATCAGCTCGGCCGCGGCCCGCACCGCCTCGATGTCGGGCTCGACCTGGGGGTTGTAGCCGGGCAGGTCGTGGCCGGTGGGCTCGTAGTCCTCGAAGTACGAGCGAGGGTTGTTCGGGTCGACCAGGTCCTTGGGGATGTCGACCAGCACCGGGCCGGGGCGGCCGGTGGTCGCGATGTGGAAGGCGTCGTGGACCACCTGGGGGATGTCGGCGGCCTCGGTGACCAGGAAGTTGTGCTTGGTGACGGCCATCGTGATGCCGGTGGTGTCGCACTCCTGGAAGGCGTCGGAGCCGATGGCCGTGGTGGGAACCTGGCCGGTGATGCACACCAGCGGCACCGAGTCGAGCATGGCGTCGGCCAGGGGGGTCACGATGTTGGTGGCCGCGGGCCCGCTGGTGACCATGGCCACCCCGGGCCGGCCCGTGGCGTGCGCATAGCCCTCGGCCATGTGGCCCGCGCCCTGCTCGTGGCGCACCAGGATGTGGCGGATCGGCGAGTCGATCAGGGGGTCGTACACCGGCAGGATGGCACCGCCGGGCAGGCCGAAGACCAGGTCGACGCCCTCGGCCTCGAGGCTCTTCATCAGTGCTTTGCCACCGTTGGTCTGCATTGTCGTCACCGGATGTCTGCGGATGTGGTCGGAGGTTCCATCGGCCGATGTGACCCGAAAACCAAATCGACCCCCCGGCTGGGAGGTCGGTGCGCGCACGAAGGGGGCTCGTGCGCTACAGGATTACGAGGAGGGTTGCGGTCGGACCCATGATGTCGCTCAGTATGCCTGCTGCGACAGCCGATCACAAAGTCGGCTCCGGTCCGGGGGCCGGGCCGTGAGCACCGGCGTGTTCCCGGGGTCGTTCAACCCGCCGACGGTGGGCCACCTGGCCATCGTCGAGGCCGCCCTGGCCCAGCTGGACCTGTCCTGCCTCCACCTGGTGATCTCCCGCGCCGCGCTCGCGAAGGGGGTCGTGGCGCGCCCCCGGCTGGAGGACCGGGTGGCGGTGGTCGAGGCCTCGGTGGCCCACCTCGACCGGGTGCGCGTGCGGGTCACCGACCTCCAGCTGATCGCCGACATCGCCGCCGGCTACGACGTGGTGGTGATGGGCGCCGACAAGTGGCACCAGGTCAACGACGCGTCGTTCTACCGGAGCCCGGACGAGCGGGACACCGCGATCTCGTCACTCCCCCGGTTGGCGATCGTCGGGCGCGGGGACCTGGACGTGCCGCCGGGATCGCTGCTGACCTTGCCGGCCCGGTTCGACGACGTCTCCTCCAGCGCGGCGCGAGCCGGCCGCCCCGATCTCATGACGCCCCCGGCAGCCGCGTTCGACCGCCGCACCGGCGCCTGGTCGGACTCCGAGCGCTACGACCGCTGGGTTGCCCGGGCGTGATGTCCGGCTCGTGCGTCGGCGGTCGTGTACCCTCCGGGTGGCGGACGACCAACTGGGGAGGATCGGTGGGGAAATCGTGGCGGGTCACGGCCGGTCTGGCCGGCTTGGTGGTGTCGGCTTCGCTCCTGGGCATCGGTGTGGTCGGAGCCGGGCAGGAGGCGAGGTTCGGGGACGGTCCGGTCGTGGGCCCTTCGGCGCCGCAATCGGAGGAGGTCCAGCCGGGCGAGCTCGGGACAGCGGTGTCGGTCCTCGTCCGCAGTCAGGAGTTCAGGAGCTTGGACCCGAAGCTGAAGGGTGAGCTGATCGCCAACGCCGCCCGAAACCCCCGGGTGCTGTTCATCGAAGGGGAGCGACGGGGACTGACCTTCGAGATCCCACTGGAGCGGGTCGTCGTCTCTTCCGGACCGTGGACCAAGGTCGATCGGGACGCCCTGCTCGAGCGAGCCGGACTCTCGGCGGGGACGAACCTCCCGCATGACGAGAGGGATCACGTGTTGACAGGGGTCGCCTTCACCGCCGAGGACTATCGCACGACCATGTACGAGAGCGAAGAGGAGATCGCTCTGGTCGACGTCGCAGTCGATGTCGTCGGCCGGCGAGTCCTCGCCATAACGCCTGCGCAGCGGCCACCGGCGCTCGATGAATCGGCAGGGGAGGAAGGTCGATGACGCGATTCGGCGGTAGCAGAGCACGTGGCCTGGCGGTGTCGCTCGGGCTGATGCTCGCAGGGCTCGGGCTCATCTCGACAGGCACTGCCTCGACGGCCAAAGCCCACGGAGACTTCGGCTATCACTTCAATCTCATCGGTGCAGATGATTTGTGGAACTGGGATTTCCGGAGCGACAACAATCGGTCATGGAACAACGTGGACTGGCCCATTCACATGATCTTCTGGAACAACGCCACCGTCAACCGGGTGAAGGGCACGGACGGGACGCACCGGATCGACAATGACGTGTTCCGTACGACTGGTGGCCCCAAGTGGGCACGCTTCAATGACGACGGGTTTTGGGAATACGATGCAGACTCTGGCCGGAAGAGGTTCAACTGCAAGGCATTTGCTGATGCGAACAGGTGGACCGAACACTACAGGGTGTATGCCGACAACACTCATGATCGAAACTGGACTGCGGCCTTCGGATACTACGTAATCGTATCGACGCATTTCGACTACGACGACCCAGAGATCTGGGGCACGCAGTGCAACAACGCGCAGTACGGTTGGGACGAGTTGGCCGAGGAGAACATCACCTACTACTACTCTTCCTGGGCCGGCGGACCCCAATGGAGTGCGAGGGCGGACTCTGTTCACCTGCACAACAATGCGAGCGGCGACTACTACCACAACGGCAACCTGCATCGACGAGACAGCGACGGCAACGCGACCAAGATCAGGGTGCCCTAGCCGAGTCCGACGGTTGTTGACCTCGAGGATCGCCTCGACGTGCCTTGGCGTGGTGATGCTTCTCGCCGGGTGCGAATCGGCTGACCGCCCTGGACGAGATCAACTGACGATCTCGTCTGCGACTGGTCAGACGTTCAAGTCCGACGACGATGCGGTCAGGAGCTGGGTGGTCGACCTGGCACCCGAGAGCTCCGACGGCTGGCCAACCGTCCGCATCGTCGGCTCCATCATGGCCGCCGAGCCCTGTCCGTCACAGCACACCAGAGACGGTGAGTTCATCGACGAGGAGTACCTGTCGGTCACGGTCAACGGTGGCGCAGCCGTTCTGCTCTCCTTCGGCTGCCGTGACGGTGTCTTGACAGCCCTGTCGACCGGATGGGTGGAGGGCCCCAAGGAGTTCTCGGCTGCTGCGGAAGACGAGCTCGTGGTCAGGTACGACTACGAGAACTACGTCATACAGAATGCTGTTGCCGAGGGAGACGACCAGATCTCGATCGCCCTCGACGCCGACGGTCGATACTCGGCCGCCGTGGACGGGCTCCTCGTCGGTCGAGATGTCCCGCCCGGCTCCACGACAGTGCTGCACGCGACCTCGACGACATTGACCCCGGGGGATGACGGCAACACGATCCTGAGCCTCGACTACCGGATCCGGTCGGACCGGGCCGAACGAGCGAGCATCGGCGTCGATGTCACGGAGCCGGCCGCCGTCCCCGTCGCCGAGCCCCAGCGCGTCCGGCTGACCGACGGAGAGGCGAGCGGGTCGATCGAGGTCGAGATCCCGGGCCGACCCCGACTGGTGGAGGGTGCCCTCGTTGCCGACACCGACGGCTTCAACGCGCCCGGGGTCGCGTTCCGAGCCCAGTCGTCCGGCGACGGCGATGTGGCCGATGTCGTCGTCGCAGCTGGCTTCGTGGTCGCTGCGATCAGCGTGGCATTGCTCTGGCCCGGTCGTCATCGGAGCGCTGCGGTCGATTACGCAGTGCTGGCGGTCGCACTCCTGGCCGTCCTGCCGGCAACAGGCATCTATCGGGTGATCGCCGACGACTCCACGAGCGACTCGGGCGGGCTTCCCTGGGTGCTGGCGATCTTTGTGGGGTTCTTCGCCTGGGAGCTCGCCTGCTTCGCTGCGGCGATGCGCGCGTACAAGGCTCGGAAGGGCCGGCGTGCGGGCTGGATCCTCGTGGGGTCCGTCGCCTCTGCCGTGGCGGCCTTCCTCCTGCTCCTGCAGGCACACGATGGCGGCGGTCTCGTCGGTCTCGGGTTGATGCCCTTCTTCGGGCTGACAGCAGCGTGGATGATCAGACGCTTCTGCGCAGAGCCGGCCGAGCTGCCCGCCTGACGATCAACCCAGCCGGCTGAGGTCCCGGACCCCGCCGCGGGAGGCCGAGGTGGCCATCAGCGCGTAGGCCTGCAACGCCAGCGACACGGTGCGCTCGCGGTCGGCCGGCTGCCACCCCAGCCGGTCCTGTTCGGCCCGGCGGCGGGCCAGCTCGTCCTCGGGCACCATCAGCTCGATGCGGCGCCCGGGGATGTCGATCTCGATGGTGTCGCCATCGTGCACGAGGCCGATGAGCCCTCCCTCGGCGGCCTCGGGGGACACGTGTCCCAGCGACAGCCCCGAGGTACCCCCGGAGAAGCGGCCGTCGGTGAGCAGGGCGCACTCGGTGCCCAGCCCGCGGGACTTGATGTAGGTGGTGGGATAGAGCATCTCCTGCATGCCGGGTCCGCCCCGGGGCCCCTCGTAGCGCACCACCACCACCTCGCCGGGCTGGACGCAGCTCTCGTCGAGGATGCCCTCGACCGCGGCCTCCTGGCTCTCGAACACCCGCGCCGGCCCCGAGAACACCCAGATGGACTCGTCGACGCCGGCGGTCTTCACGATGCAGCCGTCCTCGGCGAGGTTGCCGTGGAGGACGGCCAGGCCGCCCTCGGCGCTGTAGGCGTGCTCGACCGAGCGGATGCAGCCGTGCTCGCGGTCGGTGTCGAGGCTGTCCCAGCGGGTCGACTGGCTGAACGCCTGCTGGGTGGGGATACCGGCGGGCCCGGCCAGGAACAGCTCGCGCGCCTCGGCCGTGCAGGTGTCGCGCATGATGTCCCAGCGATCCAGCGCCGCGCCCAGGCTGTTGCTGTGGACCGTGGGCAGCGAGGTGTCGATCAGCCCGGCCCGGTCCAGCTCGCCCAGGATCCCCATGATCCCGCCGGCGCGGTGGACGTCCTCGATGTGGTACCGGTCGGTGGAGGGCGCCACCTTGCAGATGTTGGGGACTCGCCGGCTCAGGGCGTCGATGTCGGCCATCGTGAAGTCGAGGCCGGCCTCCTCGGCCGCGGCCAGGATGTGCAGCACGGTGTTCGTGCTGCCCCCCATGGCGATGTCGAGGGTCATGGCGTTCTCGAAGGCGCCCTTGTTGGCGATGCTGCGGGGCAGCACCCCGTCGTCGTCCTTGCCGTAGTACGCCTTCGCCATGTCGACGACGCGCCGGCCCGCCTCGAGGAAGAGCCGTTCCCGGTCGCCGTGGGTGGCCAGGGTGGTGCCGTTGCCCGGCAGCGCCAGCCCCAGGGCCTCGGTGAGGCAGTTCATGGAGTTGGCGGTGAACATGCCCGAACACGACCCACAGGTGGGGCAGGCCGAGCGCTCGACCGCGGCGACGTCCTCGTCGCTCACCCTGGCGTCGCCGGCTCCGATCATGGCCGAGATGAGGTCGACCTTGACCTCCTGGCCGGCCAGGCGGGTCTTGCCGGCCTCCATGGGCCCGCCCGACACGAACACCGTGGGCACGTTCAGCCGCAGCGCCGCCATCAGCATGCCCGGGGTGATCTTGTCGCAGTTGGAGATGCACACCAGCGCGTCGGCGCAGTGGGCGTTGACCATGTACTCGATGGAGTCGGCGATGAGGTCCCGGCTGGGCAGGCTGTAGAGCATGCCGTGGTGGCCCATGGCGATGCCGTCGTCGACCGCGATGGTGTTGAACTCCTTGGCCACGCCACCTGCGGCCTCGATCTCCCGGGCCACCAGCTGGCCCAGGTCCTTCAGGTGCACGTGACCGGGCACGAACTGGGTGAAGGAGTTGGCGACCGCGACGATGGGCTTGTCGAAGTCCTCGTCGGTCATGCCCGTGGCTCGCCACAGCGCTCGGGCACCGGCCTGGTTGCGGCCGTGCGTGGTGGTCCGGGAGCGGTACTCGGGCATGGGTCCATGCTATCCACCCCGCGGTCCCGGATATTCTGGAGCCATGCCGAAGCGCCGAACGCTGCTGGCTCTGGCCGCTGCGGGCGCGGCGACCGCCGTGGCCGCGGCCTTCGCCGAGCGACGGCTGCTGCGGGCGCTGGAAGGCATCGAGTCACCCACGGGCTGGCTGCCGCCGCGGTTCCCGCAGGGCGCCGAGATCATGGTGCCCACCGACGACGGGGCCCAGATCTGCACCACCATCGCCGGCCCCGAGGACGGACCGGTGGCGGTCCTGGTCCACGGTCTGACCTCGAACCACCACGACTGGGGGCCCGTGGCGCGGTTGCTGGTCGAGCGCGGGTGGCGGGTGGTGGGCGTCAACCAGCGCGGCCACGGGGGCTCGACAGTCGGCAGCGACGGCTTCGGCGCGGCCCGCCTGGGCGCCGACCTGGGCCAGGTGATCCGGGCCCTCGACCTGCGCGACGTGGTGCTCTGCGGCCACTCGATGGGCGGCGTCGCCGCCATGAGCCTGCTCACCCTGCGACCCGAGACCGGCGCCGACCGGGTGGGGGCCCTGGTGCTGGTGGCCACCCTGGCCCACACCGGGCGGCCCGATCGCCGGGCCACCCTCCGCATCGGCAACACCACCCCCTACGAGCGGCTGGCCGCCCACGACCTGCACTCGGTGGCGTTGGCCCGCTTCGTGTTCGGCAAGACCCCGAGCCGCGAGATGGTCGACGCCGCGCTGGCCTCCAACAAGCGCTGCCCACGCGAGACCCGCGAAGGCGCGGCGCTGGGGCTGCTCGGCTACGACATCCGTCCCCACCTGGCGCAGATCTCGGTGCCGGCGGTGGTCGTGGTCGGGGACCGGGACTACCTCACCCCCCTCTCGGAGAACCGCCGCATCGCCGACGGCATCGGCTGCGACCTGGTGGTGGTCGAGGGTGCGGGACACCTCCTCATCTGGGAGCACCCCGAGGTGGTGGCCGACGCGGTGGCGTCGCTCGCCCGGCACTCCAGCGACAGCCGGCGCTGACGGGTCCCCGCGAGCACCGGCCGCCGCCCCTGCATGCTCCGGTTCTGGACCGACACCGACCGCGACATCACCCGGCTCGCGGTCCCGGCCCTCGGGGCCCTGGTCGCGGAGCCGTTGTACGTCCTGGCCGACACCGCGGTGGTCGGCCACCTGGGCACCCCCCAGCTCGCGGGCCTGTCGCTGGCCGGCCAGGCGCTGCTGACCTTCCACGCGATCATGATCTTCCTCGCCTACGGCACCACCGCCGCGGTGGCGCGCCTGCTGGGCGCGGGCGACCACCGGGAAGCGGCCCGCCAGGCAGTGCAGAGCATGTGGCTGGCCCTGGCCGCCGGCGTGGCCGGCGCCGGGCTGCTCTACGTGCTGACCGACCCGATCCTACGGCTCCTCGGCGGGCAGGGACCGGTGCTCGACAACGCCCGCATCTACCTGCGAGTGAGCCTGCCGGGGCTGCCCGCAATGCTCCTCACCCTGGCCTGCGTGGGTTACCTCCGGGGCCTCCAGGACACGGTGCGGCCGCTGGTGGTGGCCCTCATCACCGCGATCCTCAACCTGGTGCTCGAGCTCGTACTGATCTACGGCTTCGACCAGGGCATCGGGGCCTCGGCGCTGGCGACGGTGGTGGCCCAGTGGCTCGGCGCCGGCCTCTACCTGTGGTGGGTGGCCGGGGCGGTGCGGGCCCACGGCGTCAGCCTGGCGCCCGAGCTGTCGAGCGTGCGCCGGCAGGTGGTGGTGGCCGGCGACCTGTTCGTGCGCACCGCGGCCCTCCGGGGATCGTTCACCGTCGCCGTGGCGGCCGCAGCCCGCGTCGGTGATCCCGACCTGGCCGCGCACGAGATCACCTTCCAGCTGTTCTTCCTGATGGCCCTGGCCCTCGACGCGGTGGCCATCGCCGGGCAGGCGATGATGGGGCGGTTCCTCGGCGCCGGCGACGCGGGCGGGGCTCGTCGGGTGGGCGATCGGATGGTGCAGTGGGGCCTGGCCACCGGCGCGGTGGCCGGGCTGGTCGTCCTGACCACCCGGCAGTGGCTGCCCGACATCTTCAGCGACGACCCCGCGGTGACCTCGCTGACCTCGTTCCTGCTGATCCACCTGGCGCTGCTGGGGCCGCTCGCCGGGCTGGTCTTCGCGCTCGACGGCATCCTCATCGGCGCCGGCGACATGCGCTTCCTGGCATGGGCCATGACGGGCGCAGCCATGATCTTCGTCCCGCTGGTCCTGGCGGTACCGGCGCTGGACCTCGGCATCGGCTGGGTGTGGGGGGCCATCTGGGTGCTCATGGCGGCCCGGGCGGCGGCCCTGGTGTGGCGGTTCCGGGGCGATGCCTGGCTGGTGACCGGCGCCGCCCGGTGAGGCGTCTGTCTGTACCATCGCGCCGGTGCCCGCGCCGTCCCGCACCGCCCCCTCCCGGTGTCAGGGTCGTGCCTGACACCGACGCCGCCGCCACTCCCGCGCCGCGCTTCGACGGCTGGCGGGTGGTGGCCGCGGTCTTCCTCCTGTTCGTGACCAGCGCGGGCCTGGGCTTCTACGGGCTGGCGATCTACCTGGAGGCCATCACCGACGAGCAGGGCTTCTCCACGTCGTCGGTGTCGTTGGCCACGTCGATGTTCTTCCTGATCGCCGCCCTGGTGGGCCGGGGAATCGCCGGGCTCGTCGAGCGGGGCTACACCCGCCGCCTGGTCCTCGCCGGCGCCGTGATCTCGGGGCTGTCGCTGATGGTCCTGGGCCAGGTGACCGAGGTGTGGCAGCTGTACCTGGTGTACGTGGTGTTCGCGGTGGGCTTCGCCCTGGCCGGGATCATCCCGGGAACCACGCTGGTGACCCGCTGGTTCCACGTGCGCCGGTCGCTGGCGCTGGCCGTGGCCTCCACCGGTCTCTCCGTGGGCGGCCTCACCCTGACCCAGCTGGCGTCGTGGCTCATCGACCGGCAGGGCATCGCCGGCGCCACCCCGTGGCTCGGCGGGCTCTTCGTCGTCCTGGCGGCGCTCTCGGCGGTGTTCATGTGGTCCGATCCCGAGAGCCGGGGCCAGCTCCCCGACGGTGAGCTCCGCCCCCGGACAACACATCCGGCGCGGGCGACCACGATGGGAGCCAGCTACGAGGACGCGGTGACCAGCCGATTCTTCTGGACCACCACCGTCGGGTACTTCTTCGCCATGTCCGCCCAGGTGGGCTCCATCGCCCACATCGCCAACCTGGGCACCGACCGGGTGGACCGGGCCACCGGCGCCCTCGCCGTCCTGGCCCTGGCTCTGGCCAGCGTCGTGTTCCGGCTGCTCGGCGGGGTGGTCGCGTCCCGAGCGCCGCTGGCGCCCCTGACCGTCGGGCTCGCCGCGGTGCAGGGCGCGTCCCTGGCCCTGCTGGCCGAGTCCGACTCGCGCGCCGCGCTGCTGCTCGCCGCGTTCATCTTCGGGGCCACGGTCGGAAACCTGCTGATGCTCCAGGCACTGCTGGTGGCGGAGGCCTTCGGCGTCCGCGCCTATGCCCGGGTCTTCTCGTTGAACCAGCTGATCATCACCGTCGGGGTGGCCACCGGGCCGTTCCTGCTCGGCGCCCTGGAGGACACCATCTCCTACCGCGCCAGCTTCTGGGTGGCGGGCTCGCTCTCGGTGCTGGCGGCGCTGGTCTTCGCAGCGGGGGGCAGCGTGAACCGGGCCCGGGAGGCCGCGCTGCAGCCCGCCTAGACGGACTCGGCCCCGTGGGCCTCGACGGCGGTGAGGAGCACGCCGCCGACGCTGGCGTAGCGGCCGGAAACCACCGACAGCGGCCCATCGACCAGGATCTCGGCCTCGAACACGCCGGCACCGGCTTCGACGTGGATCCGGGCCTGCTCGAAGCCCAGCCAGCGCCGGGCCAGTGGGTACCACGCCTTGTACACCGACTCCTTGGCCGAGAACAGCAGCCGGTCGGGATGGGCCACCCCCAGATCCCGGGCCGCGGCGACCCATTCGCGCTCGTCGGGGTGCGACACCCGCTCGAGCACGCCGGCAGGAAGGGGCTCGTCGGGCTCGGCGTCGATCCCCACTGCGACGACGTCCGTGGCTCGGGCCACCGCCGCCGCGGCGTAGCCTCTGGTGTGGGTGATCGCGCCCACGACCTCGGCCGGCCACAGGGGCTCGCGCCGCTCGCCGGTGAGGACGGGCCTCGGGTCGACCCCGAGCTCGGCGATCGCCCGCCGGGCGCAGCGCCGACCCATCACCCAGTCCCACCAGCGGCCGGGCACCACCTGGCCGATGGCGGCTCGCTCCTCGGGCCAGAGGAGGGATTCATCGACCTCGTCGTCCCGGGTCTCGACCGCGGCCACCGCCGCGGTCAGCAGTTCCTGGATGGCCGATGTCCCCACGTGGCGACGGTAGCGGGGCGGCATCACCGCTCGCAGATCGCCTGACCGAACCGCGACCGCAGCTCGTCCCACTCATCGGCGTCCACCCGCTCCACGGCACGGGCCTGGGTGACCAAGTCGTCGGGTGGCAGCTCGAAGGAGAACACCCGCAGGATCAGCTCGCCGCCCACCAGCCAGCTGACCACGTGGGGCCCCTCGCCGGTGGCGCCGATGTCGGCCACCACACCCGGCGACCCGTCCACGTCCATGGTGGCCGACGTCGCCGCCCGGAACCGGAACGCCTGCATCGACGCGTAGTCGCCCGCCGCGCCCAGCACCGTCAGCTGATCCTCCAGGTCCCCGTCCTCGCTCCGGCGCTGGTAGTCGACCGAGAACCGGAACCGGGGCCGTCCCTCCAGCTGGTAGAGGTCGCCCAGATCCACGTAGCCGGGCGGGAGGGCCGCGAGGTCGATGATGGCCCGATCGCCGGACACCGTCACCGCGTCCGCCAGCCCGACCAGGTCCGCGGCGTCGTCGCCGCGCACCACCAGCTGCACGATGCGCTCGCCGTCGGCCCGGTAGGTCAGGACCCGCCCGGCGGGAGCCGGTAGCGACGCCACCTGCAGCCCGTCGGCGCCGCCGACCAGGGCCGGCTGGCCGGCCAGCTCGACCTCGCTGGTCTCGCCGAGGGGGAGCTCGTCGAGGGGTCCGGCGGCGAACAGGGCCACGCCGTAGAGGGCCCCGGCGTAGGGGTCGTCGAGGGTGGCGTCGCCGTACACATGGAGGCTGGCCGTGGCCTCGGACCGCAGCGACAGCGCGGACGGGGTGGTGATCGCGCACAGCTCGTAGCCCGCCGGCGGGTCACCGAGCACGTAGCCGAACGGCGAGTCCGGGTCGGACCCCCGCTCCAGGGCGTCCCGGGGGGTCTCCAGCCCGCCCGACGAGCAGGCGGCGCCCACGAGCGCCGCGGCGATCAGGAGGACCGACGGCCCACGCCGCCGTGGCATCACCCGGCCCGGTTGCGCAGCAGCCGGCTGACCACCTTGCCGTCGGCCTGGCCCTGGGTGGCCTTCATGACCTGGCCCACGAAGAACCCCTGGATGCGGGCATCGCCGTCGCAGAACCGGGCCCACTCGTCCGGGTGCTCGGCGATGAGCCGGTCCACCAGGGCGTCGAGCTCGGCGGTGTCCATCTGCTCGAACCCGAGCTCGGTGGCGATCGACTCCGGGTCACCGCCGGTCTCGACCAGGGTGGCCAGCACGGTCTTGGCCTGGGTGCTCGACAGCGCTCCGGCACCCTCCATCGTGACCAGGGCGGCAAAGGCCTCGGACGTCAGCCCGCCCACCCCGTCGGCGAGGTTGTGCACCAGATGCCGGGTGACCCCAGCGGCGTCGGCGCCGGCCCCGATCGTGGCCAGGGCCAGCTGGTCCTGGTCGCGCTCGACCACGATCGCGGCCTCGGCAGGGTCGACGCCGCCGGCGACCAGGGCGGCGCGGCGGGCCTGTGGGAGCACGGGCAACGACGCGTCGATGGCTTCGATCTCGGCCTCGGTGGGCTCGAGCGGGAGCAGGTCGGGCTCGGCGAAGTACCGGTAGTCGTCGGCGTCCTCCTTGGAGCGCCCGGGTCGGGTGCGGCCGCCGGCCTCGTCCCAGTGGCGGGTCTCCTGGCGGGGCCGCTCGCCGTCGAGGTACAGCTCGACGTGGCGGCGGGCCTCGTAGCCGATGGCCCTGCCGAGGGAGCGGATCGAATTGATGTTCTTGATCTCGCAGCGGGTGCGCAGCTCGTCGGTGCCGTCCGGCCGCACCGACACGTTGGCGTCGACCCGCATCGACCCCTCCTCCATCCGGGCATCGGAGACCCCGGTGGCCAGCAGGATGTTCCGCAGCTCGGCCACGTAGGCCCGGGCGTCGTCCACGGTGTGGATGTCGGGGCGGCTCACGATCTCGACCAGCGGGACCCCGGCCCGGTTGTAGTCCACCAGCGAGTAGTCGGCGCCGCTGATGCGCCCGTCCCCGCCCACGTGGGTGGACTTGCCGGTGTCCTCCTCGATGTGGGCCCGCTCGATGCCCACGACGACCCCGTCGGCCAGCTCCAGCTGCCCGTCGGTGTTGGTGGGCTGGTCGTACTGACTGATCTGGTAGTCCTTGGGCATGTCGGGATAGAAGTAGTTCTTGCGGGCGAAGACCGAGGGGTTCACCCGGCACTGCAGGGCCCGACCCAGCCGCATCGCCATCGCGACGGCCTCGGCGTTGAGAACGGGCAGGGAGCCCGGCAGCCCGAGGCAGGTGGGGCAGATGTTGGTGTTGGGCTCGTCGCCGAAGCGGTTGGGGCAGCCGCAGAAAAGCTTGGTGGCGGTGGCCAGCTCGGCGTGCACCTCGAGGCCGACCACCAGCTCCCAGCCCTCGGGGAGGTCGTGCTCGCTCACCGGAGGGCCTCCAGCGCCGCCGCGGTCCGGTACATCACGACCTCGCCCAGCGCGGGCGCCAGGACCTGGACGCCCACGGGGAGCCCGTCGTCGCCGGTGCCGTAGGGCACCGACATCGCCGGGTGGCCGGTGAGGTTCGACGGGATCGTGCACACGTCGTTGACGTACATCGCCATCGGGTCGTCGATCCGGTCGCCGAGCGAGAACGCGGTCCACGGGGAGCTGGGCGCCAGCAGCACGTCGAAGTCCTCGTAGGCCCTGGCGAAGTCCCGGTCGATGAGGGTGCGGACCCGCTGGGCCTTGCCGTAGTAGGCGTCGTAGTAGCCCGCGGACAGCGCGTAGGTGCCCAACATGATGCGCCGCTTGACCTCGGCGCCGAACCCCGCGGTCCGGGTGGCGGTGTTCATGGCGGCCACGTCGGCGCCGTCCTCACGGAGCCCGTAGCGGACGCCGTCGTAGCGGCTGAGGTTGCTCGACGCCTCGGCCGGCGCGACCAGGTAGTAGGCCGACAGGCCGTAGACGGCT
>JBFKRY010000017.1:0-32159 GCA_041636995.1 Acidimicrobiales bacterium | reverse complement strand
GTCACTGCGGTGCTGATGGCCACCCTCGACGTCCGCCTCTTCTTCTGGACCATCGCCGGTACCTACACCCTCATCGCGCTCTACGTGCTGGCCCGCGTCCTCTCCCGGGATCCCCTGCCCTTCGACCAGCAGCAGCGGTACGTGGCCTTCCCGGCTCGGGCCTCGGCTGCTGCCGCAGCGCTGCTCCCCCGCTTCGGCAACGGCAACTCGAAGGACCTCGGGTAGCGCCGAAGGGGTCAGACCCCGTCGCGGGTGGGGTCAGACCCGGTGGTGGCGGGCACGTAGGGGTGGGGGTTGGCGCCGGTGCCGTAGCGGGGATCGGCGTCGGTCGGGTCGCCGCCGGGGATCCGGTCCAGGCCCACGAACCGGTCGGCGACCATGTTGTGGAATCGGTGGAGGGGCTCCTCGAACCTGGGTGAGAGCCGCCCGGGGGTGTACCCGCCCCGAGCCAGGCCCCGCTGGGCCCGCTGCACGATGTCGATGTCCTCGCCGTTGACGTCGAGCCAGAAGCTTCGGGTGGTGGAGAAGGCGTCGGGATCGGGGTCGGCGTCACCGGGAGGGAGCAGCCAGGTGCACGACTCCACGGTCATGCCCGCACCGAGCGGCTCGAGCAGGATCACGAAGGCGTGGTTCGGTAGCAGCGACAACAGCGCCGTGGGGAAGACGCTGAGGAACCGGCCGCTGCAGTGATCGGATTCGCCCAGCCCGGCCGCGGGTGGCATCGCAGTCCAGTCGCCGCGCTCGTCGCTCGACACCGGGGTGGTGGTCTGGCCGCAGTACATCCCCGGTCCCTGGTAGCGGTAGTGGTCGCGCACCCGGGACACCTTGGCCAGCTCCGGGTGGACCCACGGGAGGTGGTAGTACTCCTGGAAGTTCTCGGCGATCAGCTTCCAGTTGGCCCCGACCGTGACCTGCAGCGACTCCACGCTGCGCCAGGCATCGAGCCGGTAGCCGGCGAGTCGCTCGGGGAGGTCGCCCAGCCATCGCTCCAGCGGCTCCGTCGCCGGGTCCAGGCAGGCGAACACCAGGCAGCCCCATTCGCCCACGCCGACGCGGTGGAGCGGGTAGTCGGCTCGGTCGAAGTCCTCGATCCCGGCGGCGTCGAACTCGGGCGCGGCCACCAGATCGCCGTCGACGGAATAGCCCCAGCGATGGTAGGGGCAGCGGATGGTGGAGCCGATGTCGCAGTCGGTCTCGGCCAGCTCGGTCCCCCGGTGCCGGCAGGCGTTGAGGAAGGCCCGCAGCTCGCCGCCCGTCGTGCGGGTGAGGATGATCGACCGCCCGGCCACGGTGCGCACCAGCAGCCGCCCTGCCACCACCTGGTCGGCCAGGGCCATCGGCACCCAGCTGGTGGCGAACACCCGCTGCTGCTCCAGCTCGAAGAACCCCCTGTCGGCGTAGGCCTCGGCCGGCAGCGCCGACGCCCGCTCCACCGGGAGGCGGGTCCCGGCCCAGGCGGCCTCGCTGGTCCAGTCGGGCACGGGCTGCTCAGCCGGCGGCGCTTCCGGACGCCTCGTGGCGGCGCGGCGGCCGGGCCAGGTGGATGCGATGGTTGGAGCGCACCACGTCGTCGACGTGCTGGGGCACGTGGCTGGGGTAGTGGGACTTCAAGGTCTCGACCACCACCTGGTGCGCGGCCTCGCGCGCGTCCTTGGCGCCGGCGTCGCGCCAGTCGTCGGGGCTGAGCCGATCGCCCACCTTCGGGTAGGTGTACTCGGTCTGCATCAGCCGCAGGGTCTGCTCGTGGCCCAGGAAGTGGCCCGGGCCGCTGATCACGTCGGTGATCACGTCGGTGGACAGCGACGCTTGGTCGACGGTGATGCCCCGCAGGGTGCGGTTGATGGCGCCCATCATGTCGTTGTCGATGACCAGGGCCTCGAGGGAGCACCCCAGCAGCGAGCCCAGCATCCCCGCCGACTCGTAGACCAGGTTTGCACCGGCGTGAGCGGCCAGCGAGACCGTCATCGCCTTCTCGTAGCCGGCCTGGTTGTCGGGCAGCTTGGAGTCGGCCATCCCCGCCGCCACCCCCGAGGGCAGCCCGCACCAGTTGGCCACCTGGGCCGCCGCTGCGTTCAGCAGGGCCTCCTCGCCGCTGCCGCCGCTCATGGCCCCGGTGCGCAGGTCCGACACGAACGGCCAGAGCCCCATCACGCAGGGGTGACCGGGTGACAGCAGGTTCACGCAGGTGAGCGCGGCCAGGCACTCGGCCAACGCCTGCGCCAGCGAGCCCGCCAGCGCCGCCGGTGAGGTGGCCCCGGCCTGGCCTGCCGACAGCAGGTTGATGGGCATGCCCGTGTCAACCTGGGCCACCATGCACTGCGCCGACTCCTCGGCGAACCGCAGCGGCGGGACCACGAAGGTGTTGTTGGCCGCCACGTAGGGCCGCTTGCGGAACTCGCCCTCCCCGCCGAGGACGGTGTCGAACATCTCCACTGCCTCGTACACGTGCTCGGGCCGGAAGAACGAGGTGCCGCACGGCTTGGTTGTGCCCACGGTGACCGCGTAGGCGGTGTTGATGTCGAGGTCGCGGGCGTCCTCCATGTCGCGGGTGACCACGGTGCGGACGAAGAAGTGGATGTTGTCGAGGGTGTCGACCAGACGAGCCACGTCGTAGAGGTCGGCCAGGGTGCTCGGCCGGAACTCGCCGGTGTCGTGGTCGAGCATCAGCACCGCGGCACCGGCGGTGCCGAAGTGCACCTTGGTGCCGGCCAGCTCGATGCTGCGATCGTCGTCGAGGCCGTGCCAGGTCCACTCCTTGGCGGCGGTGGCGATGGCCCCCTCGACGACCCCCTTCGGGTAGCGCAGGCGGCCGGCGTCGTCGACGCGCCCGCCGGCGGCGGTGACCACCTCCACGAACTCGGGGATGGGATCGCCCATGCCCACGTCCTCCAGCAGACCCAGCGCGGCGTCGTACACCGCCTGGCAGTCGCCGTCGCTCAGCGGGGTGTACCGGCCCCCGGGGGTGCCCGGGAACACGGCCCGCTGGTCGTCGGTCGGCTCGGCCTGGCGCAGGGCCACCCGAGCGGCTCGCCCGCCTGCGCGGCGCCGTCTCCGAGCCTCGGACATGGCCTCTCCCTCGCCCCCTACGCCCGCGGTGCTCGGTTGTCCGGGTCGTAGGCCGGCTCGGCCAGCACCGTCGCGGCCCGGCGGTCGCCGAGCAGCTCGATCTCGAAGCTGGAGCCCGGCGCCGCGAAGTCGGTGTCCACGTAGGCGAACGCCAAGCTCCGGCCCACGGTGTGGCCCCAGCTGCCGCTGGTGGTGAGCCCGATCATGCGGTCGCCGTCGTAGCAGGGCTCGTTGCCCCGGCAGTCGTTGTCGGTCGCGTCGACCTCGGCGTACACCAGCAGCCACTGCAGGTCGTTGCCGTCGCGACGCTTGATCGCCGCCTCGCGGCCGATGAAGTCCTTGTCCCAGTCGACGAAGCGGCCGATGTCCGCCTCGACGGGGGTGATCTCGGTGGTGAGCTCGACACCCCAGGCCTTGTAGGCCTTCTCGATGCGCATCGCGTTCATGGCGTAGCTGCCGAAGTCGACGATCCCGTGGGGCTCGCCCGAGGCCCAGATGGCCTCGTACAGCTCGACCATCCGGTCGATGGGATGGTGCAGCTCCCAGCCCAGCTCGCCGACGTAGGAGACTCGCAGCGCGAGGCAGGGGACGCCCGCCACCTCGATCTCCTGCGCGGTCAGCCACGGGAACGCCTCGTTCGAGAGGTCGGCGCCCGTGAGCGGGGCCAGGACGTCACGGGCTCGGGGGCCGCTGACCGCCAGCAGGCCCAGGTGGTCGGTGAGGACCGAGACGTTGGCGATCTCGGTCAGGGACCGGTTGTCGCGCAACCAGTCGAGGTCGTGGGTCTCGCCCACGATGGCGGAGTTGAGATAGAAGCGCTCCGGTCCCAGCCGGGTGATGGTCATCTCGGATTCGATCCCGCCCAGCTCGGTGAGCATGTGGCTGAGCCGGATCCCGCCCTCCCTCGGTAGCCGGTTGGCCGACAGCCGGGCCAGCACCGCCTCGGCGTCGGCTCCCGTGACCTCGAACTTGGCGAAGGCGGTGAGGTCGGCCACCCCCACCCGCTCCCGGACCGCCCGGCACTCCTCACCTACCGGTTCGAAGGCGTTCGACCGCCGGAACGAGTGCCGCTCGGGCGTGGCGTCGGGGGAGAAGTACTGGGCCCGCTCGTAGCCGTACACCTCCTGCCACTGGGCCCCCTTGGCGTCGAGGAGGTCGTAGAGCGGGGTTCGGCGGCATGGCCGGCCCGCAGCCCGGTACTCGCCAGGTAGGCGCACCTGGTACATCTCGTGGAACTCGTCGATCGACCGCTCCTCGGTGTAGCGGCCCGGGGCGTATCCGCCGAACCGCCGGGGGTCCATCTCCCGCACGTTGATCTCGGTCTGGCCGTGCACCATCCACTGGGCCAGGTACTTGCCGGCGCCCGGCCCCTGGCAGATGCCGATCGACGCGCCGACGCACATCCAGTAGTTGCGCAGCGCCGGGGCCGGGCCCATGAGGTAGCCGGCGTCGGGGGTGTGGGTGATGGGCCCCGAGACCGTGGTCTTGATGCCGGCCTCGGCGAAGGCGGGGATGCGCTCGGCGGCCAGCTCCAGGCAGTCCAATAGGTTGTCCATGTAGACCGGAGTCAGGTAGAAGTGCTTGTCCCAGGCGATGCCGTCGAGCCCGTAGAGGATGGCGTTGTTGCGCTCGTAGGGCCCCACCAGCAGGCCGTCGAGCTCCTGGCGGTAGTAGCAGGAGGCTCTGGGGTCGCGCACCACGGGCGGCTCCCGGTCGAGGGCCTGCATCTCGGGCATGGCTTCGGTCACCACGTACTGGTGGATGACCGACGCGATGGGGACGTCGTAGCCCACCATGGCCCCGAGCTGGGGCCCGTAGCAGCCGGCGGCGTTGACCACGTGCTCGGCCACGATCCGGCCCTTGTCGGTCAGCACCTCCCAGCGGCCGTCGCGTAGCTGGTTCATGTCGGTGACCAGGGTGTGCCGGTAGATCTCGGCGCCGAGCTGGCGGGCTCCCTTCGCCATCGAGTTGGTGACCCCGGTGGGGTCGGTCCAGCCGTCGGCGACGGTGTGGAGCCCGATCTTGACGTCGTCGACCTCCAGCAGCGGGTGCAGCTCCTGGATCTCGCCGGGGCCGATCAGGTGGGCCTCCACGCCCACCAGGTCGAGCATGCCCTTCACGTAGTGGAACCAGTCCACCTCGTCGTCGTTCAGGGCCAGGCGGATGGCGCCGCACTGGTGCCAGCCGGTGGCCAACCCGGTCTCCTCCTCGAGGCTGCGGTAGAGGTCGGCCCCGTGGGCGTGGACCTTGGCCATGTTCAGGCTGCCGATGAAGTGGGGGACCAGCCCCGCAGCGTGCCAGGTGGATCCCGACGTGAGCTCGCCCTTCTCCACCAGACAGATGTCGGTCCAGCCCTCGTGGGCCAGGTGGTAGAGCAGGCCGACACCCATCGCCCCGCCTCCGACGATGACGCATTGAGCCTCGGTGCGCATCGGCGAGAGCCTAGTCGAGCCTCACATCCGAACCCGTTCGTTGGCGGGGTCGTAGAACGAGCGGATCGACGGCGTGGCCGCGATGCGCTCGCCGGCCACCTCGATCTCGAAGGCCCCGGCGTCGAGCCAGTCCCGGGTGACCCCGCCGGGATGGTTCAGGTAGCCCATGGCCAGGCAGCGGTCCTCGGTGTAGCTCCACATCCCCGAGCTGGTCCGGCCCACCAGCTCGCCATCACGGAGGATGGGCTCGTCGTGGTAGAGCAGCCGGTCGGGATCCTCGAGGCGGAACTGGATGAGCCGCTTGGTGCGCGGCTGCTCCCGCTGGGCCAGCAGCGCGTCGCGTCCCCGGAACGACGGCTTGTCCCAGGCCACCGCGAACCCCAGCCCGGCCTCGAGCGGGGTGTCCTCGTCGGTGATGTCGTGGCCCCAGTGCCGGTAGCCGGACTCGAGCCGCAGGCTGTTCATGGCGTGGTAGCCCGCGTGGCGCAGGCCGTGGGCGGCGCCGGCCTCGACGATGGCGTCGTGCAGGGCCACGGCGTCGATGGCACGCACGTACAGTTCCCAGCCCAGCTCGCCCACGTAGGACATCCGCATCGCCAGCACCTCGCAGCCGGCGATCTCGACCCGGTGCGCGCTGCCGAACGGGAAGCTCTCGTTGTCGAGGGCCGCGCCGGTGAGCTGCGACAGCACGGCCCGGCTGTCGGGCCCCATCACCCCGAGGGTGGCCAGGTCGTCGGTGACGTCGGTGATGGTGACGTCGCGGCCCCGGCAGCCCCGGCGCAGCCAGGCCTCGTCGCGGGTGCCCGCGGCCGCGGAGGTGACGACGAACAGCTCGTCCTCGCCGGTCCGGGTGACGGTGAGATCGGCCTCGATCCCGCCGGCGTCGTTGCACCACTGGGTGTAGACGGCCCGTCCCGCGGGCACGTCGATCTCGTTGGCGCTGATCTCGTTCAACGCCGCCACCGCGTCGGGCCCGCTGACCTCGAGCTTCACGAACGAGGTCTGGTCGAACAGGCCCACCGCCTCCCGCACCGCCCGGCACTCATCGCCGGAGGCGTCGAACCAGTTCTGCTTGCCGTAGCTGTACCGGTACTCGCGCGCCTGGCCGGGTGCCGCGAACCAGTTCGGGCGCTCCCAGCCGGCCAGCTCACCGAACACCGCGCCGGCCTCGTCCAAGCGGTCGTGCAGGGGCGAGCAGCGCTGGCCCCGGGCGCTCTCGTACTGGCGGAACGGCCAGTGCATGGCGTAGAGCAGCCCCAGGCTCTCCGAGATCCGCTCCTGGAGGTAGGCGGGCTCGCCCTGGAACGGGAACGCCCGGCGGATGTCCACCGCCGACAGGTCCATGGGCGGGTGCCGGTCGGCGATCCAGTCGGCCAGCACCCAGCCCGCGCCGCCGGCGGACTGGATGCCGACCGAGTTGAATCCCGCAGCCACGAACACTCCATCGACCTCGGGGGCCTCGCCCAGGTAGTAGACCCCGTCGGGGGTGAAGGCCTCGGGGCCGTTGAAGAACAGCTGCAGGCCGCACTCGGCGAGGGCGGGCACCCGGTGCGCGGCCCGCTCGAACACCGGACCCACGTGGTCCCAGTCCTCGGGAAGGGTCCCGAAGGAGAAGTTGCGGGGGATGCCGTCGAGGCGCCAGACCTTGCCCCGGGGTTCGAAGAAGCCGGCCATGATCTTGCCGGTCTCCTCCTTGAAGTAGGTGTAGCCACCGGGGTCCCGCAGGGTGGGCATGTCCCGGGGCACCCCGTCGAGGGGCTCGGTCACCACGTAGAAGTGCTCGCAGGCCTGCAGGGGCACGTTGACCCCCACGGTGGCGGCCAGCTGGCGGGTCCAGATGCCGGTGGCCAGGACCACGGTCTCCGCCTCGACGTGGCCCCGCTCGGTCTCGACGCCCAGCACCCGCTCCCCGTCGGCCACCAGCTTCTCCACCGCCACCCCCTCGACGATGCGGGCCCCCCGCTGCCTGGCCCCCTTCGCCAGGGCCATGGTGGTGTCCACCGGTGAGGTCTGGCCGTCGCGTGGGATGTACAGGGCGCCCACCAGGTCGTCGGTGTTCAGGAGGGGGAAGAGCTCGCGAGCCCGGTCGAGGTCGATGACCTCGGTCTCCACCCCGCAGGTGGTGGCCATCGACGCCCCCCGCAGGATCTCCTCCCAGCGCTCCTCGTCCGCGGCCACCGAGATCGACCCGGGCGACCGGTAGCCGGTGGCCTGACCGGTCTCGTCCTCGAGCTCCTCGAACAGCCGGGCCGAGTAGGTGGCCAGCCGCGTGAGGCTGTGGGAGGCCTTGAGCTGGGAGACCAGCCCGGCGGCGTGCCAGGTGGTGCCGCAGGTGAGGGTGCCCTGCTCGAGGATCGTGACATCGGTGATCCCTCGCCGGGTGAGGTGGTAGGCCACGCTGCAGCCGATGATCCCCCCGCCGATCACCAGCACCTGGGTCCGGTCCGGCAGATCCGTCATGGCTGGGCCTCCTGGCCGGGGGCGGCGTAGTAGTCGACGTGCTCGGGGGGGAGCGGGGCGTTCCCCAGGATGAGGTCGGCGGCCTTCTCGGCCAGCATCATGACCGGCGCGTAGATGTTGCCGTTGGTGACGTAGGGCATGGCCGACGCATCGACCACCCGGAGGCCCTCGGTGCCGTGGACCCGCAGGCTCAGGGGATCGAGGGCCGAGCCCTCGCCCACACCCATCCGCGCGGTGCACGACGGGTGCAGCGCGGTCTCGGCGTCGCGGCGCACCCAGTCGAGGATCTCCTCGTCGGTCTGCACCTCCGGGCCCGGCGACAGCTCGCCCCCGTTGAGGTCGTCGAAGGCCGGCTGTTCGAGGATGTGGCGGGCGTGGCGGATGGCCTCGACCCACTCGCGCCGGTCCTCGGGGGTGGAGAGGTAGTTGAACCGGAGGGCGGGCTTGACCGAGGGGTCGGTGCTGGTGATCTTCACCGACCCCCGGGAGTTGGAGTACATCGGGCCCACGTGCACCTGGTAGCCGTGGCCCTCGGCGGGGGTCGAGCCGTCGTAGCGGATGGCCAGGGGTAGGAAGTGGAACATCAGGTTGGGGTAGCGGACGTCGTCGTTCGACCGGATGAAGCCGCCGGCCTCGAAATGGCTGGTGGTGGCCGGGCCCCGGCGGAACAGCCACTGCAGGCCGATGAAGGGTCGGCGCCACATGGCCAGGTACGGCGCCATCGACACCGGCTGGGTGCAGGCGTACTGCACGTACACCTCCAGATGGTCCTGCAGGTTCTCGCCCACCGCGGCGACGTCGGCGACCACCGGGATGTCCAGGGTCTCGAGCTCGGCCGCGGCACCCACCCCGGAGAGCTGGAGGAGCTGGGGCGAGTTGATGGCACCGCCGCAGCAGATGATCTCGCCGCCGTGGTAGCTGGTGGTCCCCCGGCCCCGGCGGTGGACGTCGATGCCGGTGGCTCTGGTGCCGTCGAAGCGGATGCGGGTGGTCGTGGCCCGGGTGAGGAGGGTGAGGTTGGGCCGGTCGAGCACCGGGTGCAGGTAGGCCCGGGCCGCGCTCACCCGCCGGCCCCGGTACCGGTTGGCGTCGAAGGCCGCGAAGCCCTCCTGCTGGTAGCCGTTGACGTCGGTGGTGACGGGGTGGCCCGCTTGGTGGCAGGCCTCGAGGAACGCCTGGAAGAGGGGGCTGGTGGCCGGCCCCCGCTCCATGAGGAGCGGGCCCCGGTCCCCGCGGTAGTCGTCGGCGCCGGTGGGGCAGCTCTCGATGCGCTTGAAGTACGGCAAGCAGTGCGCGTAGTCCCAGCTCTCCATGCCCGGATCGGTGGCCCAGCGCTGGTAGTCGAGGGGGTTGCCTCGCTGGAAGATCATCCCGTTGATGGACGACGAGCCCCCCAGGACCTTGCCCCGGGCGTGGTAGATGCGGCGGCCGCCCATGTGGGGCTCGGGCTCGGACTCGTAGCGCCAGTCGTAGAAGCGGCTCCCGATCGGGAACGCCAGCGCCGCGGGCATGTGGATGAACACGTCCCAGCGGTAGTCGGGGCGACCGGCCTCGACCACCAGCACCTGGTTGGCCGGGTCTGCGCTCAGCCGGTTGGCCAGCGCGCAGCCGGCCGAGCCCCCACCGATGATGATGAAGTCGTAGTGCATCGTGCTCCCGGCTGCGCTCGGCCTCAGCAGCGTATTAGCGTCCCGCCCCGCATCGCCCACCCGTCATCGTGGGTGACGCCCGGGGAATGGCTCGAGCCCGGCAGGTGCCACTCCGTGCCCGTACGGAGTGGTCGGTCGGGACGGTCACCTGGTCGGTTTCGGCGCCGGTCCCGATGTGTGTGCCGCCTCGCCGTGTCACCGTCGAATCATCGACCAGCACAGGAGCCGACGATGTCACACACCATCACCACCCACCCGAACCACAAGCCGCTCAGCCTGATCGGCATGGAGCCGGCTGCCCACATCGAGTCCTACGACTCGGTGCCCTGGTACCGCCGGCAGTGGATCGCCCTCTTCCCACTGCTCTTCCCGGCCCTGGTGGTCCTCGCCCTCACCGGCGAGGTGTACGCCAAGGCGAACCGGACCATGAAGCGGCACGCCGATGCCGAGGTCTGGCGGTACACGGTCGGCGCCCGAGCGTTCTTCGTCGTGACCGCAGTGGCCGTCGTCGCCTTGGCCGTGGGGATTCGGGGCTGAGCTGACAACTACGCCGGCTGGTTCTTGAGCCAGAGGACGACCGCGCTGACCCGGCGGTCCACCGGCGCGTCCGGGGGCAGGTCCAGCTTGGTCAAGATGTTGCTCACGTGGGTCTCGGCGGTGCGCTGGTTGACCACCAGCTCGTCGGCGATGCGGGCGTTGGTGTGCCCCTCGGCCATCAGCGACAGGACCTCGCGTTCTCGCTCGCTGAGCCGGTCGAGGGGACCCGAGCTCCGGGGACGCTGGACGAGCCGGGTGACCACCTCGGGATCGATGACCGTGCCCCCCTCCACGATCCGTCCCAGGGCGTCGATGAGGGTGTCGATGTCGGTGACCCGGTCCTTCAGGAGGTACCCGACGCCGGCGGCGCCCCCTTCGAGGAGCTCGACCGCGTAACGGGTCTCGATGTGTTGGGAGAGCACCAGGATGGCAGTGCTCGGCGTGGCCCGCCGGATGTCGAGCGCGGCCTCGAGTCCCTCGGTCTGGAACGTCGGCGGCATGCGCACGTCGATGACGAGGGCGTCGGGCCGGCGCTCGGCAACGGCTTCCCCGACGCCGTCGGCATCGGCGAAGGTGGCGATCACGTCGATCCCCTCGTCGGCGAGGAGGCTCGCCAGGCCCTCCCGGATGAGCGCGGAGTCGTCGACCAGGATCACGCGCACGGGATGCAGGCCTCAAGGGTGGTGCCGCCAGGGCCGGAGTCGATGGTCAGGGTGCCGCCTGCGGCGGCCACCCGGTCGTCGAGCCCCTGCAGGCCCGACCCGTGGGTCATCGTGGCCCCTCCCTGCCCGTCGTCGGTGATCTGCACCCGGGCCTCGCCGCCATGCCGGCAGATCGAGACCGAGGCGGAGCTGGCCTCGGCGTGCTTGGCCATGTTGGCCAGGGCTTCGGCGACCACGAAGTAGACGGTGGTCGCCACCGCGTCCGGCAGCGGATCGTCGTCGACGGCGAGGCGCACCGGCACCGGCGCCCGCTCGGCCAGCGCGTCCACCGCCGCGGCCAGGCCACGCTCGACCAGCAGCGCCGGATTCGACCCTCGGGAGACGGCGCGGATGTCCTCGATGATCTCCCGCAGCTCCCGGCTGGCGGCCTCGAGCAGGGCGCCGCGTTCGCTGTCGATGGTGGCTCCGCTCAGGCGGCGGGCTCGCTGGATGGTGAGGCCCAGCCCGACCAGGCGCTGCTGGGCCCCGTCGTGGAGATCGCGCTCGATCCGGCGGCGGGCCGCGTCGCTGGCCCGGACGATCCTCGCCCTGGACTCGGTGACGTCCTCGAGCTGAGCCAGGACCTGGCGATTCAGCCGGCCGACCTCCAGGGCCAGACCCGCGGCTGCGGCCACGGCCTCGACCCGGGCGCGATTCGTGTTGAGGGCGGCGTCGTGCACGAGCCCGCCGACGGTGGTGCCGTTCGACCGGATGAGGGTCAGCGAGCGTCCCGCCGGTAGAGCTTCGCCGTCGACTTCGGCGCCGGTCTCGTCCAGGAGCGTCTCGCCGTCGTCGCTGACGACCACCTGGACCGATGCATCCTCGAGCGCTCTGGCGATGGCGGGTTGCAGCTCGCTGCCTTCGGCGTCGAGGTCGATGACCAGGCTGGCGAGCTCGGGGCTGTCCCATCGTGACGCGACCAGCTCGAGGGCGATGACCGCGGCCACCGCCCCGAACGCAACCCAGGTGATCCCGAGCAGTGACCCGCCAGCCCAATCGCCGTCACCGGCGGCGTAGTCGGCCGCGGAGCCGAATGCGGCCACAGCCCACATGCCGGCGGCGGTCGCTGCGGCCCAGCCCGGAGGACGCCGCCAGCGGCTGAGCCGTCCCAGGTCGCCGAGGTTGACCGCGGCAACACCCGCCATGGTGACACCCACCAGTGCGGCGGCGAGCGAGAGCAGAGCCCGGTAGACGGTCGGGTCGTCGGCGAAGGCCCCGATCAGCGGCGGGTGCCCGATCCGGGCGGCATCGCGCGTCAGCGGCGCCAGGGCGCCCACCACGACGGCCGCGCCGGCGACGACCCACAGCCAGCGGCGAGCGCGTCGGGGTCCGGCGTCGCCGAGGAGCCAGACCGCAACTGCGACCGCGAGGACGGGGAGCACCCGGCCGGCGGTGTACACGAGCTCCGACCGGCTGAGGACCAGCACCGCCGAGCACGAGACGAGCGAACCGGCCAGGAGGCCCCAGGCCTGCTGCTCCCGGCCGTAGCGATCGGCAGCGGCCCCGCTGAAGAGGAACAGCCACGCCGTTGCCAGCGCGAGCGCAGCAGCCCAGCCGCGCAGCGGCGGCGGTGACGGGAGGTCGTCCACCAGCAGGCCCTGGACCTGCCCGGCCTCACTCAGGACCATCGTCAGGACGAACGGGTCCCCATTGTCGGCGACGGCGATCACCCGGGCGAAGTTCGGGAGCTGCTCGGCCATGTCGACGAAGCGACGCTGTCCGATCACGGCGCGGGCCGCGGCGTCGCTGGTGTTGACGGCGGCCGCGGTCCCCCCGATGGCCTCCAGCAGCGGAGGCTCGATGCGCGCCTCGAGCTCCTCGTCGGTCCAGGGGCGCTCGCCGTTCCAGGCGGCGAAGAGCCGGTTCAGGTGATCGTCGATCCTCGAGCTCGATGGTGCTGGCAGGACATCGACCCGTAGCAGCTCGATGACAGGCAATCCGGCTCGGTCTCGGGACTCCGAGATCGACCAGATCGTCGCCGCCAGGGCGAGCGCGACGCCGAGCGCCAGCGCCACTGCATAACGGGGATGGAACCCCATGGGTTGATTCTCGCGAACTCACGAACCGCCGTCCTCCGGGCCTGCACGGAGGGCGATCTCCGGGCAAGGCGCAGCAGTATTCGCGGAGTCGCCCCGATGGCCGGTGAGCTTCCGATCGCCATCGTCTGGAGCATGTCGAGCGAGGAGCACCAGCAATGAAGACATGGAGTCGACTCCAGACCCTGGCCGCCGGTGGGGTGGCCCTGGCCGTGATCGCGGGGGCTTGTTCCTCCGGCACGGCGACCGACACGTTCGCCGGGACCATGCCGAGCGCAGCCACGCCGACGGCGGTGGCGGTCCAGGAGCCCGAACCCGAAGCTCCCGTCGAAACGCAGGTCCCGACGGAGACACCAGCGCCCGATCCGGCCGCTGATGGTGCTGACACGATCCAGGTCTCCATCGACCGGATCAACGCCACCTCGGTGGTGCCCGCGGGCTGGGAGCAGACCCTCGGCGGCGGCTTCGAGAGTGACAGCGGGACGCTGGAGTTCGACGCCGCACCCGCCGGCGAGCTGCCCGACCTCGTCGAGCTGGGGTTCGACCCGATCGACCAGCGGGTGGCCGGCGACCGGACCTGGGACCTCTACTCCCTCGATCTCGGTGAGGTGCTGGTGTACATCGCCGGCGCCGAGGTCGGCGACCTGGTCTACGTCATCGCGCTGGAGGTGACCGGGAAGCTCGCCGAGGACGCCCTGGAGTCGGTGCTGTTCCCGGCCATCGACGCCTTCGAGGCCGGTGAGCTGTCGCAGCAGTCGATCACCTTGGCAGGAAGCCCGGCGAGCGACGCCGACTTGCAGGTGCTCGTGGACCAGGTCGTCGACGAGAGCGATCTCCCGGCGCTGGGCGTCACCGTGTTCGACGGCGACGGGATTCTCGAGTCCGCGGTGTCCGGCGTGCGCCGCGAGGGCGACCCCACGCCTGTGGAGCCGGACGACCGCTTCTCGATCGGCTCGAACGCGAAGGCGATGACGGCCACCCTGGTGGCCACCTTCGTTGACGAGGGCCTGATCTCCTGGGACACCACCGTGGCCGACATCTACGGCGACGTGCTGGCCGACCTGGACGACACCATGGGGCAGGTCACCATCCGCCAGCTGCTGACCCACACCGCCGGTCTGGACGACGCGGCGGCGGGCCTGGACCGCTACATCTTCGAAGGGCGGGAGGACGAGCGACCGCTGATCGACCAGCGAGCCGAGATCGCCCGCATGGCGCTGACCCGACCGCCGCAGCACGCCGCCGGCCTGCACGTGTACTCCAACATCGGGTACGCCACCGTCGGCGCCCTGCTCGAGAAGCTCACGGGAACCCCCTTCGAGGAGCTTCTCCAGACCCGGATCTTCGACGCCCTCGGGATGGACGGCTGCGGCTTCTTCGCCCCGGCACCCCAGGCCAGCTCGATCAGCCGTGGGGGCATCTCGACTATCGGGCCGGGGAGCCCGTCGACCCCGGCGGCCCCGACGCCGAGCTGAGCCGCTTCGCGTCCCCTGCCGGGCTGGTGCACTGCAGCATGGCCGACTGGACCCGCTTCCTCCAGTCCCAGCTGCGCGGCTTCCAGGGCAGCGAGACCGAGATCGTGAGCGTCGAGGCCTTCGAGGCCCTGCGGACCCCGGCTCCCGGCACCGAGTACGCACTGGGCTGGGCCGTCCTCGTCCAGCCCGACGGGTCGTCGGTCTTGACCCACACCGGGAGCAACCTGCGCTTCAGCGCCCAGGTCTGGCTCGCCCCCGAGGACGGGCGGGGCTTCCTGAGCGTGACCAACCTGGGCGTGGACCTGGCAGTGGGGCCGCTCGGGTACGCCGCCGAGGCCGTGTTCGCCCGCTATGCCAGCGACCCTGGCACTCCGTCGTGAGCGCCTCCCGGCGGCCCGCGGCATCCGTCACCCGATCATCCGCACGAGGGGTCTTTGGTCCCTGGGGCGGCTGATGGAGCGACCCTAGGGTGCGGCGTGACGCCTTCGGGAGCGTCGGGTACGGGAGCGAAGCCGGCGGCCGGCGACCGGTTCTGGATGCACCCACGGGAGGCGGGCATGGCGATGACGCGCAGGGAGCTGCTCCGCAGCTCCGGAGCCGCGGTGGCGGCGTACACATTGGTTGGCCGGATCGGGACCGGTGTGGCCGGTGCCGTTCCGTTGGCGGCCCGGTTGAGCGATCCGGCGCTGCAGCCGACGTTCGTGGAGCTGGCGCCCAACGCATTGGACCCGGCGTTCCTGTTCAAGGATCTGAACGAGCGGGGCCGACCGTCGCAGAAGCCGGACTTCAGCCTCCGGGCCGGCGAGACCGTCCAGCGCACGGGGCTGATCGAGCCCCGGAACGGCCGCCGGCTGACAACGAGGGTCTGGGGGTACGGCAACGACACCGTCTCATGGCCCGGTCAGACGATCCAGGTGGTGAGCACCTCGGCTGGGGGCGCGGACGAGACCTTCGTGCGCTGGGAGAACGACCTCGGGAACCGGCACCTGCTGCCTGTCGACGAGAGCCTCCACTGGGCGTACTCGCTCCACGGCGCCGGCTCGGCCAACGGCCTCGACTACCGCCAGTTCAGCATCCGCCGCGACGGGGTGCCCATGGTGCCCCACCTCCACGGCGGCAGGAGCGACTTCCAGTTCGACGGCAACCCCGAGTTCTTCTTCAGCCCCGACGGTGAGGTGCGGGGACCCCAATGGGACTTCGTGCCCGGTGGGTTCACCAACACCTTCAGGTACGACAACGCGGTGCCGGCGGGGAACCTGTGGTACCACGACCACACGCTCGGCCTGACTCGCCTCAACGTGTACGCCGGCTTGGCCGGGTTCTACTTCGTGCGCGACGAGCTCGACACCGGGCTGGCCGACAACCCCCTCGGTCTGCCGGCGTTCCCCTACGAGCTCGCCTACGCCATCCAGGATCGGATGTTCACCGACCGGGGGGCGCTGTTCTATCCGGCCTTTCCCGGTGATCCCTTCTACGACGACTTCATCACCGGCGAGGGGGCGATGCTGCCGCCCGACCTGTTCCCTGGAGGAGGCCCGACCGCGTTGGCGGAGTTCTTCGGTGACCACATGGTGGTCAACGGCAAGGTCTGGCCCCGGGCCGATGTCGAGCCGCGGAACTACCGCATGCACCTGCTCAACGGCTGCGACTCCCGGTTCCTGGTGGTTCAGCTGGTCGCGGTCGATGCGGGTGAGACCGACCCCAGCTCCGGGATCCCGCTCGACTTCTGGGTCATCGGCAGCGACCAGGGACTGGGGACGCCGACACAGACCGACACCCTGGTGATCGAACCTGGCGGCCGGTACGACGTGGCGGTCGACTTCTCCGGCGTTCCCTTCGGCAGCCGGGTCATCGTGAAGAACCTCGGCGGCGACGCCCCCTTCGGCGGTGCGTACGGCGGTGAGCTCGAGCCCGGAGAACTGTTCCCCGATCGCCGGACCGACCGGATCATGGCCTTCGACGTGGTGGTGCCCCGCTCGGGCGTGCCCGACGGGTTCGACCCCGGGAACCTTCCTGGCTACGGGGGCGTGCCCAACGGGGCCACGACCCGCCGGGTCGCGCTCTTCGAGGGCACCGACGAGTACGGGCGCCTGCAGCCTCTGCTCGGGACGGTTGCCGACGACCTCGGTGGAACGGACGTGGCCACCGCCTACACCTGGTTCCAGCCCACCACGGAGACCCCCGCCGCGGACAGCACGGAGATCTGGGAGATCTACAACTTCACCGCAGATGCCCACCCCATCCACCTCCACCTGGTGAACTTCGAGATCCTCGACCGCGAGGACTTCGAATACGACATCACGGGCGTCCAGGCGGTGCTCCAACACAACGGCAACACCGGTGAGGCGCCCGCGATCTCCAGCATCCGGAACTTCACCGCTGCGCCAGCTGGCCCGGAGTACTACGAGGGCGCGCCGAAGGACATCGTCACCTCGCTCCCCGGCGACCCCGACGACGCTCCGGCAACCGGCCAGCTCGTCCGGATCAAGACCAGGTTCGAGAAGTCCGGCCGGTACGTGTGGCACTGCCACATCCTCTCCCACGAGGATCACGAGATGATGCGGGTCATGCAGGTCGGCTGACGCCGGGCACGTGTCTGCTCGCCGGGTCAGCCGGCGGCTGGACCGGTGCTGACCGGCTCGGGGTCCCACGCCGAGGTCCGAGCCTCCCACGCCGGGGTGGGATCGATCCCGTAGGCCCCGAAGCGTGGCTGCCACACCCGGTCGAACGTGGAGCGAAGGATGTCCGCATACTCGTGCCGGGGGGCCAGACCCCATCCCCGGTCCTGCGGGGACAGCTGGGCTCCCGCCGGCAGGCCGTGGTCGCCGTAGGCGCGCTCGAGGGCTGCGAAGCCCGACCGCAGCGCCGCGGCGACGTGGTCCTCCTGGCCCTCGCACGGTCCGTCGAGCAGCCAGTCCAGCAGGTCCCAGCCGAACGAGCTGTGGCGGGGCTCGTCGCGCACGATCTGGTCGAGTACCGCCCGGGGGGCGGCCACGTCGCAACCCGCCCTCAGGTGGCGGAACAGCGGCACCGCGACCGTCTCTCCGAGGCAGAAGATCACGACCGCGGCATCCAGCACCCGACGCTCGAGGGCGTCGCCCTCGCCACGGGCGATCGCCAGGTTGGCCCGGTCCAGCGGTGGCGCCGATGTCCCGCCGGCGACCCCGTAGACCTCGTGGCTGAGCCGGGCGTGTTCGAGCTCGTCGGCGGCGATGCGCAACCCGGCGCCGATCAGATCGGGCGACGCCCCGAGCTGGGTGAGCCAGAGCGTCAGCTCCTGGGCCAACGCCGACGAGCGGTACTCGGCGGTGACCTGGCGGGTCCACTGGCGGCGCACTGCGTCGGAGACGGCGTCAGCCATCGAAGGGGGGTGCCGGGTTGGCGACCACGACCGGCTCTGGCGGGTTCGACACCACATCGACTCCGTCCACGCCCGGGTCGTCGATCGGGCCGCCGATCGGGGCCTCGGGCGGGTTGGTGACGATGATCTCGGGCTGGTCGGTGCGGGGCTCCTCGCTGTTCGGCGCGGCCGAGCCGGTGGCGCACGCGCCCGCGGTCACCGCCACGGTCACGACGAACGGCAGCGCCAACGCCCGCCGTCGGCGAGTGGTGGGGGTGGCGAGCACCCGGGGGAGGGGAACGTTCATCTGAGATCCTGCAGAGTCCGCCTGCGAGCCGGCCGGCCGCAGGACCTTCGGTTTCGACGCGCGCTCTGACGGCGGCCGTGCCGCGCCGGTTCCCGGAGCTGGGCGGCTCGTTCGGGCGGCCACAGCCGGCCGGTTGCCGCTGGGCTCGGCTCGCGGAGACCCGTGCCACCCGATCCAGGTGCTCGACGGCCTGTCTCTTCGCCACCCTTCGCGTGGTCGCTGCTGCAGTCCGTGGTATCGGCCGGAGACGGTGACCTCCGACCCTACCGCGCGGTAACAACGTCCATGATCCTGGTGATCCGCTTCACGAAGGGAAGGGCGACATGCGTGGACACGGGCGAGACCAGACCATCGGCATCATCGCGCTTCTCACGCTGCTGGCGGCGCTCCTGGCCGCAGCGAGCTCGCCGGCGTCGGCCCAGGGGCCGCCGCCGTACATCGTGGCCTCGCTGACGAGCGATGGGATCTTCGGGGAGTGGTTCGCGCCGAACACCGCCATCGACGTCACCGTCGACGGCATCTTCTACGACGACCTCGGCGAGACCGATGACGTGGGCACGTTCTGGATCGAGGGTATCCCCGTGGGCGAGGAGGGGCGCCTCGACCTCGTGGGCGGGATCAGCATCGAGGTCACCGACGGGACGAGGACGAAGCAGCTGACCCTGGTCGACATGACCTGGGACGTCTTCGACCTGGCCGCCGATCGGGTGGCCGGCACCGCAGACGTCGCCGAGGGCACCGAGATGGTGATCGACGTCGGCGACGAGAGCACCGGATCCACGGGCTTCACCACGGTCGACGCCACCGGCGGGTGGGAGTACGACTTCACCGGCGAGCTCGACCTGGTGGAGACCATGGGCGGCCAGGCCAACGTCGTCGATCCGGACGGCGACGCCACCCTGGTGGAGCACTTCGCGCCGCCTCGGCCGTTCATCAGGGCCTCGCTCACGAGCGATGGGATCGGCGGGGAATGGTTCGCGCCGAACGCGACCATCGACGTCACCGTCGACGGCATCTTCTACGACGACCTCGGCGAGACCGATGACGTGGGCACATTCTGGATCGAGGGCATCCCCGTGGGCGAGGAGGGGCGCCTCGACCTCGTGGGCGGTATCAGCATCGAGGTCACCGACGGGACGAGGACGAAGCAGCTGACCCTGGTCGACATGACCTGGGACACCTACGACCTGGCCGCCGATCGGGTCGCGGGCACCGCGGACGCCGCCGAGGGGACCGAGGTGATCATCGACGTCGGCAACGAGAGCATCGGTGGGTTCTCCGCGATCACGACCGTCGACGCCGCAGGCGGGTGGGAGTACGACTTCACCGGTGAGTTCGACCTGGTGGAGACCATGTGGGGCGGGGCGAATGCGGTCGATCCCGAGGGCGACTGGACGGTGGTCGAGTTCTACGGGCCGTTCATCGAGGTCTTCCTCCCTGGATCCTTCGGGAACCCGCAGGGCGGCGTGGGCGTCCTCCGGGCAACGAACGAGGGGCCGGTCGAGGTGGACATCTACGACACCGTCGGCGGAACCCTGCTGTACGACATCGACGCGACGGTCCCACCTGCACCGTCGGACAACGTCGAGATCGACCTGGGTGACGGCCCACCGCTGGCCCCAGGCATGTACGTCGTGGCCACCGACGTGGCGTCGGGCTATGTCAAGACGCTGACGATCCTCGACGTCACCTACGACACGTTCGACACCGAGAACGACGTGGCGCGCGGCACCGGCCCACCCGGGCACTTCGGCGGCGTCGACTTCTTCGTCGGCGGGCCCGAGGACATCGGCGCGGAGGCGTTCGGCATCGGGGTCGGCACGGACAGTGCCGGCATCTGGGAGGTCACCGAGTTCGATCTCGGTGAGGACACCCAGTCGAGCATCGGCTTGGGCGACACCCCGGAAGGGGGCGACATCACCTACGCCGGGATCGAGCCGGCAGCCATCTACGCCGGAATCGCCGACGACTCCGTGCTGCTCTGGGGCGCCCTCGGGACGACGGTCACCGTCGAGATCCTGGGGAGCTCCTACCCCGTCCCGATCGAGCCACCGGCCGAGCCCGGCCAGCCGCCCACGGCGCTGCTCCCGCACAGCGTCCACGGCGTGGATCTCGTGCCCGGCATGACGGTGCGGGTCGTCGAGGACGACCTGGGCCGGGTGCAGACACTCACTTTGGCCGAGCTGTCGGTCGACACCGTCGACCCGGATGCGGATTCAGCCGAGGGCAGCGGGCCGCCGTCGACCACGGTGCTCGTCGAGCACCAGACCAGCGCCGGCGAGCAGTACCAGGAGGTGACGACGGACGGAGAGGGCCGGTGGTTCGCCGACTTCTCGGAGGCCGGCCTCGGGCCCGAAGACGGGGTCCGGATCTACGTCCGCGACCGTGAGTGGAACCCGGAGTGGTCCGAGTTCATCGGCTTCCTCAGCTACGCCGACATCACCACCGCCCGCCGGGTCGTGGACATCACCGATGTCGCGGCGCCCGAGGGTCCCGTGCCCCTGGGCGATCCGGTCGACGTGTCGGTCTCGTTCACCGACACCCCGGGGCTCCCGCACGCGGCGACGATCGACTGGGGCGACGGCACCAGCTCGCCGGCAGACGTCGACGAGGCGGCGATGACCGCATCGGCGTCGCATGTCTACACAGAGCCGGGCGTCTACGAGATCACCGCGACCGTGGCCGACACCGTGGGCGCGGGGAACGCCGACACCGAGACCGCAGTGGGGTTCGTCGTCGTCTACGGCGACGGCTTCGTGACCGGCGGTGGCTGGATCGAGTCGCCCGCAGGCGCCTACCCCGCCGATCCCGAGCTCACCGGGACCGCCAACTTCGGCTTCGTCGCCAGGTACCAGACGGGGAAGAGCACGCCCGACGGGCAGACCGAGTTCCAGTTCCAGGCCGGTGACCTCGACTTCCACTCCTCGAGCTACGACTGGCTCGTCGTGACCGGCGGGGGCCGGGCGAAGTTCAAGGGCGACGGCACCGTCAACGGCGTGGCCGGCTTCGGGTTCATGCTGACGGCGGTCGACAACGGCTCCGATGGCGACACGTTCCGGATCAAGATCTGGGACCAGGAAACCGAGGACGTGGTCTACGACAACAAGATCGACTCGCCCGACAGCGCATACGACGGGACAACGCTCGGCGGAGGGTCGATCGTCGTCCACACGAGAGGCGCCGGGTAGGGGACCAACCCTCTCCCGGCTACCGCCGCGGTTCGAGGATCACGACTGCGGTCTCGCTGGATCGCCGCGCCGCATGGGCGTCGAGGTTCTCCTCGATCTCCCGCCATCGTGCCCACAGACGTTCGCGCTCCTCGCCCCGGGCGGCTCGGCCGGTGACGAGGCGGGACCCGCCGACGACATCGATCCGAGCCTCGGGGTGGGCCTGCAGGTTCAGCCACCAGGCTGGCTCGCCTTCGCCCCAGCCGTTCATCGCCATCGTGACCAGGTTCGGCCCGTCCTCGAAGTAGCCGACCATCACGCTCCGGTCCTGGCCGGTCCGGCGCCCGATGGTGGTGAGACGCAAGGTCCCCCAACCGTCGGCCTTGGGCCGCCAGAGGCCGAGGCGGCCGCCGGTCAGGCGGTACAGGCCGCGGTGAACGGACCAGGCGAGCCTGATGAACCAACGAGGAGGAAGCCGTGGCCTCCTTGATCGGGGCATGCGTCGAGCCTCTGGCGACTGCTCCCGCTTGCCCCCGCTAGACCCCCGCGGCCGCAGTCGTCGCCGGCTCCTCGGCGAGCACCCCGCGAGTGCGCATCTTGGCGATGATCTTGTCCGACATCTCGCTCCGCTTCTCCTCGGGAATCCGGTGCGGGAGCTTCTCGTCGAGCTTCGAGCGGGCCTCGGTCTCGGTCAACCCGTGCCACTCGGCCTCTCGGCTCGCCTTCGCCTTCTTGATGCAGGCGAGGACGAGGAGCGCCAGCACCAACGTGACCAACAGCTTCTTCATCGGCGGCACCTCCAGGATCGTGGTCTGGAGCGACCCTACAGCGATCCAGGGACGCAGTCACCGTGTGAGGCGGCCACCGTCGGCCTTCAGCCCTCGTCCCGGGTCTCGGTGGAGGCCTTCCCCGACGCCTGCTTCGTCGGCTTGGGTTTCAACGTGCCGATCCACTCCCAGGCCCGGTCGTACCACGCCCGCAGCGCCTCGGTGTCAGCGAGCAGCTCGGCCGGCACCGACGAGTACCTGCGCATGGTGCGCCCGTACTGCTCGACCGGCCCGCTGTCGTACTGCGCTCGGAACTCGGCCTCCATCTCTGCCGAGAGCTGGAGCGCCATGGTGCCGTCGGGATCGAGGAAGCTGAACATGTGTCCGTTGCGGGAGGTGTAGGGGTTCTTCGCCCCCTTCACCTCGGCGTTGCCGGACGCGTCGACCACGGCCCGGTAGCGCTCGAGCGCCTCGACTGGCCCCGAATAGGCCGATCCCCTCGGCATGAGCCGAGTCTGCCACAGCGCCCGGCGCCGCCGTCGTGTGGGGCGCAGTCAGACCTCGAGCAGCCCGCGCACGTAGGCGGCTTGACCGAGATGCTGCAGGCTGTCGTCGGCGATGCTGATCAGGCGTACACCGAGCGTCACTGGTGGGTCCCATCGGTCGTCGACGATCCGGTCCAGCTCGGCCGGTGCGAGCTCGGTCAACATCGCCCGGGTGCGCTGATCGACGGCGTCCAGGTACTCCAACAGGACCTCGGGACGATCGGGTCGCACCGCCGACATCTCTGCGGCCGAGTGGCCATAGCCGATGTCGGACGGGTCGGGCTCGAGGCCGAAGCTGGCGGCCCACTCGCCCTCGACCCAGATCTGGGTGGTGTCCAGGAGCTCGGAGACGTGATGGTCCTGCACCCGGGCGAGGTGCCACACCAGCCACGCGATCGTGTTCGCGCCCGGCCCCGGCTGCACGGTCAGCTCGTCGAGGTCGAGTCCCTCGACTGCATCGTGTGCCAGCGGTGGGATCCGACCGTAGAGCTCGAGCAGCAGCGCCGCGACGTCCACGCCACCATCCCAGCACACCGCGCGCCGTCCGGTCTCGCACACGGCGCCCCTCGCGTCGCGCCCGCTATCGAGCTCCCTCGTCGGAGTCGAACCAGAACACACCCGACGCTCACCGCCTCGCTCTTCCGGCTGGGCCGGCGACGAGTAGAGGCGTTCGTCTCTTCGTGTTCGTCACGCCAGTGGCGATGCGTCGGTCCTGGACGGCCTTTCCAACGAGGGAGCCGCGCTCATTCGAGCTGGGTGCGGTCGGGGCGGAGGGTCTGGTAGGTGCCGTCGGGGTCGCGGCCGACGGTGAACCCTTTCTGTTTCCAGCGGTTGTGGCGTCCGCAGAGGGGGGCGCCGTTGGCGGGGTTGGTGCGCCCGCCGTGGCCGTGGGGGTCGAGGTGGTCGATCTCACAGGTTCCTTCCGCAGCCCGACACTTGCCGGGCTGCGGCTGCGCCGGAGGCGCTCTACCGCTCCTCCTCCGTCGTCGCTGGCGGGGGCCTCGCTCGGGCCGGCCGCCGGTTTCGATGACTTCGCTGGCGGCATCGACGATCACCCGCCGGATGCGTCCGACGAGGCTGCCGGCGGCGGCCTCGAGGGGCTCCTGGGGGGTGCCATCGAGGGTCTCACAGCAGTAGGCATCCACGTCGACCGGTTGGGGGTCGTGGCCGTCGAGGCGGCGCAGCATCTCCTCGTAGGCCTCGGCTGACCAGATGACGGTGTGGACCCACCCCACCGGCACCGCGGAGCCCTCGGACTTGGCGGCGTCCTGGAACAGCTGCCAGAGCGCGTCGGCGCGGCGCTGTGCCGCAGTTCGGGGCAGAGGGGCTTCGGCGGCGCTCGTTGGCAGGCGCGGGCCCGTCGGCGTCGGCGAGGCGTTCCCATTCGCGCATCTTCGAGTCGAAGTCCCGGTAGGACAGCATCCGGGCCCAGCCCAGGAAGCGGTCCTGCTCGATGGGCATCAGGTACCGGACCCGCCGGTTGGCGTGCACCCGACCGATCAGATCCACCTGCGCCGACCCCACCTCACCGGCCTCGAACGCGGCGGCGATCTCGGGCAGCTCCCGCAGGGCCCGCATGCTCTTCTCCCGACCCAGAGCCTCACCCCCGGGCAGCTGGCCCCGGTGCCGGACCAGCACCTTGGCCGAGGCATGCCCATCGGCCCGGTGCAGCCCCCGACGGTCGACCTCGGCCATCACCGCCAGCTGCACCGACCGCAACCGCCGCGCCTCACGTTCCAGCTCATCGACCAGCGCCAGCACCTCCGCGCTGTCGAGCCCGTCGAGATCGAGCCGCTGCAAGGCGTCGATCACCTCTCCGAGCACCGCCGTCTCCATACAACCAAACGGCCAACCGGACCTGCCGACATCTCACCGGCACCCACCTGATCCACAGCCCGGCCCCGACCACACCTCACTACGCCTCGGCGAGACCCGCTCCCGCTCGATGGCTGGCCTCACCGGTGACTTTCGCTGGGCCGTCGTCGTGACGCCTCCACCACGATCTCGCTCTCGCGCTCGGGATGCCGCCCACGAATGTCGGCATAGAAAGCCCGCACCGACTCGAGATCGGCCTCGATGTCACCCGTCGGCGTGAACGAAGGACCGACGCCGGTCACCCGCCGGCGGTAGTCGATGAACCCCAGCACGATCGGGACGTTGGCGTCGAGGGCGAGGTGGTAGAAGCCCGTTCGCCAGCGCTGGACGCGGTGGCGTGAGCCCTCTGGCGAGATGCCCACTGCGATCTCGTCGACCGACGCCATCAGCTCGGTGGCCTGGTCGAGGGGTCCGCCCGAGGATGCGCCGCCGACCGGTATCCCGCCGAGCCAACGCAACAGGCTCGATGCCGGCCAACGGAAGTACAGGCTCGAGCCGAGCCAGTGCAGTCGCACACGGAAGTGCAGGCCCACCGCCAACATGATCGGCAGATCGAGGCTGCTGGTGTGCGGCGCAGCCACCAGGACGAATCTGGGAGCGTCGGGGAGTCGGCCCTCGACCTGCCAGCCGCGCACACGCAAAGCCCAGGTGGCAAAGCTCCGAAGCGGGCCGATCACCAGCGGGGAGTCATGAATCGTGCGGCTCAACACGCGAGGGCCCTGGCGCCGACCGTTGCGGCGACCACTCCGGTGGAGGTGGGTCCCTCGACAGATGCAGTCATCGTCGTCAGTGTCAACGTAGGTGTCCAGCGCGGTGGTGCGAGCGATGCTGCTCGGGCCGTCCGCCGGCGAAGGCCCGGGCTGCGGAGTCGCGCTCTCGAGGGGTTGGTCAGGTGGCGAGCTGGAGGGTCAGGATCTCGTCGTCGCCGAACACGACGAGCTCGTCGCTGGATACCCATCGCATTTCGTGCACAGCTCGGACCGGGATGGTTCCGATGTCGGTGATCGTTGCGTCGGCCGCGTCCCAGATCCGCAAAATTGTCGTGGTCTGGTCGGCGTCGGAGTACGCGGCCACGATTCTGCTGTGATCTGGCGCGAAGGCGATGGCGGTGGGATCGAAGCCGATCGTGTGGAGGACGTCGAATCCCCGTTCTGTGACGGCGAGTCCGGTGGCGCCGTAGCGGGAACCGTCGAAGGTCCGAACCTGCCCGCTCGTCGATTCGAACTCCGCGTCGAACGTCATCACGACCGCGTCACTCGCAGCAGTGCCGTAGAGGAGCGTCACCCACTGGTCGCCGATGGGGTGGAAGAGCGTGGTCCCGTCAGCGTCAACGGTGATGAGCTGGCCCTGGTCACTGGTCGAGGGTCGTCCCAGGATGTGGTGGCGGTCCTCGACGAGCACTGCCCGTATCGGGCTGATGAGGTCGCTCGTCGTCATCAGCGATGTCGGCGCGGAGCTGATCACGGCACCGTCGAGACCGATCGTGACGATCTCGAACTCGTGAGGCGGATCAGCGGGAACCGAGAGCCGCAAGAACCTCACCTCGCGGCCGACCACGAGCGGCATCACGTCGATGTTCGACTCCTCACCGGCGCGGTCTTCGGTCAGGTTGGCGAACCGCGCCCTCGATGCGCGCCCCGCGTCGTCGCCGCTGGGGTCTTCGATGAACACGGCATGGATGTCGGAGTCACCGCCGCCGGTGAACGCGTTTCGGTCGTGCACCACGAAACTGCCGTCGGGGGCCCAGCTCGCCGACGCCACCCAATGGTCTCCCTCGTCGGGGCAGGCCGGTTGGCTGTCCGCGGCGATCGGCACCACACAGCCATCAACGTCGAGGTACATGCGGCCATCGGGTGACGGAAACACCGGCAGACCCCTGTTGTCGAACGGTTGACGATTCGTCACGCGCAACCGTCCTGTCGCCTCGGACCCAACACCATTCGTGCGTGCCGAACCGTCCGTCGACAGAGGCGATGACAGCGGCGAAGCATCTTCGGTCGGCGACCGATTGCTGCAGCTGCTGAGGACCGCGCAGATCACCAGAGTCGTCAACGCAGCGCGCACCGGCGCAGTCTGCCACCGAACCCCGGAAGGGAGTCGCCGCCTCGCTCCAACACCATCGCATCGCTGCCGCATGCACCTCGCCAGAGGAGACCGGGCGCGCTGGCCGGCGTCAGTACGCCTGGTCGGGCATGGAGGCCTTGCGGCGGGCCACGTAGTCGCGCAGCTCCTCGTCGACGGCGTCGTCGATGGGGGGCGCCTCGTACTCGGCGAGCATGCGCTTCCAGGTGGCGTTGGCCCGCTGAGCCGCGTCGAGCGAGCCCTCCTCGCTCCACTGCTCGTAGCTGTTGTTGTCGGCGGTGGTGGAGCGGTAGAAGGCGGTCTCGAAGTTGGCCAGGGTGTGTTCGTTGCCCAGGAAGTGCTGGCCGTGGGGGTTCGTGCGGAAAGCGTCCATGGCCTGGCCGTTCTCGCTCAGGTCGATGCCCTTGGCGTACACCGACATCATCCCCAGCTGGTCGGCGTCGAGGATGAGCTTCTCGTAGCCGACGCTGAGCCCGCCCTCGAGCCAGCCAGCGGCGTGGAGAACGAAGTTGGTGCCCGCGGCCATGGTGGGCAGGAGCGTGGCCGCGGACTCGTAGGCGGCCTGGGCGTCGGCGACCTTGGAGGCGGTGAGCTGGCCGCCGGAGCGGAACGGCACCCCCACCCGCCGGGCCAGGCCCCCCATCACGTGGATGGCCTGGCCCCCCTCGGGAGTGCCGAAGGTGGGCGCGCCGGTGGCCATGGACATGGACGTGGCGAAGGTGCCGAACACGACCGGGGCGCCGGGCCGCACCAGCTGCAGGTACGCCATCCCCGACAGGGCCTCGGCCAGCGCCTGGGCTGCCAGCCCGGCGACCGTGACCGGCGACATGGCGCCCGCCAGGATGAACGGCGACACCACGCAGGCCTGGTTGGCCCGTGCGTACTCGGTGGCTGCGCCCAGCATGGTGGCGTCCCAGCGCAGCGGCGACGCGGCGTTGATGAGCGAGGTCATCACGGTGCGGTCCCCCAGGTCGCCGCCGAAGGCGATGCGGGCCAGCTCCACGGAGTCCGCAGCCCGCTCGGCTGCGGTGACCGATCCCATGAACGGCTTGTCGCTGTAACGGATGTGGGCGTACACCATGTCGAGGTGGCGCTTGTTGACCGGCACGTCCACCGGCTCGCACACCGTGCCCCCCGAGTGGTGCAGGTGGGGGAGCATCCACACCAGCTTCACGATGTTCTCGAAGTCCTCCAGGCTGGCGTACCGCCGCCCCTGGTCGAGGTCGGTGGCGAACGGTGAGCCGTAGTTGGGGGCGAACACGGTGGCGTTGCCCCCGATCAGGACGTTCCGTGCCGGGTTGCGGCCGTGCTGGGTGTAGCTGGCCGGGGCGTGGTCCTGGACCAGCTGGCGGCACAGTCCCTTGGGGAAGCGCACCAGGTCGCCGTCGATCTCTGCGCCCGCGTCCCGCCACAGGTCCAATGCCTCGGGGAACTCCTGGAAGGCGATCCCCACCTCGCTCAGGATGATCTCGGCGTTGTCCTCGATGCGCTGGTAGCCCTCCTCGTCGAGCATCTCGACCGGCGCCAGCCGGCGCTCGAGGTACGCGGCGGTGGCCGCCTGCGCCTGGCTCCGGGCCGCCTGGCGCCCGGCGCGACCGCCCGACCGGCGGCCCCGGCGTGGTTCGTCGCTCATATTCTCGCTACCCCCTGGCGGCTCTGGCCCGCCCCCGTCTCCTGCCCCCCTGGTCCCCCGGCCCGTCCGCGATGGCGTGGGGGAACGCCAGCGCGGCCACGAACAGCTCCTGGAATCGGGGCTCGGTGGCCGTCTCGATCTTGGTCACCCGGGCCACCATGTCCTCCACCTCGGCCCGCTGCTGGCGCGACAGCAGCGCCCGCACCGCGCCGCTGCCGGCGCTGTTGCCCACGGCCCGGACCGCGTCGACCGGGGCGTCGGGGATCAGCCCCACGACCATGGCGTGGGTCGGGTCGATGTGGGCCCCGAAGGCTCCCGCCAGGCGGATCTGGTCCACCTCGGTGAGCCCGGCGTGCTCGAGCAGCAGCTCGATCCCGGCCCGCAGCGCGGCCTTGGCGAGCTGGATGGCCCGGACGTCGGCCTGGGTCACGTGCAGGTTGCCGTGGAGCACGTAGGAGAACGTGCGCCCGTCGGCGACGATGCGGTCGCTGCGCTCGGCGGCCGAGCCCAGGATCACCCCCTGGCGGTCGATCACGCCCGACATCACCAGCTCGCTGATCACCTCGATGATCCCCGAGCCGCAGATGCCCGTGACCCCGGTACCGGCCGTGGCCTCGGCGAAGCCGGGTTCGGTGGACCAGAGGTCGCAGCCGATCACCTTGAAGCTGGGTTCGAGGGTTTCGCGGTCGATGCGCACCCGCTCGATGGCGCCCGCGGTGGCTCGTTGCCCGCCGCTGATCTGGGCTCCCTCGAAGGCGGGGCCGGTGGGGCTGGACGCGGCGAAGAGCCGGTCGGCGTTGCCCAGCACGATCTCGGCGTTGGTGCCCACGTCCACCAGCAGCTGGATGTCCTGGGAGCGGTGCGGGCCCTCGTTGAGGATGGCCGCGGCGGCGTCGGCGCCCACGTGGCCGGCGATGCAGGGGGCCACGTAGACCGTGGCCCGGGGCAGCGCCAGGTCCAGCTCGGCGGCAGTGGTGTGCACTGCGCCCTCGGTGGCGAGTGGGAACGGCGCCTGGCCCAGGGGGGTGGGGTCGTAGCCCAGCGCCAGGTGGTGCATGATCGGGTTGCCCACCAGGGTCGTGTCCAGGATCCGGTCGGCGTCCATCCCGGCCTCGTCGAGGAGGGTGGCGGCCAGCTCGTCGAGGGCTCGGCGCACCGCCCGGGTGAGCTCGGTGTCGCCACCGGGGTTCATCATCACGTAGGAGACCCGGCTCATCAGATCCTCGCCGTAGCGGATCTGCGGGTTCATCCGGCCGGCCGAGGCCAGCACCTCGCCGGTGGCCAGGTCCACCAGGTGCCCGGCGATGGTGGTGGAGCCGATGTCGACGGCGATCCCGCCCACCCGGTCGAGATAGCCCGGCCACGCCGAGGTGATCCGGCTGCCCTCCCGGACGGCCACGGTCATGGGCCCCTCGGGCAGCTCGGCGTCGATCCCCTCGATCTCCAGGCTCCACTCGTCGCGCAGCACCTGGACCGGATCCCCCTCGGGCACGTAGTGCAGGGTGTAGACGGGGTCGATCACCAGGTCGCCCACGTCGACCGACTTGCGGATGACCTGCTTGTGGATCTGGCTCTCGGGGGGCACGTCGATGACCACGTCGCCCTCGATCTGGGCCGAGCAGCCGAGGCGGCGCCCCTCACCGATCGCCCGGCGACCGGTGTAGTTCTGCTCGAGAGGGCCCCAGGCGCTGAGGCTGTCCGGGCCGGCCTCGATGGCCCACTTGGCGAACGAGCCCACCCCGGGCTCCACTTGGCAGCGACCGCAGATGCCCCGGCCCCCGCACACGGTGTCGAGGTCCACGCCCAGCTGGCGTGCCGCTTCGAGCACCGTCGTCCCCGCAGCGACCTCGCCGCTCAGGCCCGACGGGGTGAAGACGACCCGGGGCATCGACTACTCGGCGGGTCGGCGGCGCCGCCCGCCCCGGCGGCGTGCCCCACCACCGGCGCCGTTGCCGCCGGCCGCGGGCTCACGGAACTCACGGATCCAGGCGGCGCAGTTCTCGTCGTTGTTGGCGAGCACGTCGGCCGCCATGACCGCAGCCTTCACCTCCGCGTGGAGGGGGTTCATGATGGCCGAGGTCATGCCCGAGGCGATGCCCATGGCCAGGAAGGTGCCGGTGATCGTGTGCCGGTTGGGCAGCCCGAAGCTCACGTTGCTGGCGCCGCAGGTGGTGTTGACCCCCAGCTCCTCGCGCAGCCGCCGCACCAGCGTGAACACCTGCTTCCCCGCGGTGCCCATGGCCCCGATGGGCATCACCAGGGGGTCGACCACCACGTCCTCACGGGGGATGCCGTGGTCGCCGGCCCGCTCGATGATCTTCTTGGCCACCGCGAAGCGGACGTCGGGGTCCTCGGAGATGCCGGTGTCGTCGTTGGACACGGCCACCACCGCGGCGCCGTGCTTGGCCACGAAGGGCAGGACCCGTTCGAGGACCTCCTCCTCCCCGGTGACCGAGTTCACCAGCGGCTTGCCCTCGTAGACCGAGATGCCGGCCTCGAGGGCCTCGATGATCGACGAGTCGATCGACAGGGGCACGTCGGTGACCGACTGGACCAGCTTGATGGCCTTGGCCAGCAGGGCGGGCTCGTCGGCCAGCGGGATGCCGGCATTGACGTCGAGCATGTGCGCGCCCGCGGCCACCTGGGCGATGGCGTCGGCCTCGACCCGGCTGAAGTCGTCGTTCTTCATCTCCTCGGCGAGGAGCTTGCGTCCCGTCGGGTTGATGCGCTCGCCGATCATCACGAACGGGCGGTCGAACCCGATCACCACCTCCTTGGTGGCCGAGCTGAGGACGGTGTCGGTCATGGGGTCTCCTCCACTGCGGGGTGGGGGTCGGTGGCCAGGCCGCCCGCAACCACGAGCTCCTCGAGCCGCGCCGGCGGGTGGGCCTGCTCCAGTCTGGCGGCCTCGGCCTGGGCTGCGGCCAGCAGATCGGCCCCTTCGCCCACCGGCTGGGCCTCGCGGCGCCACTGGGCCACGTAGGAGTGGGTGTCGGTGAGCCCGGCGACGGTGGCGGCCCGGTCGATGGCGTGCTGGAAGCGGGGCTCCAGCAACCACTTCTGTTTGTCGCGGCCCCGGCTGGCGGTGACCTGCGCGGGGATGTCGCGCCAGTAGATGGTGACCAGCTCGCCGGCGCTGGAGCGGCGCCGGCTCATCGGGCCGCCCTGCTGCGCACGAATCCAACCAGGGTGTCCTGCAGCTCGCCGTAGCCGGTGTGGAGGCGCTCGTGGGTCAGGCCCAGGGTGGCCGCGGCCTCCCGCGCCTTGCGGTCCAGCGCCGGGTCGTCGGTCTGGGCCAGGTGCACCATCTTGGTGTAGTTGCCGAAGTACTGGTCGCGCAGTTCGGGGTGCGCGGCGATGCCGAGCCCTCCCATCACCAGGCGGTCGAAGTGCTTGACCAGGTAGTCGGTGAGGTAGAAGGCGGTGGGGTCGGCGTCGTGCATGGCCAGGAAGCGGTCGTGGCCCGCGTAGAACTGGTAGCAGTGGTCGCCGGGCAGGCGCTCGATGCCCTCCTCGGCACAGATCTTGTCGACCGCGCCGCCGGTGCCGCAGTCGGCATAGCCGATCAGGATCCGGTCGTAGTCGTCGCGCACCTGGTCGAGGCGGCGCCGCAGGGCGTCGGCGATGCGCTCGGGCCGGTTGTGCAGCGTGGCCGGCAGGCACTCGACGGTGACCCCCTCGAGGCGCTCGAGGCGAGCGACGTCGAGCAGCTCCCGGGCCAGCGCCCCGCAGGCCAGCACCAGGACCCGGGGCGGGGTCATCACACCGTGGCGTTCCGGCGGGCCATGACCAGGCTGGTGGCGGTCTCGGAGGCGATGGCGGCGTCGCGGCAGTAGGCGTCGGCGCCGATGGCCTCGCCGAACTCCTCGTTGAGGGGGGCCCCGCCGACCAGCACGATGAAGTCGTCGCGCAGCCCCTTCTCCACCAGGGTGTCGATGACCACCTTCATGTAGGGCATGGTGGTGGTGAGCAGCGCCGACATGCCCAGGATGTCGGGCTCGTGCTCGTCGAGCGCAGCGAGGAACTCGTCGACATCGGTGTTGATGCCCAGGTCGAACACCTCGAAGCCGGCGCCCTCGAGCATCAT
>JBFKRY010000016.1:0-32196 GCA_041636995.1 Acidimicrobiales bacterium | reverse complement strand
CATCGAGGTCGACCTCACCGACCGGCCGGCGCACGATCTAGGCGTAGAGCTCGAAACCCTGCGAACCGTAGTGCTGACCGACAAGCGGCTCGGAACCAGCCTCACCCCCAGCGGGCACCAACTGGTCGATCCCCATTAGCGGACCTTGCAGCCGAGGAGCAGCCGGTTGCCCGGGCCCAGGTTGTCCGCGTAGACGCAGATCTGGTGGGCGCCGGGGCCGACGGTCACCGTCGCCGAGTAGCCCCGGCTCGACCCGTGCTCGAAGACCGCGTCGACGTCGTAGCGGGGATCGTCGGCCAGGACCGTCTCGACCACCTCGCCGTCGACCCTGACCTGCACGTCGACGAAGCCGCTGCTGTCGGGGTCGAACACCCAGCCGTGCACGGTCACCTGATCGCCGGTGCGCCGGGCCCGGTCGAGGGACCCCACCGGGTCCTCACCCCCGAGCACCGTGACCTCGTACTTGGTGGACAGGATCTGCCGGCTGAGGCCGCCGCCGGCTCGAGCGACCCCGGAGTTGACCGCGATCCGGAACCGGTTGCCGTTCGTGATCTTCGTGTCCTCGGTGCCCACCACCGTCACCGTGGCCCGGTCGACCCGGCCGGACCTGCCCATGTCGCCGGTGATGCGGACGTCGAGCACCGAGCCCACCGATCCGATCGACGAGGCCGCCATCCACCGGCCGACCTCGTCGCCTGTGTAGTCGCGCTGCCAGCTGGCGTTGGGGTTGGCGAACGAGTCGTAGGTGTCCCGCTGGGCGACGAGGTAGGGGAGAGAGCTGACGAACACGTAGCCGCTCTCCTCGCTGAAGCCGCCGTTGGACGACGAGTAGAACGCGGTGATGGGGTCGCCCTCGTACATCAGCACCTGGCCCGAGGTGGCGTCCACTGCGCCGGTCCAGTCGGGGCCGTGGGTCCCGATCTCCTTCTCGCGACCGTGGTACACCTGGTCGTTGACGGTGGAGTACAGGTCCCAGGGGAACGTCCAGTTCGCCGAGGCCCGACGGTCCGTCATCCGGTCGAAGGCGTAGGTCCGGCCGGCCACCGCCTGGGCCCGGAGCACCGCCGCGGGCCACGACGCCGGCACCTCCGCCAGCCCGTACAGGTACTGGTCCATGGTGAGGCCCTCGAGCACCACCCACAGCGTGTCTCGATCGATGCTGCGCTCGGAGATGACCAGCTCCCCCCACTGGTAGCTGTTGCCGGTGGTGCCGATGGACACCCGGTCGATGGCGTCCACGGTGACCGGCTCACCCTCCACGAACCGAACGCTGATCCGGTCGCCCCGGCACTCGTCGACCTCGGTGTCGCGATCGATGCAGACGTTGCGCCCGTTGGGCTTGATCACGGTGAAGCCCCGGCGGGTCTTCTCGATCGTGAGCGGAGCCCCGGTGCGGTGGGTGTAGAAGCGGTCCCCGTCCTCGTCGTACAGCCGGAGCTCGCCCGTGGGATCGACCACCGTGCCCCGAGCGCTGTGGAGGTGCACCCGCACGTCTTCGGCGACCTCGACATCACGCAGCCGGGCCCCGGGGTAGTAGAAGCCGAGGATGTCCTCGTGGCTGTGCCCATCGGCCGCCCGTCCGTAGGCGCCGTACTGGCTCATGCCCACGCCGTGGCCCCAGCCGCCGCCGCTGACCGAGACCATGGTGCCGCCGTCGGGCTCCTGGGCCTGCGCGGGCAGCACCCCGATGATCAGGATGAGAGCTGCGGAAACCGCAGCACAGGTGACCGAGGTCCGTCGGACTGGCATGGAAGTGCATCCCCTCGTGGCGGCCCGCGCCGTAATGGTGGCGGCCGGCGGGCCGTGGTTCAAGGCACCCATCGGCTCAGTCGTTCTCGGCCTGAGCCGCTTCGGCGAGCCGGGCCCGCCGAGCCCGCCCCCGGGCCCGCCGAGCCTGCTTCTTGCGGGCCTTGCGGGTGGGGGCGCCGGGCACGTAGTCGTTGGCCTCCTTGTAGGCGTCGAGCACCTCGTCGGGGTCGCCGACGAGGCGCAACCGGCCCTCGTCCATCCAGGCCACCCGGGTGGACATGTCGGCGATCTCACCGAGGTTGTGGGAGACCACGACGATGGACCCGGCCTGGGCTCGCAGCTCCTCGAGGCGCTCGGCGGCCCGGCGCTTGAACGAGCGATCGCCGACCGCCAGGGCCTCGTCGATCAACAGGATCTCCGGGGAGAGCTCGGTGGCGATTGTGAAGGCCAGCCTGGCGCGCATGCCCGACGAGTACGTCCTCATCGGCATGTCGATCGACTCGGCCAGTCCCGAGAAGTCGATGATGGACTCCATCCGAGCGTCGATGTCGTCCCGGGACAGACCCAGGGCCAGGCAGCCGATCTCGACGTTGCGGCGCCCCGACAGCCGTCGGTTGAGCGCGGCTCCCACGCCGAGGAGCGCCGGCCGCGACGTGGCCATGACCTCGCCTGCCTCGAGCTCGATGAGCCCGGCCAGCCCGGTCAGCAGGCTGCTCTTGCCGGATCCGTTGCTGCCCACGAGGCCGAGGCACTCGCCCTCGGTGAGGGTGAGGTCGACGCCCCGCACCGCGTGCACGTCCCTGTACCGCGCCTGGGCACCGGGGCCGCCCCGCAGCCGGCGCCGCAACATGGGACGGCCGTCGAGGTAGGTGCGGTACACCACGTGCACGTCGTGGGCGGTCAGGGTGACCGCGGGCTCGCTCACCGGTGCACCATCCTCGTGGGGGCAGCTGCGAGGCCATGCGCGCACCCGTGGATCCCGGCGGGCCACTGCCACCCTCGCCTCCTGCTCATCGGCCCGACCCGTAGGTGGCCTCGCCGCGCCAGAACACCACGAAGCCCACCACCAGGCTCCCGAGGGCCCATGCCGGTGCGGTCAACCAGAACCAGGGGTTCGCGTCCTGCTCCATGAGGCACCAGCGGGCCAGGGTGAGGAGCTGGTACATGGGGTTGACGTCGAAGAAGATGTCGAGCCCGGCGGTGTCGAAGCGGGAGGGGTCGTACAGCGCGCCCGACACGTAGAACAACAGCCTGGTCAGGTGGGGGAGCAGGCTGTGCAGATCGGCGAAGTGGCTGCCGAGGCGGGCGACGAGGAGCACCGCGCCGGTGACGAACGCGAAGGTGGTCGCGAGCACCATCGGCAGCAGCAGCCAGCGCCAGGTGGGGAGCTCGCCGGTGAGGATCACGACCAGGGCCATCACTCCGAGCCCCGGGAGCAGGGTGTAGAAGCTGCCGATGGCCGACGACAGGGGGAGCGACGCCCGCGGGAAGTACAGCGAGCGCATGAGGGTCTCGTTGCGGCGCATCACCCGAGTCGCGGTGACGGTGGCCGAGCTGAAGTAGCGGAAGATCAGCACCCCGATGACCAGGTACGCGATGTAGTTGTCGACGCCCCGGTCGACGTCGAGCAGCAACCCGAAGATGACGTAGTAGACGGCGGTGGAGAGCACCGGGTCGACGAGGAACCACAGGTTGCCCAGCACCGTGTGCATGTTCTGGGCGTGGAGGTCGTGGCGGGGCATGGTCCGGATGAACTCGCGCCGGTCGGCCAGCTCGCTCAGGTAGCGGCCCAGCGACGGTCGACCGGCGACCGGATGCAGGGTCGGGGGCGCGGCGCTCACGACGTTCAGTCTGGCCGCTCGGCGGGTCGACGTGGCGCTCCGGTGGGTCCGACGAGGAATCCGGCGCCCCAGCTGAGGTGCATGGTGGGGAAGACCCCGGCCAGGGTGAGGGCCTCGGGTCCCGATCCGGCGGTGGCGACGCTGGCCGCCAGCACCGCGGTGGCGTAGGTGGCGGGCGCGATCAGCATCCAGCGACGGCCGGCGAGGGCACCCACGAGCCCGGCGGCCAGCCCCAGGACTGTGACCGGGGCCACCAGCTGGCGGAGGCGCAGGGAGCGGGGATGGCGCCGGATGACCTCGCGCTTCCACTGCCCGTACTCGAAGTACTGGCGCGCCAGGGCCCGGGCCGAGCTGCGGGGCTGGTAGCGGACCATCAGCCCCGGGTCGAACCACACCTGGTGGCCCGCAGCGCGCAGCCGCCAGTTGAGCTCGTAGTCCTGGTTGCGGACCAGGGACTCGTCGAAGCCGCCCACCTCGCGGAGCGTCGCCGCGTCGAACACACCCAGGTACACGGTGTCGGTCGGGCCCTCGTCGCCTCCGTAGTGGAACTTGGCGTCACCGACCCCGAAGCGCGAGGTCATGGCCGCTGCCACCGCCCGCTCGTAGGGGGTGGTGCCGGTGGCGGCCTGGACCCCGCCCACGTTGGCCGCACCGGTGCGCTGCAGCGTCGCCACCGCCCGGCGCACGTAGCCGGGCGGCAGCTCGCAGTGCGAGTCGACGCGCACGATCACGTCACCGCACGCGGCCCCCAGGGCGGCGTTGAGGCCGGCCCCGGTCCCGCCGGCGGGGTTGGGGACCACCGTGATCCGAGCGTCGGAGCGGGCCAGGTCCTCGGCGGTCCGCTCCGTGCCGTCGTCGGAGGGGCCGACCCCGATCACCAGCCGGAGCGGGCCCGGGTAGTCCTGGGTGAGCACCGAGGTAACGGCGTGGGCGAGGTGGGGGGCGTCGTTGCGCGCCGGCATGACGGCGGTGACCGAGGGGAGTGGGCTCGCCATCGGGAACGAGGGCGGCCTCAGAGGCGGCCGGTGAGGACCGTCCAGACGGTGCGGATCATGATCTCCAGATCGAGGATCGGCGACCAGTTCACGAGGTACTGGAGATCGTGGCCGAGCTTGAACCCGGGATCGGTGTGGTAGTGCCCGTGGACCTGGGCCAGCCCGGTCAGCCCGGGCGGAATGTCGTGGCGGCGGCCGTAGCCGGGGATGATGAGCTCGTACTGCTCGGCGAACTCGGGCCGCTCGGGCCGGGGCCCGACCAGCGACATCTCGCCCCGCACCACGTTCCAGAGCTGAGGGAGCTCGTCGAGGCGGGTGCGCCGCAGCCAGCCCATGCCCTGGATGACCCGGGGGTCGTCGCTGGCGGCCTTCACGGCCCCGTTCTCCTCGGCGTCGTGGCCCATGGTCCGGAACTTGACCATGGTGAAGGTGGTGCCGAAGCGGCCGACCCGGACCTGGCGGTGGATGATGCCCGGCCCCACCCGGATCCGGACGTAGAGCGAGACCGCCGCGGCCAGGGGCAGCAGGATCGGCAGGGCGACGAGCAGGTAGCACAGCTCGGTCACCCGCTTGAAGCGGGCCCGGTGGGTGGGGAGGGCGTGGGCCCGGAGGGTGACGAAGGGCATGCCCGCGATCTGGCGGGTCTGCTGGAGCCCGAGCAGGGTGTCGGCGGGGCTGATCCGGTGGAACACGCCGATGCGCCGCTCCTCGAGCTCCTCGAGGGGGTGTGGGTAGATGTCGCCGAGGGTGCCCCCGCTCAGCAGCAGGGCGTCGGTGGCGTGCACCCGCTCGATGGCCTCCTCCAGGTGGTCGAGGTTGGCGACCTGGCCGGCGATCCGCACCGACGGCTCGGAGATGTGCAGGTGGGATCGGGCCAGGCTGATGTCGTCGGGGTTCCCGACGAGCAGGACCCGGGCGTGGCCGTAGCGGCGGGCCCGGAGCCGGCGGGCCAGCCACCGGTTGAAGGCGATGCCGAGGGATCCGAGGAACAGCAGGATGATCAGGTTCCCGCGGGGCATGAGATAGCGGCCGGTGAGCAGGGCTGCGGCTGCGTCGAGCAGGACCGCGACGAAGGTGAGCGCGGCGGTGCGGGGCAGCCAGAGCTTGGCCCCCAGGCGCTGGAAGGACTCGTAGAGGCCCCCGAAGTAGTACACCAGCATGTGGATGGCGCCGGCCACGGCGAAGCCGGCCACGTACTCGCCGACGGGCTTGGCACGGAAGCCGTCGTCCCAGATCACCCGGGCCAGGACCGAGCTCACCAGGATGGCCTGGATGACCACGAAGTCGGCGATGTGGAGCCAGCGCATGCCGAAGGGCAGGGGCCGTCGGGCCGGCCGGCGGGCAGGCGGCTCGCGGACGATGCGCGGCTGGTCGTGGGGGCGGTGGAGGCGGGTGTCGGCCATGGGCCTAGCGGGCGTCACCAAGTTGGTCGGAACACGTAGCTCGCAAGTGTAGGGCGGCGCGAGTCCGCCGTGGTGTTCGCCAGGAATCTTTCGTAGCGAGCACTACAGCAGTGGCCTCCTAGGCTCGCGGGCAGTGTCCTCCTCGTCGTTCTCGTCGCCGTCCTCGGCCTCGTCCGCGGGTCCTGTCCGCGTCAGCTGGGTGTTGCTCACCATGGGTGATCGGCCGGCCGAGCTGGCCGCGGCGGTCGCCTCGATCCCCGCTGCGGCTGGCGTCGAGCACGAGGTGGTGGTGGTGGTCAACGGCCGGGCGGACGCCGTGGTCCCCGACGGCGTGGTCCGGGTCGACCTGGAGCAGAACGTGGGCATCCCGGCCGGCAGGAACCGGGGGGCCCAGCACGCCACCGGCGACCTGCTGGTCTTCCTCGACGACGACGCGGTGGTGCAGGACCCGGGCCTGGTGGCCCGGACCGTGGCCCGGTTCGCCGCCGAGCCCGACCTCGCCGCCGTGGGCTTCCGGATCGTCGACCCCGATGGTGGCGGCACCGCCGCTCGGCACGTGCCCCGGCTGGGCCGGGGAGATCCGGAGCGCTCGGGCGACGTCACCAGCTTCCCCGGCGGCGCCTGCGCGGTGCGAGCAGCGGCGTTCCATGCCGTCGGCGGACTACCCGACCCTTTCTTCTACGCGCTCGAGGAGACCGACCTGGCCTGGCGCCTCATCGATGCCGGCTGGCGGATCGCCTACGACGGCGACGCGGTCGTCCACCACCCCCGCACCGAGATCGAACGCCACGGCTCGGCCACCCGGCTCACCGCCCGGAACCGGGTGCTGCTGGCCCGCCGCCGGCTGCCCTGGATCCTCGGCGTGCTCTACGTCGCCGACTGGTTCGCCATCACCTGGCTGCGGACCCGCCGCATCGGCGAGCTGTGGCAGGGGACGCGCGAGGGCCTGGAGGGACCGGTGGATCGGCAGCCCATGCGCTGGCGGACGGTCTGGACCCTGACCCGCCTGGGTCGCCCGCCCGTCGTCTGACGAACCACTACCCTTCTCCACGGTGAACACGCGTCTGGTCATCATCGGTGGCGGGCCCGCGGGCAACAGCTGCGCCACGAACGCGGCGCGCCTCGGCGCCAGCGTCACCATGATCGAGCGTGACCTGATCGGCGGCGCCGCCCACCTGCTCGACTGCATCCCGTCGAAGGCCATGATCGCCACCGGCGGGGCGATCTCGTTCGTCAACCGGATCGAGGGCATGGGGCTCGAGGACACCACGGCCGCGATCGACGTCGAGAACCTGAAGGAGCGGGTCGACCGCATCGAGACCAAGCTCCAGACCCAGATGGAGAGCCTGCTGGTGAGCCAGAAGGTGCGCCTGGTCAAGGGCACCGGCTCGCTCAAGGGTCCCAACCACGTGGTGGCCGAGACCGACGACGGGCTCGAGGTCTTCGAGGCCGACGTCGTCGTCCTGGCCACCGGCAGCCGGCCCCGCATCCCCGAGTGGTGCGTGCCCGACGGCGTCCGCGTCCTCACCACCCGCGACGCCTACCCGCCGCCGGAGATGCCGAGCCACCTGGTGGTGATCGGCTCGGGGGTCACCGGCGTGGAGTTCGTCCACATGTTCTCGTCCTTCGGCGCCGAGGTCACCCTGATCGTGAGCCGCCAGCAGGTGCTGCCCACCAAGGATCCAGAGGTGGCCGCGGCCCTCGAGGCCGACTTCCTCCGGCGCGGGGTCCACCTCTACAAGGGAGCCCGGGCCGTCGGGATCGACATGGACGACGACGGTGTCCACGTGCGGTGCAACGACGGGCGGATCGCCCACGGCAGCCACGCGCTGCTGGCCATCGGCTCGATCCCCAACTCCGACACCCTCGGGCTCGACTCGGCCGGGGTCGCCACCGTGGACGGCTACGTCACCGTCGACCACAACCTGCGGTCGTCGGTGCCCCACATCTACGCCGCCGGCGACCTGTCCGGCAAGCTGCCGCTGTCCTCGGTCGGCGCCATGCAGGGCCGCAAGATCGCGGAGCACGCCCTGGGCATGCACAGCACCCGGCCTCACCGGCACATCGACTACGACAAGGCGGCGTCGGCCATCTTCACCGAGCCGGAGATCGCCGACGTCGGGCTGGCCGAGGCCGACGCCTTCGCGGAGGGCCGCAAGGTCCGGGTCACCAAGGTGCCGTTCACGGTGTCGGCCAAGGCGCTCATCAACGACGATCCCCGGGGGTTCGTGAAGATCGTGTCGGACCCGGCCACCGGCGAGGTCCTGGGCGGCTCCATCGTCGGGCGCCACGCCGCGGAGCTGATCTCGGTGCTGGCGGTGGCGGTGCGGGCCAGCCTCACGGTCTCGGACATCGCCGAGAGCCTCTTCGTCCATCCCACACTGAGCGAGGTGCTCACCGAGGCCTCCGAGTGACAGGGCCGGGCAGCCACGCCCGCCCCGACCACGTCGAGGACCGGTGCCGGGCAGGTGGCTGAACCCGGGTCGGGCGACGAGGTGGCGTCGCTGGCCCAGCGGGCGCTGGGGCGGGGCATCGACCTGCTGGTGGTCGCGGTCATCTCGCTGGCCCTCTTCGCCCCCCAGCTGGTCACCCGTGGTGACGACGACTCGGTGCCCCGCTGGACCCAGGTGGCGGTGCTGGTGCTGTGGCTGGTGTACGAGGCCGGCACCACCGCGTTCCTCGGACGCACCGTGGGCAAGCTCGCCGTGGGGTCCCGGGTGGCCGACCGGCGCACCGGCCGCCCGCCGGGACTGGCCCGAAGCGTGGTGCGGGCGGCGGTGGTCCCGGGCCTGCTGCCGATGCTCTCGGTGGTCGGCCTGCTCGGCTACGCCACCGCCGCGCTCGACCCCCGCGAGCACCGCGGCCTGCCCGATCGCCTGGCGGGCACCGTCGTCGTCCGCTCCGGCCATCCCGCGGCGGTCTGACCCGGCCGGGGCTCGACCTGCCGTGGGGGCCGAGCCCGGTCAGGCGGATTCGGCGGTGATGACGACGACCACGTCGCCGGCGCCGACCCCGTTGCCCTCGGCCACCTTGACCTCGGTCACGGTTCCGGAGATGTCGGCAGCGATGTTGTTCTCCATCTTCATGGCCTCGAGCACCACCACCGTCTGGCCGGCGTCGACGTGCTGGCCCGCCTCCACCGCCACCTTGACGATGGTGCCCTGCATGGGCACGGTGACCCGGCCGTCGCCGGCGCCCCCGCCGGCGGCGGAGGCCGCGCTGGCCCGGCGACGGGGGCTGGCGGCGCTGGGATCGGGCACCCACATGGCGACGTCGAAGCGCTTGCCGTCGACCTCCACCTCCACCTCGCGCCGGATCAGCGGGGTCTCGGCGTCAGCGGGCGGGGCCTCCACCTCGGCGCGGACCCCCGAGAGATCCAGGGTCTCCTCGACCCACTTGGTCGAGATGTCCAGCGCCGCGAAGTCCGGGTGGGACAGGATGGCGATGTCGGCCGGCACCGTGGTGGCCACCCCTCGGATCTCCAGCTCCCGCAGGGCCCGGAGGGTGCGGGCGATCGCCTTGTCGCGGTCGTGGCCCCAGCAGATCAGCTTCCCCACCAGGTTGTCGTAGAACTGGCTGATCTCGTCGCCGCCCTCGTAGCCGCCGTCCCAGCGGGTGCCGAACCCCGACGGGGCGTGCAGGTGGGTGATGGGGCCCGGGCTGGGCAGGAACGCGCCCCCGGCCGGGTCCTCGGCGTTGACCCGGACCTCGATGGCGTGACCCCGGAGCGTGATGTCGGCCTGGCTCAGCTCGAGCACCCCACCCGATGCCACGTGGAGCTGCTGCTCGACCAGGTCGACGCCGGTGACGAGCTCGGTCACCGGATGCTCCACCTGCAGCCGGGTGTTCATCTCCAGGTAGTAGAACTCGCCGTCCTCGTACAGGAACTCGACGGTGCCGGCGTTGTGGTAGCCGCAGCCCTTGGCCACCGACACCGCGGCCTCGCCCATGGCCGCGAGGACGTCGTCGTCGATGCCGCGAGCCGGGGCCTCCTCGATCAGCTTCTGGTGCCGCCGCTGGGCGGAGCAGTCCCGGGTCCCCAGGTGGATGCAGTTGCCGTGGGTGTCGGCGAGAACCTGCACCTCCACGTGGCGGGGCTTGGAGAGGTAGCGCTCCATGTAGATCTCGTCGCGCCCGAAGTAGGCCAGGGCCTCCCGCTGGGCCGACTCGACCGCCGAGGCCACCTCGGCAGGATCGGCGACCACCTTCATGCCCCGGCCGCCCCCGCCGTAGGCCGCCTTGATGGCGATGGGGTAGCCGTACTGCTCGCCGAAGTCCCGCACCTGCTGGGGATCGGTGATGAAGTCGGTGGTGCCGGGCACGCTGTGCACGCCGGCCCGCTCGGCGGCGAGCCGGGCGCTGATCTTGTCGCCCATGATCTCGATGGCCTCGGGCGGGGGGCCGATGAAGGTCACCCCCCGCTCGGCGATGGCCCGGGCGAAGTCGGCGTTCTCCGAGAAGAAGCCGTAGCCGGGGTGGACTGCGTCGGCGCCGGAGCGCTCGATGACCCCGATGAGGGCTTCGGTGTTGATGTAGCTCTCGGCGGCGGTCTGGCCTCCGAGCGCGTAGGCCTCGTCGGCGATGCGGACGTGGAGGGCATCGTGGTCGAGCTCGGAGTACACCGCGACGGTGGCGATCCCGAGCTCCTGACAGGCGCGGATCACCCGAACGGCGATCTCGGCTCGGTTGGCAACGAGGACCTTGTCGAACACGGTGCGTGGACCTTAGGGGATCGTCGGATTGGCGGGCAACGGCCGGCGGGACCGGCGCGCGACCGCTAGAAACGGGGGTCAGGGGTGCCCCAACCCAATCACAACTGGGCGAGGAAGTGGAGGGCTCGATGCCCGGAGACGACGATCTCGGCGAGCGCGACCCGGCCGCCAACGCGGCGCAGGCCAGCGCCGCGCTGGCCGGCACCGGCTTCGGGCCGGTCGAGTGGGTGGCCGAGACCGGCTCGACCAACGACGACCTCCTCGCCGCCGCGGTGCAGGGCCGGCCAGGTGGCCTGGTGCTGGTCGCGGACCACCAGCTCGCTGGGCGGGGCCGTCGCGACCACCGGTGGGAGGCCGCCGCCGGCGCGGCGCTGCTGGTGTCGGTGCTGCTACGGCCCGACGTCGAGCCCGGCGACCCCGGCGACCTCGGGGTCCTCACCGCGACGTTCGCGGTGGCCGCCGCCGAGGCGTGCACCGCGCTCGGCTGCCCCGGCGCCCGGGTCAAGTGGCCGAACGACCTGGTGGTCGGGGAACCCGGGGAGCATCGCAAGCTCGCAGGCATCCTGGCCCAGTCCCAGACGACCCCACGGGGGCTCGCGGTGGTCGTCGGGCTGGGGTTGAACGTCCGCTCAACCGGCCTCGCCCAGCTCGCTCCGGAGGCCATCGCCCTCGACGAGCTCGGCGCGCCGCCGTCGCGCGTCGAGCTGCTGGTCGTCCTGCTGGGCCTGGTGGACGAGACCCTGGCGAGCCTCGACCGCGGCGGCCGCGAGCAGCTGTGGGACCGCTACCTGGCGCTGTCGGCGACGGTCGGCACCGAGGTCCGGGTGGAGCTGGACGACGGTGTGATCGCCGGGTTGGCCACCGGGGTGACGCCCGCGGGCGCCCTGATCGTCGCCACCGACGCCGGACCCACCGAGGTGGTGGCCGGCGACCTGGTGTCGCTCCGAGCCCCAGACGCGCCGCAGGAGCGCCTGAACGGTCCGATCGACCACTAGCTTTGAGCGGATGCAACTGGCACGGCGACCCCGGCCCCGGCGGACCTGGCCGCAGCGTCTGATGCTGGGTCTGAACCTGGTCATCGTCGTGTCCGCGCTCGCCTCGGCAGTCGTGCTCGCCTATGCCAAGGAGACCGTCTCCAGCATCCCGCGCACCGCCTTCGGCAACACCCTGGCGCCCGAGGAGGAGGTGCTCGACGGCGAGTCCCGGCCGGCCATCAACTTCCTCCTCGTCGGCGTCGACTCCATCCGCAACCTCCCGGGCGATCACCCGCTACGCAAGACCCGCTCGGAGGGCAACACCCTCACCGACACCCTCATCGTGCTGCGGGTCGACCCCGACTCGGGCGACGCCGCCGCGATGTCGATCCCCCGGGACCTCTGGGTGCCGATCTCCGCCGTGGGCTACGAGGGGAAGATCAACTCGGCGCTGGCACTCGGCGGTTCCACCGCCCTGGTGCGCACCGTGCAGGACTACCTCGACATCCCGATCCACCGGTACGTGCAGGTCGACTTCAACGGCTTCCTCGAGCTGGTGAACCAGATCGGCGGGGTCCCGGTCCTCATCGAGTATCCGCTGCGGGACCCCAAGGCCCAGCTGGCCATCAACGACACCGGCTGCGTGAACCTCACGCCCGAGCAGGCGCTCGGTTACGTGCGGGCCCGCAACCTCCAGGCCCTCATCGACGGCCGCTGGCAGCTGGTCGACTCCCGCAGCGACCTCGGGCGCATCGCCCGCCAGCAGGACTTCCTGGTGCTGGCGCTGAAGCGGGCGTTCTCCGAGGGCCTCACCAGCCCGAGCACCCTCAAGGGGATCGTGGACAACGTCATCACCCAGGGCTACATCGCGCTCGACGACCGCACCACCCCCGACGACCTGGTGCAGCTCGGCTCCGACTTCGACAGCTTCGACGCCGACGAGCTCCGGCGCCTCAACCTCCCGGTGGTGCTGGGGACCGCTGGGGAGGCGTCGGTGGTCCGGCTGGTCGAGGGCGAGGCCCAGGAGGTCCTGGGCGTGTTCCGGGGCGAGGACGCCCAGACCCGCTCGTTCCGGGTGGCGATTCGCAACGGGACCGGCGAGACCGGCCTCGCCGACGCCGTCAAGCTGGCGCTGGCGAGCCGGTTCCGGGTGATCGAGGCCACCAACGCCGACAGCTTCTCGTACGAGAGCACCCTGATCCGCTACGACCCGTCCCAGCTCGACGCAGCCCGGGAGCTGGAGCGATGGCTGGTGGCCGGGGCCATCCTCGAGGCCCACGCCGACGATGCCGGCCGACCGGTGGAGCTGGTGGTCGGCCGGGACTGGCAGGGGGTGCTCCAGACGCCCCGCGAGCTCGGCGGATCGGGCCAGGAGCAGGGTCGTTCCCCCCAGCAGGTCACCAACACCGAGGAGCCGGACCTCGAGCCCGGTCCCGACGTCGAGCTCACGCAGGCGCCCACGCCCACACCCACGCCGCAGCCGCTGGCCACCATCCGCGGCTGTGACTGACGCCGCCGGCGGGCGCAGCGGCATTCGGGCGATCGGCCACTAGCCTCAGTAGCCATGGATGAGGCCAGGCGCGATGGGTAAGGCATCGTCGGCGAAGAAGGTCGCCCGCGCGGCTCGTGTCGGCGCCACCAGCGGTCCCAACGAGCGCCGCCAGGTCGGCTTCCCTGCCGTGGTGGCGATCGTGGTCGTGCTCGGGCTCGCGCTCGTGGCCTTCGCCCGGGCCACCCGCGACGCCCAGGTGGAGCCCACGCTCCAGGACCACTGGCACAACGCGTACGGCATCTACGACTGCCGCATCGGCGACTTCCTGCCGATCTTCCTCTCCGAGGCCGACCCCGACGGCATCCACTCCCACCAGGACGGGGTGATCCACATCCACCCGTTCACCGACTCGGTCACCGGCCGCAAGGCGCAGCTGCACGTGTTCCTCACCAACATGGGGGCCACGCTCACCGACGACGAGTTCACCCTGTCGCGCAGCGGCGAGAGCCTGACCGAGGGCGCCCAGTGTGACGGCCAGGAGGCCATCCTGCAGGTGGTGCGCTGGGACGACGCGTTCGTGGGCGGCGAGCCGTCGGAGATCCGCACCGAGGATCTCGACAGCTTCCGCTTCCTGGCGAACGGCCAGGCCATCACCATCGCCCTGGCACCGCCCGGAGCCGACATCCCGCTCCCGCCGAGCGTCGACGACCTGGCCGCGGTGATCGGCCAGTCCCGGGAGCAGGGCGTGGATCCCCGCAACACCACGGCCATCCCCGGCCCCCAGGACTTCGGCACCGGCGGCGAAGACACCCCCGACGAGTAGCCCGCGGGGAACCAGCCACCGTGGACCAGCCGGTACTCGTGATCATCAGCGGCTACTTCAGCCCGCTGCACTGCGGCCATCTCGACATGATCGAGGCCGGCGCGGCGATGGGCGACCGGCTGGCAGTGATCGTCAACAACAACGCCCAGCAGGAGCGCAAGAAGGGCAAGGTCATCATCGACGAGCAGGATCGGCTGCGCATCGTCCGGGCGCTGCGTGACGTCGACGAGGCCATGATCGCCATCGACACCGACGCCACCGTGAGCGCGTCGATCGAGGAGCTGGCCCGCAGGCATCCCGACCATCGCATCATCTTCGGCAACGGCGGCGACCGGGACTCGGGGGCGGTGGTCCCGGAGTCCGAGGTGTGCGCCCGGCACGGGATCGAGATGGTCTTCGACCTGGGCGGCGCCGAGAAGCACGACTCGAGCACCCGCATCAACCAGGCGCTGGGGCTCGAGCCCTCCTAGCAGGCTCCTATCGGAACAGGTCCTCGGCCGGGTCGCGGACCAGCTCGCCGACGGTCGACCCCTCCCGGAACCACGTCGGGTCGGCACCGCGCACGAGGGCCACCGGCACCCCGCGCGCCTTGCCCATCACCAGCTCGGCTGCAGATGCGAGCTCGTCGACCAACGCCACCTCCGTCACCTGCATCTCGCGGCCGAGGGCGTCGGCGGTCCCCCGCAGGTCGACGATGGGGGCCACCCCGGCGGAGCCGATGGCCACGTCGGTGAGGCCCCGACGCCAGGGGCGGCCGAAGGTGTCCGAGATGATCACCCCCACCTCCATGCCGAAGCGGTGGCGGAACGCGTCGCGGATGCGCCGGGCCGACCGGTCGCTGTCCTCGGGGAGGAGCGCGGCCTGGCCCCGGGCCACATTCGACAGGTCGATGCCGGCGTTGGCGCAGACGAAGCCGTGCGCGGTCTCGCTGATCACCAGGTCGCCCCGGCGGCGGATGACCCGGACCGACTCCCTCTCGACCAGGGGCTTGTGCCCGGCAGGGTCGTCCGGATCCACCGCCACCAGCCGGTTCTCGGCCTTGGACACGATTTTCTGGGTGACCACCAGGATGTCTCGCTCCTCCACGGTCCCGGTGGCGGCGATGAGCCCGGCGAGGTCGTCGCCCGGGCCGATCTCGGGCAGGCCCTCCACTCCCAGGATCTCGAGCTTCACGTGGCCCGCGCTCCCTCGAGCACGGTCCGGCACAACCGGGCGGCGACCTCCGGGTCGTGCATGACGGTGTCGGTCACGAGACAGCGCATCCCCAGCCCCTCGATGGCTGGCGCGTGCTCGGCGTCGGCGCGGTCCACCACCAGGGTGCCCACCAGGTCCCGGTAGAGCGCGGCGACGCCGAGCACCGACGCGTCGTGGCCCAGCTCGACCATGAGCCGATCGGCGGGTCCCTTGAGGGCCTTGCCGGCGATGATGGGGGAGATGGCGACCGCTCGGTCGCGGCGAGCCGCCAGCGCCTCGCGCACCCCCGGCACCGCCAGGAGCGGCCCGATCGACACCACCGGGTTCGACGGGGCCACGATGAGGGTGTCGGCTGATCCGATGGCGTCGAGGACGCCGGGCGCCGGGGCGCAGGCCTCGGCGCCGGCGAAGCGGACCTCGGTGACCGCCACCTGGTGACGCCGGCGCACGAAGTACTCCTGGAACCCGATCTCACCCTCGTCGACGGTGGTGACCCGGGTCTCGATCCGGTCGTCGGTCACGGGCAGCAGCCGGAGCTCGATGCCCCAGGCGGCCGCGATCTCGGCGGTGACCTCGCTGAGGGTGGCCCCCTCGAGCAGCCGCTGGGTGCGGAACAGGTGGGTCCCCAGGTCGCGGTCGCCCAGGTTGAACCAGTCCAGGCCGCCGTAGTGGCGCACCATGGTGAGGGCCTGCCAGGTCTCGCCGGCCAGTCCCCAGCCGGTCTCGGCGTTGTCGACCCCGGCGAGGTGGTAGGTGACGGTGTCGAGGTCGGGGCTGACGTGGAGTCCGTGGAGGACGACGTCGTCGGCGGTGTTGACGATGGCGGTGATCTCCTGGGCCGGCACCGCCCGTACCAGGCCCCGGAGGAGGCGGGCCGCTCCGACGCCACCGGCGAGCACCGCGCAGCCGACGGTGGGCCCGGTCACGACAGCGGGCGCAGCCGGCCCTCGAGGAGGGCCATGTCCGCGTCGACCATCATGGTGACCAGCTCCTCGAACGACGTCCGGGGCGTCCAGTCCAGGACGGTCCTCGCCTTCTTGGCGTCACCCACGAGGAGGTCGACCTCGGCGGGCCGGAAGAACCGCTCGTCGATCACCACGTGGTCGAGGTAGTTGAGCCCCAGGTGACCGAACGCGACATCGCAGAACTCCCGCACGCTGTGGGTCTCGCCGGTGCTCACCACGTAGTCGTCCGCCTGGTCCTGTTGCAGCATGAGCCACATGGCCTCGACGTAGTCGCCGGCGAAGCCCCAGTCGCGCTTGGCGTCGAGGTTGCCCAGCGCCAGCTCCTCGGTCAGGCCCAGCTTGATGCGAGCCGCGCCGTGGGCGATCTTGCGGGTCACGAACTCGAGGCCCCGGCGGGGGCTCTCGTGGTTGAACAGGATCCCGGACGACGCGTGCAGGTCGTAGCTCTCCCGGTAGTTGACGGTGATCCAGTGCCCGTAGACCTTGGCCACGCCGTAGGGGCTGCGTGGATGGAAGGGGGTGATCTCGGACTGGGGAACCTCCCGTGCCTTGCCGAACATCTCGCTGCTGCTCGCCTGGTAGAAGCGGATCCCGGCATCGACGATCCGGATGGCGTCGAGCAGGCGGGTCACCCCCAGGGCAGTGGTCTCGCCGGTGAGCACCGGCTGGCCGAACGAGGTCTGCACGAACGACTGGGCGGCCAGGTTGTAGACCTCGTCGGGTTGATGCTGCTTGAGGGCGTCGATCAGCGAGCCCTGGTCCAGCAGGTCGCCGTTGGCGAACTCGACGCGGTCCTGGATGTGGGCGATCCTCTCGTAGTTGACGGTGCTGCTCCGGCGGACCATGCCGATGACCGTGTACCCCTTGTCGAGCAGCAGCTCTGCCAGGTACGAGCCGTCCTGGCCGGTGATCCCCGTGATCAGGGCGCGTGTCATGATCCGCCCGACCTCCTCACCGGGCTCGACCGGGGCCGGCGGCCGACATGGCACCGATGGTGGCCACCACGTCGTCGAGGCTCCGGGCCAGTGGGATCTCGGGCCTCCAGCCGGTGGTGCGGTGGAGCAGGGTCGGGTCCCCGCAGAGCACCGGCAGGTCCGACGGGCGCTGCAGCGCCGGGTCGGGAACCAGCTCGATGCCGGGATCGGTCCGCTCCTGCAGGAGCCGGGCCAGCTCGGCGATGGAGTGGGCCTCGCCCGAGCACACGTTGTAGGCCTCGCCTGGCGTGGCCAGGGTGGCCAGGAGCCGGTAGGCACGGACCACGTCGCGGACGTCGGTGAAGTCCCGCCGGGCGCCGAGGTTGCCCACCGGAACCGACGTCTCACCGGCCCGCCGGGCCCGGACCAGCCGGGCCGCGAGGGCGGCCACCACGAAGTGCTCGCTCTGGCCGGGCCCCAGGTGGTTGAAGGCCCGGGCCCGCACCACGCCCAGACCGCGGTTGGCCCACTGCACGCACACCATCTCGGCGGCGGCCTTGCTGGCCGCATAGGGGCTGGCCGGATCGAGCGGAGCCGACTCGTCGATCGGCACCGCGTCGGCGTCGACGAGCCCGTACACCTCGGCGCTGCTGACCACGATGACCCGGGTGGCGTCGACCTCGGCGGCGGCGGCGAGCACGTTGAGGGTGCCCTCGGCGTTGACCCGGAAGGTCCGCGCCGGCTGCCGCCAGGACGCGGCGACGTCGGCCTGGCCTGCCAGGTGGTACACCACGTCGGGCGCGGCGGCGCGCATCTCGGCCATGATCGCGTCGGCGTCGAGGATGTCCGCGCCGCCCGAGGCGTGGTCGGTCCCGCTCACCAGGTCGCCGGCGGACTGGAGGTGGTCGAGGAGGTGTCGGCCGACGAACCCCCCGGCACCGGTCACGTACGCTCGCAATGCTATTACTCCCGGGCGGGGCCCCGACCCCGCCCTCCGTGCTCATTTCCCGGGCGGGGCCCCGACCCCGCGCTGCTCCGATCTGGCGGGGCGCCTGCCCCGCCCGCGGCCGTGGCGGCCGGCGGGTCGCCGGCCGGGTTGCCCGATCCGGCTGTGGGGTCCGGCGGGCCCTGCGGGCCGGCGGCCGGATCCTCTGGGGCCGTGGTGGCCTCCGATGCGCTCGGGGCTGGTAGGCCGAGGAGAGTTCGGATGTGGTGGCCGTGCTCGGTGGCCAGGTCGCGCACCGCCTTGCTCAGCCCCTGGAGGCTCTCCGGGAGGTCGGGCTCGATGGTGTCGAGGACGCCGGCGACGCGCTGCTCGACGCCGCCCAGGCGGTCGTCGAGGTCGCGGATCTCCCGCTGCACCGTGCTGATGAGCCGGCTGGCTCGCTCCGGGTCGGCGAACAGCTCCTCCACCGCCCCCAGGCCCGGGGTGGCCGCCCCGGCGACGCCACCGTCGCCGAGCTGGCATTGCAGTCCTCGGCGGGCGAGCTGGAGCCGATTGACGGCCAGGATGGCCAGGCCGACTGCGGTGTAGAGCAGGTCGGCCAGCAGCTCCGCAGGATCGCGGCCGGACTCGTCGACGCCGTCGGACACGGCATCACTGTATGGGTGACCTGCGGGTTTCGTACAACCGGGGCGCCGCTCGGGCCAGGCCCCCGCCGGCCTCGGGGTACATCGCGGTGGCGAGTCTGGGCGGTACCGTTTGGCCGTTGTGAACACCGCTGATCTCGCCCCCGTGGAGGAGGCTCGCGCCTCGGTCACGGCGCCGCGAGCCGAGATCGTCGTGGTCGCCCACGAGCCCGGACCGTGGTTCGAGGAGACCCTGGCGTCGATCGCCGCGCAGGACTACCCCCGTGTGGGGGTGACGGTGCTGCTGGGCGGGGCCGACGAGGGCCTCGAGGAGGAGATCACCGCTGCGGTTCCCGGGGTCGGGGTGCGCCGGATCGACCCCGGCTTCGGCTACGGCCGCTCGGCCAACGAGATGCTCGACGACGAGTCGCCGCCGGCCTTCTACCTGTTCTGCCACGACGACGTGGCCCTGGCCGCCGACGCGCTGCGGCTGCTGGTGGAGGAGGCGATCCGCTCCAACGCCAGCGTGGCCGGCCCCAAGCTGGTCGACTGGGACCGACCCGACGAGCTCCTGGAGGTGGGGCTCGACGTCGACAAGCTCGGCCATGCGGCCTCGAGGGTCGAGGTGGGCGAGCGCGACCAGGAGCAGCACGACGCGGTCACCGACGTGTTCGCCATCCCCGGCGCGGCGCAACTGGTGCGGGCCGACCTGTTCCACGCCCTGGGCGGCTACGACGGCACCATGGGGGTGACCGGCGAGGACGTCGACTTCTGCTGGCGCGCCCACGTGGCCGGGGCCCGGGTGATGGTGGTGCCATCTGCGGTGGCCCGCCACCGCGCGGCCATGAGCCAGCGGCGATCGAGCGCGGCCGTCGAGCGCCTCCGGGAGCGCCACCGGGTGCGGACCCTGCTCAGCGTCTACGGGGTGGTCCACTCTGTCCGGGTCATCCCCCAGGGCCTGCTCTACAGCCTGATCCGGGCGATCGGGGCCCTGTTCACCGGCCACTTCGGGCGAGCCCGGGCCGCGGCGGGCGCCTGGGTCTGGAACGTCACCAAACCGGGGTCGCTGCTCGCCCGGCGTCGGCTGCTGCGACGAATTCGCAAGGTGCCCGATGGCGAGATCCGGCGCCTCCAGGTGGGTGGGTTCGCCCCGGTGTCGGCGTTCCTGCGTGGCCAGTTCGCCGACGACGGGCGCGGCTCGATCGCCGTCCGGAGCCGGAACATGCTCCGCTCGCTGCGCTCGGGGCCGTCCCGGGTGTCGCTCGGCTTCTGGGCGGTGCTCGCCGCGGTCCTGGCCTTCGGGAGCCGCCACCTGATCACCCGCGGGGTGCCAGTAGCCGGCGACATGGTGCCGTTCGACCTCGGGCCGGCCGAGCTGTTCGGCCGCTGGTTCGACAGCTGGTCGTCCACCGGCACCGGCCACGAGGCTGCGGCGCCCACCGCCTACGCGATCGTCGGCGCCCTCGGCGCTGGCTTCCTGGGGTTCATGGGCCTGCTGCGCACCGTGCTCACCGTCGGCATGCTGCCCATCGGCGCCGTCGGCATGTGGCGGCTGCTCCGGCCCTTCGCCTCGCCCTGGATCCGGGTGGTCGGCACCCTCGTGTACGCCACGTCGGCGGTCCCCTACAACGCCCTGGTCAACGGCTCCTGGAGCGCGTTGTGGCTGTTCGGGCTGCTGCCGTGGGTTCTCGGCGGGTTGGGCCGAGCCGCCCGGGTGGCGCCGTTCGGCCGCCTCGGTGGGGGTGTCGGCGAGGGGGTGCTCGAGCCCTCGTGGCCGCGGGAGATCCTGGCCCTCGGGATGCTCATCGGGGTGTTGGTGGCCTTCGTGCCCTTCAGCGCGGCCATCGTCGGGACCATGGTCGCGGTCATGCTGGTGGGCAGCCTGCTGGCCGGCTGGCCCGCCGGCACCGGCCGGCTGTTGGGGGTGACGGTCGGGGCTCTGGTCGTCGCTGGTGCCCTGAACGGGCCCTGGCTGCTCGACGCGGCCATGGACGAGCCGGTGTGGGACTGGTTCTCGGGGACCCGCCCCGAGACGCCGACGACGGCCGAGCTCGACGAGCTCCTCCGGCTCGACACCGGCCCCCGCGGTGGGTCGGTGCTCGGGTGGGCCCTCCCGCTCGCCGCAGTCACCCCGCTGCTGTTGGCCCGCGGCCCCCGCTGGGCGTGGGCGGTGCGGGGCCTGGCGCTCTACGCCGCGGCGGTCGCCGTGGTCTGGGCCGCCGGGATGGGCTGGGTGCCGGTGCCGCTGCCACGGCCGGAGGTGCTGCTCGTGCCCGCCGCGCTGGGCCTGGCCGTGTCGGCGGCCATGGGCGTCGCCGCCATCGAACGCGACCTGCGCACCTACCGGTTCGGCTGGCGACAGCTCATGCCGATCACCGCGGTCGCCGCGGTGCTGCTCGCCGCCCTCCCTGCCGTCGCCAGCTCCTTCGACGGGGCCTGGGACGTGCCCGACGAGGAGTTCAACGAGCAGCTCGGCGCCCAGGCCGCGAGCGGTGACGCCACCCGGGTGCTCTGGATCGGCCACGACGACGTGCTGAGCGCCGGGGGGCGGGCCTTCGAGGCCGGTCTCACCGTCGCCGTCACCCCGGAGCCGGTGGTGGGCTTCCCGGATCGCTGGGGAGGCACCCCCGAACCCGCCGACGAGCTCATCGCCGAGGCGTTGGGCTTGGCCATCGAAGGAGGCACCAGCCGTCTCGGCCGGCTGCTGGCCCCGTTCGCGATCGGCGAGATCATCGTGCTCGAGCAGTCGGCGCCGGCCCCGGCCGTCGGCGTGGCCGAGCCCGTGCCCGACGGCCTGCTGGCTGCGCTCACCGAGCAGCTGGACCTGGCCCAGCTGGAGTTCACCCCGGGAGTGGTCCGCTACCGCAACACCGCGGTCCTGCCCACCGCGGCCGTGCTGGACCGGGGCACGCTCGCAGGGGTCAGCCTGCGCGACTACGCCGGCGGCCGGGTGCCGCTCTCGGCCGGCGCGCTCGAGCCCACCGACGAGGCCCGGACCACGTTCGCCGGTCCGGTCACCTCGGATCAGGAGGTCTACGCTGCAGTCCCGGCGTCGACCAGCTGGCGGCTCACCATCGACGGACAGGTCGCCACCCGCAGCCCGGCGCTGGGCTGGGCCAGCGCCTTCCAGCCCAACGGCTCCGGCGCCGGCGAGCTGAGCCACCGCACCGACGGCACCCACCGCCTCGTCATCGCGGTGCAGGCGGCCCTGTGGGTGGTCGCTGCGCTGGCCCTGCTGCGCCTCAACACCAGGGCCCGGGAGCACCGGCGATGACCGCACCGCGGCCGCTCACGAACCGGGGCCGGGTCGTGCGTTGGCCCGCGGTCGTGCTGCTCGCCGCCGTCATCGCGGTCATGGTCGTGGTCGACGCCGACCGCGACCCGCCGGAGGCCGAAGGGGTGCTCCTCGAGCGCCCCGTGGTGGCCACCTCCGGACGGCCGGGGGCACTCAGCAGCACCTGGTACTGCAGCGCGGGCACGATCGTCGCCGACGGGGTGGCCGACCACACGCTGGTGCTCGGCAACGCCAGCGGGCGCGAGGCCCGGATCGAGCTCACCGTCTTTTCGGTGCTGGCTCCCCAGCCGATCGAGATCGACCTCGAGCAGGCCGAGGACATCGGCCGCGATGCTGCACTGACCCCGCCCCAGGCGGTCGACCTGGGGGCCACCGAGGTGTCGCTGACGGTGGGGCCGCGGCAGGTGGAGCGGCTACGAGTGGCCGACTTCGAAGGCGTCGGGGGTGAGCACGCCGCGGTCCTGGTGGAGTCCGACGCGGGGGAGCTGCTGGTCGAGCACATCGTGGCCGGGCCCGCGGGCGCCGGCATGACGCCGTGCGCCTCGGCATCGGCCGACGCCTGGTACTTCGGCGGGGGGACCACCCGCAAGGGAGCCCGCCAGATCCTGACCATCTTCAACCCGTTCCCGGGCGACGCCGTGGTCGACCTGACCTTCACCGCCGATGCGGGGGTCCGGGCGCCCCAGATCTACGAGGGTCTGGTGGTCCCGTCCGGCACGGTGCTCCCGGTCGAGATCACCGGGGTGGTGACGTTGTTCGACATCGTGAGCAGCCGCCTCGAGGTCCGTACCGGACGGGTGGTGACCGAGCGGCTGATGATCCTCGACGGGTCCGAGGGCCAGGGAGGGCTTTCGGTGGCGGCCGGTTCGGTGGCCCCCCGGGACGAGTGGGTGTTCCCCGCCAGCGGTCCTCCGGACGCGGTCGACGGCATCGTGATCCACAACCCGTCGACCGAGGACGAGGCCCTGGTCGACGTCGAGGTCTACCTCGACGTCCCCGAGCTGAACGGCACCGTGGAGCCCATCGGGGTCACCGTCCGGCCGGGTCGGACCGAGGTGGTGGTGCTGACCGAAGGCGCCGAACGAGTGACGGCCGGCCGGCTCGTCGACGCCTCCGGCCGGATCCTCGACGACGTCGGCTACTGGGCCGCGGTGCGCTCGCTCAACGGGGTGCCGGTCGTGGCCGATCGGCTGACCGTCGGTGAGGGCCCGGTGCCGATCGCGTTCTCCTCCTCACCCGGGGTGCCGGTGGCGGCCACCCGCCACCTGCTGAGCACCGGCGACGGTGTGGGCGAGGTGGTGGTGGTCAACCCGGCACCGGACCGGATCGCCCGGCTCGAGCTCCGGATGATGGTCGACGGCCAGGAGTTCGTGGTGGCCGAGGCCGAGGAGGTGGCCCGGGGCTCGCGGCTGGTGCTCGACCTCGGTGGTCTCGGGCTGTCGCCCGATGCCATCCTGGTAATCGACGCCACCGACCCGGTGCTGGTGGAGCGCCGCTTCGCGCTCGGCGACAACGGGTCGGTCACTGCGCTCGCGGTCCCCGTGGCCGGCACCGTGTCGGCCCCCGAGCTCCCGCTCGGTCCCTGACCTCCTAGTCGGTCGCGCCGGCCTCGGCCAGGGCCCGGGCCACGTCGTCGGCGGTCGGGGGACCCACCGAGGACCAACGGACCACTCCCTCGCGGTCGGCGAGCACGACCATGGGCACCGCGTCGATGCGGTAGCGCTGGTGCACCCCCTTGTGGGTCTCCAGCGGGGCCTCCTGCACCACCACCGTCGGCAGGTCGACCGGTGCCACCGTCGCCCGGGCGTCGGCGCAGGACAGGCACGTCGCCGAGGAGAACAGGACCAGCAGCCACTCCCGCTCGGGCAGGTCGAAGTCGCCGCGGTCGAGCTGCGCCGGGGCCGCCGCTGCGGGCGTGCTCGGGGCGTCGGGGCTGCGCCGTCGCGCCGCCTGGGCCGCGGCGATCGCGATCACCACCACGACGAGGACGATGGCCAGCGTGATCACGGCGCGGCGCGCCCGCCGCTACTCGGCGGGGGGTGCGGGCTTCAGGTAGGTCCGGATGGCGGTGGGCTCGGGCTCGCGCCGGCGCTCGGTGCCCTCGTCCCCGGGCGAGGCCTCCTCGGCCACCCCTTCGGCTGCGGCCTCGTCGGCGGGGGCCGCAGCGGCCTCGTCGGACGGGGGCTCGGCCGGGGGCTGCTCGAGCCGGGGCTCGGGCCGAGGCGGGGGTGCGGACTCGCCGCTGAGGGTGGCCGCCTGCTCCAGCAGCACGCCGACCTCCTCACCGCTGACGGTCTCGTGCTCCAGCAGCGCATGGGCGAGCAGATCGAGCCCGTTGCGATGCTCGCTGAGCAGCTCGCGGCACCGATCCTCGGCGTCGCGGAGGATCCGCTCGATCTCCTCGTCGATCACGTGGGCCATCTCGTCGCTGTACTCGCGTGGTCGGCCCATGTCCTCGCCGAGGAACACCTGCCCGCCGGTGCCACGCCAGGCCATTGGCCCCACCCGGTCGCTCATGCCCCACTCGCGCACCATCTTTCCCGCCATCTCGGTGGCTCGGGCCAGATCGTCGGCGGCGCCGCTCGACACCTCGCCGAACACCAGCTCCTCGGCGATGCGGCCGCCGAGCATCTTCACCAGCTCGTCGGTGATGTAGCTCTCCCGGAGGAGGTACCGGTCCTCCTCGGGCAGGGTCATGGTGACGCCCAGCGCCATCCCCCGGGGAATGATGGTGACCTTGTGGAGCGGGTCGGCGTTGGGGAGCAGCGCCGCCGCCACGGCGTGGCCGGACTCGTGGTAGGCCACCCGCTCCTTCTCTTCGGGGTTGAGCACCGTGGCCTCGCGCTTCTGACCCATCAGCACCCGGTCGCGGGCCTGCTCGATGTGGGTGGCCTTGATGGTCTTGTCGCCGGTGCGGACCGCGATGAGCGCGGCCTCGTTCACGAGGTTGGCGAGGTCGGCGCCCGCCATGCCCGGGGTGCCGCGGGCCACCACGTCGAGGTCGACGTCGGGGTCCATGCGCTTGGACTTGACGTGCACGTCGAGGATGGCCCGCCGGTCGTCCAGCTCGGGGAGGGGGACGATGACCTGGCGATCGAAGCGACCCGGGCGCAGCAACGCGGGGTCGAGGATGTCGGGTCGGTTGGTGGCCGCCATCATCACGATGCCCTCGGTGGCCTCGAAGCCGTCCATCTCGGCGAGCATCTGGTTGAGGGTCTGCTCCCGCTCGTCGTGGCCGCCGCCCAGCCCGGCGCCGCGCTTGCGGCCGATGGAGTCGATCTCGTCGATGAAGATGATGGCCCGACCCATCTTCCGGGCCGACTGGAACAGGTCGCGCACCCGGCTGGCGCCCACGCCCACGAACATCTCCATGAAATCCGACCCGGTCACCGACAGGAACGGGACCCCGGCCTCACCGGCCACCGCCCGGGCGATGAGGGTCTTGCCGGTGCCGGGCGGGCCGACCAGCAGCACCCCCTTGGGGATGCGGGCCCCGATCTCGGCGAAGCGTTCGGCGTCCTTCAGGAAGTCGACCACCTCCTTGATCTCCTGCTTGACCCCGACGTAGCCGGCGACGTCGTCGAAGGTGGTGCCGGGCCGTTCGGTGGTGTAGGTCTTGGCCTTCGAGCGCCCGATCGACATGATGTTGCCCATCTGGCCCTGGGCCCGGCGCTGGAACCACAGCAGGATCAGCACGATGAAGGCGATCGGGAGGAGGAAGGGCAGGATCAGCCCGGTGAGGATGTTGGTGCCGGGCGTCTTGAACCGGAAGTCGGTGTTGTCCCGCAGGAACGTCTCGTCGGCGTCGGAGAGGTCGAGCGGGCCGGTGGTCCGGATCTTGGTGCCGGCAGCGTCGTCGAGAACCGCGTCGATCTTGCCGCTGCTGTTGTCGAACTCGGCCTCGGCCACCTCGCCGGCCTCCACCTTCGCCAGGAAGTCGGCGTAGGTGATCTCCTCGCCGTCACCGGAGCCGAAGAGCCCGGGCAGCACGACGGCCGACAGGATCGCCAGCGCGAAGATCCACACCAGCCACTTGCTCCACGGCTGCTCGGACCGCCCGGAGCTGTCGCGATGCTCCGGCGGCGGGGGCGGCGGTGGAGGCGGGCGGTCTGCCATACCCTTGCAGCGTACTCGCCGGGGCCCGGATTGATTCACCGTGGAGGAGTGGTCCCGGTCACGCCCCGCGCCGGTCGGGCGCCCCGTAGTGGCGGTGAGGGCCCCGGCCTTCGGTACGATCGGCCGTTGTGAGCTCGCTCCCCCCGCCACCTCCCACCCCGGTCGAGGCCGAGGTCATCGGCCACGTGGAGGGCGATGCGCGCCGCTGGGGGCTGGGCGAGGTGTGGCTCGGTCTGATCGCAGCCAACGCCGCGGTCCTGGTCGCGATCACGATCGTCCTCGGCGTCACCGACTACGACGGCACCGACGACCTGCCGATGTGGCTGTTCGGGCTGATCGGGGCCCCGCTCCACGTGACCCTGGCGGTAGTGGCGGTGTACGCGGCGCGCCAGCTCGGCCGGGGCGTGGTGCGCGACTACCGGCTGAGAATGCGCTCCGCCGACATCGGCATCGGCCTCGTCACCGGGTTCCTGGCCCAGCTGGTGCTGGTGCCGGCGGTCACCTATCCGGTGCTGTGGCTGTTCGACCGCGATGTCGAGGACGTCAGCGAGGTTGCCCGGGACCTGGCCGACCGGGCCACCACCACCTCCGGGGTCATCAGCCTGATCATCACCGCGTGCCTGTTGGCGCCGGTGGTCGAGGAGCTCTTCTTCCGGGGCCTGGTGTTCGAGGCCTACAAGAAGCGGCAGAACCTCCCCTGGCTCGAAGGCCTCCCGGCCCCGCTGGCCCCCGACACCACGTCCCGGCGGTGGAACCTCGGCGTGGCGCTGGTGCTGTCGTCGGCGCTCTTCGCGGCAGTGCACGGGAGCCTCCTGCTGTTCCCTGCGCTGTTCGTGGTGGGGATCCTGTTGGCGCTGATGGTCCAGCGCTCCGGACGCCTGGGACTGTCGATCTGGACCCACACCGGGTTCAACGCCACCACCGTGGTCGCCCTGCTCGCCTTCGACGACGACGCCGCGGCCCTCGGCATCGCCGGTCTCGTGATCGGCTGACCGGACGAGACACTAGATTCACCGACCATGGCCGACCTCGATGCCATCTTCAAGGCGTACGACGTGCGGGGGCTCTACCCCGACCAGATCGACGGTGAGGTGAGCGGCAGGATCGGTGCCGCGTTCGCCAAGCTGATGCAGCGAGAGCACCCGGACCTGGGGGCCGTCGTCGTGGGCCACGACATGCGACCCTCGGGCGAGGAGCTGGTGCCGGCGTTCAGCGACGGCGTCACATCCCAGGGCCTCGACGTGGTCGCCATCGGGCTGGCGTCGACCGACATGCTCTACTACGCCTCCGGGTCCCTCGGCCTGCCCGGAGCGGTGTTCACCGCATCCCACAATCCGGCCGGGTACAACGGCGTCAAGCTGTGCCGGCCGGGCGCAGCACCAGTCGGGGTGGAGAGCGGACTGGCCGAGATCAAGGCGATGGTCCAGGCGGGCGTGGAGCCGACCGGCTCGGTGGGCCGGGTCGAGACCCGGTCCATGCTCGACGACTTCTCGGTGCACGTGCGCAGCTTCGTCGACCCGGAGAAGCTGCGACCGCTGAAGGTGGTGGCCGACACCGCCAACGGCATGGGCGGGCTGGTCGTGCCCGGGGTGTTCTCCCCGCTGCCGTTCGAGCTCGAGATCCTCTACCCGGAGCTCGACGGGACCTTCCCCAACCACCCGGCCGACCCCATCGACGTCGAGAACCTGCGTGACCTGCGAGCCCGGGTCCTCGAGACCGGCGCCGACGTCGGGCTGGCCTTCGACGGCGACGCCGACCGGGTGTTCCTCGTCGACGAGGCCGCCGAGCCGATCTCGGGGTCGATCACCACCGCGATCGTGGCCGCAGGCATGCTCGACAAGCACCCCGGCGCCACCGTGATCCACAACCTCATCTGCTCGAAGGTGGTGCCCGAGATCATCGAGGAGCACGGCGGCGTCGCCGTCCGGAGCCGGGTCGGGCACTCCTACATCAAGCAGCTGATGGCCGAGACCGGGGCCGTGTTCGCAGGCGAGCACTCGGGTCACTACTACTTCCGGGACAACTACCGGGCCGACTCGGGTCTCATCGCCGCGCTGGTGATCCTCGAGCAGCTCTGCGTGGCCGGTACCTCGATGTCGGAGCTGTGCGCGCCCTACCGCCGGTACGCGGCATCGGGCGAGATCAACACCACCGTCGCCGACCAGCAAGGCGTGATCGAGCACGTGGCCGCCCACTACGCCCACGCCGACCAGGATCGTCTCGACGGGCTGACCGTCGACCACGGCGACTGGTGGTTCAACCTGCGGCCGTCCAACACCGAGCCCCTGCTGCGGCTCAACCTGGAGGCCGCCACCCGAGGTGAGGTGGACGCCCGGGTCGCGGAGGTCCGCGCGGTGATGGCCGGCTGACCCGGGACCCGGTTGTACACTGCGGCGCCATGGCGCTGGACGAACGGCTTCTCGAGATCCTCGCATGTCCCGAGGACAAGGGTCCGCTGCTGTACTTCCGCGACGAGGACATCCTGTACAACCCCCGGCTCAAGCGGACCTACGCCATCGACGACGACATCCCGGTGATGCTCGTCGAGGAGGCCACCTCCGTCGACGACGCCGAGCACGACCGGCTCGTGGCCAAGGCCGACGCCGAGGGGATCCAGCCCACGTTCTGACCCGGCGGGTGGGCCCGACGGCTCAAGAACCCGCCGCCGGTGCCGATTCGGGATCCATGTCGACCACCATGTCCACCAACCTCGGGCTGGTGCCCCAGCGTCGCCTGGGAGCGCTCCTGGCCGATCGACGCGAGCTGTACGGCTACACCATCGCCGACATGGCCCGCCGCTCGATGGGCCGGTTCACCGAGGCCGAGCTCGAGGCCATCGAGTCGGGGGCGGTGCACCTCGATGACGGCACCATCGAGGCCCTGGGGCTGCTCTACGAGTTCAACTCCACGCCGCCCACCCAGCAGCGCTCGCGGCTCATCATCGCCGACGACGAGGACATGGGGCCCGGCGCCGACCAGTTCGACGACGACCTGGTGCTCGCCGTGCTGCAGCGCTACATCGCCCTCCTCTACCTGTTGCGCAACCGTCCCGTCGGTGAGGCCCTGCCGCTCCGCGGCGACGACACCGCCATGCTGGCCTCGGCGTTCAACCGCACCGAGGATGACGTGGTGGTGCAGTTGGAGCGGATCATGAGCGAGGACATCGCGCTGGTGGGTGAGCAGGCCGAGCGGATGCGCCGACGCCTGGTGGTCCCCGCCGCCGGTCTCCTGGTCGGCCCCACCCCGGCCGGCATGCTCGTGCTCGTCAAGTGACCGCCGAGCCGTCGCTGGTCCCACCGGTCCGGCTCGGCGCCCTCCTCACCGAACGCCGGACCCAGCGCGGCCTCACCATCGAGGAGCTTCGGGTCCAGGCCGAGCTGCCGTTCTCGGCGGCCGAGCTCCGCGCCATCGAGCAGGGATCGCTGGCCCTCTCCGACGACCAGGTCAACCGGCTGATGGTCGCCTACGGCGTCGGCTGCGGTCTGGTGGTGCCCGAGCGCTCGGAGCTGGTGGTGGACCTGCACCGCGGGGCCATGTTCGTGGCGTCCAACACCAAGGTGCTGCCGGCCGGCGCCTCGGTCGACGACATCCTGGGCCGCTACCTGTCACTGCTGTACCTGATGCGGGGCCTCGAGCCGGGGCGGGAGCTGTCGCTGCGAACCCACGATCTCGAGGTCCTGGCGTCGGCGCTGGAGCGCACCATCGTCGACGTCGAGCGGCGCCTCGTCGAGCTCATGCTGCCCGGCCAGGTCATGCCCTGGTTCTCCCGGGTCCGGCACCGGCTCGCTGTGCCCGCCGCCGGGATCTTCGTGGGGCTGACCACGGTGGGGAGCCTGGTGCTGGTGCAGTTCCCGGCGGGGGAGCGGGCCCAGCTGGAACCGGCGGTGGGCGGACCGGCCGAGCTCGGCAGCGCCGTGGCGGTGGTCCGGAGCGCGCCGGGCGCCGCCGGCGTCGCCTACCAGCTCGGCGACCCGACGTCGGTGGGCGCGGCCGCGCTGTCGCTCATCCCCGCGGAGGTCACCGGCCTGCTCGAGGACTGGCGCATCGAGTACGAGGGCGAGCGCGACGGCTACCGGGGCCACACCAACACCGTCACCCGCACCATCAGCTTGTACGTGTCCGCAGCCGACAGCCCCGAGGCCGTCGCCGAGGTGCTCGCCCACGAGATCGGCCACGCGCTCGACGTGATGTACCTCGACGACGACGCCCGCCAGCGCTGGCTCGACGCCCGCGGGATCGACGCCGCCTGGTGGCCCACCTCCGGCAGCAGCGACTTCGCCGCCGGCGCCGGCGACTTCGCCGAGGCCGTCGCCGCGGTGCTGCTGGGCTCTCCCAGCGACTCCGAGCACGGCCGGTTCGACGCGGCGGACCTGGCCCTGGTTGCCGAGCTGCTGCCCATCGAGCTGGGTTGACGTCGGCGGGCGGCGCGGACGGGGCGCCAGGAGCCCTCGGCCAGGGCGGTACACTGAGCGGCCGCTGGACGGGCTGTCTGCGATCGGCGTCGGATGACCCCAGCCTGCCGCGATCCGAACCCGTGCGCTCCCCCGGAGGAACCCCAGCGATGTCAGGACACGATTTCAAGGTCGCCGACCTGAGCGCGGCCCCGTTCGGCCGCAAGGAGATCGAGCTCGCCGAGAACGAGATGCCCGGCCTCATGGCCCTGCGCGCCGAGTACGCCGACGAGCAGCCTCTGGCCGGGGCCCGCATCGCCGGCTCGCTGCACATGACGGTGCAGACCGCGGTTCTCATCGAGACCCTGCGGGCCCTCGGTGCCGAGGTGCGCTGGGTCTCCTGCAACATCTTCTCCACCCAGGACCACGCTGCTGCGGCCGTCGCTGTCGGCCCCACCGGCACCGTCGACCAGCCGAACGGCACCCCGGTGTTCGCCTGGAAGGGCGAGACCCTCGAGGAGTACTGGTGGGCCACCGAGCAGCTGTTCCACTGGCCCGACGGCGGCGGTCCCGACCTCATTCTCGACGACGGCGGTGACGCCACGATGATGGTCCACAAGGGGGTCGAGTACGCCCGGGCCGGCGAGGTGCCCGTCGCCGCCGAGGACGACGCCGAGGAGTGGGGCGTCTTCCTCGACCGCCTGCGTGAGATCCAGCAGGAGGGCCGGCTGGACTGGGAGAAGATCGCCGAGGGCATCCGGGGGGTCTCCGAGGAGACCACCACCGGTGTGCACCGGCTCTACCAGATGCAGGAGGCCGGCACCCTGCTCTTCCCGGCCATCAACGTCAACGACGCGGTCACCAAGTCGAAGTTCGACAACCTCTACGGCTGCCGGCACTCGCTCCTCGACGGCATCAACCGGGCCACCGACGTGATGATCGGCGGGAAGCTGGCCTGCGTCATGGGCTACGGCGACGTGGGCAAGGGCTGCGCCGCGGCGCTGCGGGGTCAGGGAGCCCGGGTGGTGGTGACCGAGGTCGACCCGATCTGTGCGCTCCAGGCCGCCATGGAGGGCTACGAGGTGGTGCGGCTCGAGGACGTGATGGAGACCGCCGACATCTTCATCAGCGCCACCGGCAACAAGGACATCATCTCCGCCGAGCACATGGCCCGGATGAAGCACCAGGCGATCGTGGGCAACATCGGCCACTTCGACAACGAGATCGACATGGCCGGCCTGGCCCGGATGTCCGACGTCCAACGGGTGCGCATCAAGCCCCAGGTGGACGAGTACGTGTTCCCCGACGGGCACTCGGTGATCATCCTGTCGGAGGGGCGGCTGCTGAACCTGGGCAACGCCACCGGCCACCCCAGCTTCGTGATGAGCTGCAGCTTCACCAACCAGGTGATGGCCCAGATGGAGCTCCACGCAAACGCCTCGGCCTACGGCAGCGACGTGGTCACCATGCCGAAGCTCCTCGACGAGAAGGTGGCCCGGCTGCACCTCGACGCCCTCGGGGTCCGGCTCACCGAGATGACCCAGAACCAGGCCGACTACCTCGGCGTCCCCAAGGACGGCCCTTACAAGCCCGACCACTACCGGTACTGATTCGTTCGCACGACGACGCTTGTCGTCGTGCGGCTGCGCCGAAGGCGCCCTACCGCTTTTCCTCCTCCTCCGTCGCTGGCCGCGGGCGCGCCCACCCGCAGGGCTGTTGCGGTCTAAGGGCTGTTGGCTCTGGCGGTGAGGGTGTCGTGGATG
>JBFKRY010000015.1:0-32496 GCA_041636995.1 Acidimicrobiales bacterium | reverse complement strand
CCACCTCCGGTCCCAGCGAAGCTACGGCAACGGAGGAGGCGCGACCCCCGAACCGCACAAATCCAGCGACGAGGGACGAGGAGCGGAAGGGCGCCTCCGGCGCAGCCGCCGGATGGGCCTCGACCCCCACCTCCGGTCCCAGCGAAGCTACGGCAACGGAGGAGGCGCGACCCCCGAACCGCACAAATCCAGCGACGAGGGACGAGGAGCGGAAGGGCGCCTCCGGCGCAGCCGCAGAGCAGCCCGAGGAGCGCAGCGACGAAGCTGCGATTGCGGATCGCGAGAGCTCAGGCCGCCTGAGCCGCCCGGGCCTCTCGGTAGGTCAGCCAGCGGTGCTCGTCGAAGTCGTAGAGCTTGCAGGCCCGGGTGTTGGCGATGATGTCGCGGACCCGCAGCTTGCGCTCGGGGACCGGGAAGTTGGCCACCATGGCCTGGCCGGCCCGCTTCAGGTGGTACATGGGGATCCGCATGTCCACGTGGTGGGGCGCGTGCTCCATGATCCAGTGCAGGAAGAAGTCCAGCCAGCGCGGCGCGTGGAGGATGGTGGTGCCCTCCACCTGGCCCCGGTACTTGGTCCACTCCTTGCGACCGTGCCAGTCGATGCCACGGTCGATGTGGTGGATGTGGACCACCAGCCCGATCACGTAGCAGAAGCCCAGGAAGGGGATGATCGCCAGCTTGGTGAGCATCCAGAGGGCCCCGAGGACGGTGCCGTACTGCCACCAGCCCAGGGCGAGCATGGCGATGCCGATGGCGCCGGTGACGCCCTTGAGGAAGAGGGTGTCTCGACGGATCGCCTTGGCCCAGCGGCTCGGGGGCTCGAAGCTCATCATCTTCTGCCACCAGACCCGGCGTCCGTAGTAGAGCCCGTAGCCCACCCACGACCACTCGATCCGATGCAGGAGCCGGCCCCGCCACGAGAGTGCGGCGTACTCCTCGGCGGTGAGCGGGTGCCAGACGAAGTCGAACTGCTCCTTGACGGTGTGCCCGTGGTGCACCCGGTTGTGCCCCAGGACCCAGGCCTCGAACACGTGCAGCGACGGCAGCATCGCCAGGCGCCCGACGGTGCCGTTGAGCCAGCGGCTCTTGAAGAGCGACTGGTGGGCGGCGTCGTGGCCGACGACGAACAGCCCCGACACCACCAACGTCGCCAGCACCCAGAGCGGGAGGAGCAGGTACCACCGGTCGGTGCTGACCAGGGCGAACAGGACCAGCCCGTACATCGCCAGGTCGCGGCCGAAGTAGCCGAGGCCCCGAGCCGTGGGGTTCTCGTAGCACTCGGCGGGGATGACGTCGATCACCGGGCGCAGCGACCTGGGCGCTGCCGGATCGGCCGAGGCCGCCTGGCCAGCATCGGACGCAGCAGGCGCGGGTGCGGCGGGCGAGGGGATTGACATCACATTGCTCCGGAGGTTCGGGTTGAGCCTTTGAACGTCCGTGCGATGTAGCCACTCGGCGCCTGAGACTTCGGGAGGTTAGACACGCCAACCAGGCGTCAGGTTACATCGGCGGTGCCGGCGGCGGGCGGTCCACCGGCAGGTTTCGGCGGGTGAGGCGGCTGGCGACGCCAGCTCGCTCGAAGACCGCTCGGGCCGACTCCCTGGCCGCCTCGAGCACGGCCTGCTCGTCGAGCATCGTCAGCCGGCCTTCGTCGACCAGCACCCGGCCGTCGACGAGCACGTGGGTGACGTCGGCGGGGCTGGCGCAGAAGACCAGGGCGCTGGCCACCCGGTGCACCGGGGCCACGAACACCGAGTCCAGCCGCACCACTGCCAGGTCGGCCTTGTTGCCCACTGCGACCGACCCCACGTCGTCCCGACCCAGCGCCGCAGCCCCGCCCCGGCAGGCCATGCGAAGGGCGTCCTCCGGCTGGAGAGCCATGGCATCGAGGTGGTGCACCTTCTGGAGGAGCACCGTGGCCTTGAGCACCTCGAACATGTCCTGGCGGTTGTTGCTCCCGGGGCCGTCCGACGCCAGCGCCACCGCGATCCCTCGGGCCAGCATGTCGAGGATCCGGGGGACGCCCGAGGCCAGGTACATGTTGCTGACCGGGCAGTGCACGACGACCGCGCCCCGCTCGGCCACCAGGTCGAGCTCCCCGTCGTCGAGCCAGACCCCGTGGGCCAGCTGCACGTCGGGGCCCAGCACCCCGAGCCGGTCGAGCCACTCGACGTGGCGCAGGCCCCGCTCCTCCAGGCTCATGTCGACCTCCACCGCGGTCTCGGCGCAGTGGATGTGCGTGCCCGCCCCCCACCGGCGAGCGGCTGCGGTGGTGGTCGCCATGGCCTCGTCGCTGCAGCCCCAGGGGATGAGGGGAGCCAGCTCCACCTTGATCCGGCCCCGGTCGTGATCGTGCCAGCGATCGCGGACCGCCTCGGTTCGGGCGAGCACCTGGTCGGCACTCTCCGTCAGGCGGGGCTCGTAGTTGCGGTCGGCCCAGCCCCGCGCCAGCAGGAAGCGGATTCCGACCTCGTCGGCCGCGGCACACACCGCGTCGTCGATGGTGCGCCCGCCGCGGCGGGCGTCGTCGACGTGGACGTACTGGTGGTCGATCACCGAGGTGGCCCCGGTCCGCAGGTTCTCGACCAGCCCCACCAGCGCGGCCAGCCGGGCCGACTCGGCGTCGAGGTGCACCGCCCCCGGCCAGATGCAGTCGCGCAGCCACTCCAGCAGGGGCTTGTCGTCGGCCAGGCCCCGGAAGAAGGTCTGGAACAGGTGGGTGTGGGCGTTGGTCAACCCCGGCATCACCGCGGCCCCGGTGGCATCGATCACCCGCTCGGCACCGCGGGCCAGCTCGGCCGGGGGGTCGCCGGGCCCGACCCCCGCGATCCGGTCGTCGGTCACGTGCACCCAGCCGGGGTCGTGGACGGTGGCGCCGTCGTCCACGGTCACCACCGCGCCACCCTCGATGAGGAGCGAGCTCACCCCTCGTACCCGGCGAACGCGTCCACCACCGGCTCGATGTCGTCCATGATCGGGTACAGGATCGGGCAGGTGACCCCGGCGTCGATGTACTCGGCGACCTTGTCGCGGCATTCGGCCGAGGTGCCCACCGCCATCAGGGTGCGGACGAGCTGGTCCGGGACGAGGTGGGCGGCCCGCCGGTAGTCGTCCTCACTGGCGGGCCAGCCGACGATCTGCTGCACCCGCTCCACCAGCTCGGGATCCGCACCCGACGCCTCCATGATGTGGGGCTCGGTGCCGAGGTAGTAGGCGACCAGCGACTTGCCGGTGAGGACGGCCTCGTCGGGGTCGCTGTCCGAGAGCGAGCAGACGAGGAGCTCGGGGCGGTCGACGTCGTCGATGGTCCGGCCGGCGCGGGCCGCACCCGCAGCGACCCGGTCGACGGCATCGCGGATGTAGGCGGGCGACACCACGTAGTTGAGCACGACCCCGTCGGCGATCTCACCGGCGAGCTCGAGCATCCTCGGCCCCGTGGCGCCGATGTAGACGGGGATCTCCCGGGGGCTGGCGTCCCCGTAGGCGACGTCGAGCCGGACCCGGTCGAGCTGCACCAGCTCGCCCTGGTAGCTGACCTCCTCCATGGTGAAGAGCTGGCGGATGGCCTCGACGTTCTCGCGCATGGCGATCAGCGGCTTGCGGCGGCCGGCGCCCACCCGGGACGCGATCGGCTCCCACCAGGCACCCAGGCCCAGCATGACCCGGCTCCGGCCGTCGGGGGTGAGGCCGGCGAGCTCCCACATGGTGCTCCAGGTAGCGGCGATCACCGCCGGATTCCGGGTGTAGATGGGGAGGACCCCGCTGCCGATCCGGAGGTGCCGGGTGCGGGTCAGGAGCGCGCTCATCATGACCACGCAGTCGCGGGCCAGCCGGGTGTCCGCCTGCCAGATCTCCGAGAACCCCCGGGACTCCGCGTACTCGGCGACCGCGAGCTCGTAGCCGATGTCGTGCTTGTCCTGCAGGTAGAGCGCCATCCGCTGCGCCATCGCCGGGAGGTTAGCTCCCGCCGGCACTACGCTCCGCCGGTGCGCGTGCTGCTGGTCGACGGGTTCGCGGAGCCGTCCGGGATCGTCGCCGCCGCCGCGGAGACGTTGCGGGACGGCGGGCACGTGGTCACCACCCTGCGGCTGGTCGACGCCGGGTTCGATCGGTTCATGAGCGCCGCCGAGCGGGCTGCCTACCACACCGACGACAACCTGGTGACGCCCGAGCAGGCGGAGTCGGCCCGGCTGCTCGGGAGCCACGAGGCGCTGCTCGTGTGCACGCCGATCCGTGCCGGCACCCTGGAGCCCCGGGTCAAGAGCTGGTTCGAGCGAGTGTTCGTCCCCGGGGTCTCGTTCACCTTCACCCGAGGCGGACGGGTCACCGCGGCACTGAAGAACATCACCCGGGTGGGGATGATCGTGCAGGGCCCCGACGCCGACCCGTGGCCGCACCGGCGGTCGGGCTCCACCCGCTCGGTGCTCCGGGGGGTGCGCATGAACGCGGCCCGCCGCTGCCGCACCACCTACGCGTTCGTCGGCCCCGGCGACGATCCGCAGGCCGCGGTCACGCGAGCACTGGCTCGCTGGTAGCGAACCGCTCCCGGACCAGGTCCAGGAACCGGTGGATCTCGGCGGGCGAGCGTCGGTCGATCTTGTACAGGGCCAGCCACTCGAAGCCGGCGCCGGGGGTGCAGGCCTGCAGGACCCTGCTCTCCAGGTGGGCCCGCCCCCAGTCGCCCTGCACCCGGTTCACGAGCCGGCTCGATCCCAGGGTGGTGACCGCGACCAGCCGCCGGACCGACGCCAGGGCACCCGGCGCGAGCAGCAGCTCCTGGAGCCAGTCGAGCAGCACCGCCGGCTGGCCGCCCCACCAGGTGGGGTACACCAGCACCAGCTGGCCGGTGCCCGCGAGCACCTCGGGCCCCGGCCGCTCCCCCTGACACAGCCGGAACACCCGGTGCTCCTCGCCGGCAGCCTCGAGCCCGTCGCGGACCCGAGCGAGCAGGGCCGAGCTGCACGACGCATCGAGGGGGTGCGCCTGGACCACCACGGTGCGCGCCGCCCGGGCGGGGCGCCCCGAGATCACAAGCCGATGCCCTCGTCGATGAACTCGTTGGTCACCAGGTCCTCGGGCGAGAGACCCTCGGGCACGTCGGCGAAGCTCTGCTGGCCGCTGTCGACCAGCGAGTCGATGACGGCCTGGATGCGGTCCAGGTCGAAGTTCCCGAGGATGTCGTCGGGGCCGTTGCCCACCAATCCCAGGTCGAGCTGCTGCTGGACGGAGAAGTCGGCGACGCCCTGGCTGTACACCCAGCCGTTGTCGTACTCCTCCACCAGCTCGAGGATCAGCTCGTTGGTGGCGTCGGGGTCGGTGATGTAGTCGACCTGAGCCTGCTGCATGATCGGCACCAGCCGCTCCAGGCAGCCGGAGTCCTTCAGCTCCTCGAAGGTGTCGGGCTTGGCGGCGATCGCTGCGGCGTAGGCCTGCAGCCCGATGTCGTGGATGAGCTCGAACTCGACGGGCCGGCCCCAGTCCTCGATCTCGTTCTCGTAGATGTACGGCTCGGCCGAGGCGAAGCCCTGCTGGGCGATCTCGCCACCTCGGGACACGAAGACCGCCGGGGTGCCGTCGTAGGAGCCGTCGAGCTGGCTCTCGTCGACGATGCCCCGGGCCACCAGATCGGGCATGTAGGTGGCGGTCCCGAAGTACCTGATCTCCACCCCCTCCTCCTTCAGGTCCGCGATGCTGTCCACCTCGGGGTAGGTCTCGGGGTCCCACATGATCATCTGCGGGTTGATCTCGAGCGGCGCCACGAAGGAGATCGTCGGGAGCTCGGCGGCGTTCTCGATGGCCTCGTCGGTGGACACGTAGCCCATGGTGATGGCGTCGTCCTGGTACATCTGCGCGGTCACCTGCTGGAAGCCGATGGCCGGCCCGCCGGAACGCACCTCGATGTCGACCCCGGTGTCGGCCCCGCCGGCGACCAGGTCGCCCCGCACCGTGGCCGCGCCGGCCTCGATCTCGTAGCCGGTCTTGCCGATGAGCTCGTAGAGCATCCCGTGCTCGGCCTCGGGGTTCCAGTCCGTCTGGAGCACGATGGTGGCCGGGCAGACCTCGGCGAGCACCCCCTCGCCCCCGACCGCGCCGCCATCGTCGTCGTCGTCGTCGCCGCACCCCGCAGCGGCCAGGCCGACCACGGCCAGCACGGCCAGCGAACGCAGCACGTTCCGATTCATGCAGACCCCTCCCATCGGGACCGATGGCCCTCGTTCCGGCGGGACCTTACCCGGGGCCGTCCTGGACCCGGGCGCGATCGGGGCCCGTCCCCGGCCGGGCCCGGTCAGGTTCCGGCTCGCTCCTCGTGCCAGGCCCCGGTCACCAGTCGGCCGAGCCAGCCGAAGAACACGAAGACCGCGATGCCCAGCAGCGACGACAGGATGGTGGCCCCGAAGAGCTCCTCCTGGCGGATCCGGGCGAAGTACACGTCGAGCAGCGAGCCGATGCCGGGGTCGCCGCGACGGAAGAAGAAGTCGCCCACGATGGCGCCGATGACCGACAGGCCCGCAGCGATGCGCAGGCCGGTGAAGGCCGCGGGCAGCGCTGCGGGGATCATGAGCTTGCGCAGGCGGATGAGCCGGCCGGCGCCGTGGAGGCTCAGCAGCTCGTGGTAGCCCCGCTCGGCCGACAGCAGGCCGAAGAGGGTGTTGGCGACGATCGGGAAGAACGAGATGATGATGCAGACGATCACCCGGGCGGTGAAGCCGAACCCGAAGAACGAGCCGATCAGCGGGACCAGGGCCAGGATCGGCACCGCCTGCAGGGCGATGAGGTACGGGTAGAACGACTGCTCGATCCAGCGGGCCTGGCTCATCAGCATCGCCCCCAGGGTGCCCAGGACGATGGCGAAGAACAGGCCGGTGAGCGCCACCTTGGTGGTGAGCCACAGCGCCACCAGGTTGTCGATGAGCACCGAGCCCTCCGGCTCCACGTCGATCGTCAGGAAGGGCACGATGTCGCTCACGACCAGCTGCAACAGGTCCCAGAGCTGGCCGAGGGTGGCGTTCTCGATGAAGGCCACGTAGAGGACGTCGTGGGGCGGCGGCACCAGGAACTTGCGGTCGGAGAAGAACAGGTACGGGGCGGCGTACCAGAACCCGATGAACGCCGCGAACACCGCCAGCGGTCCGAGGAGCGACATGTGCCGGTACTGCCGCTTGGTGGTGAGCGCGGGGATGATCCCGGGCGCCGTCGCCAGGTCCTCCTCGGCCATCGAGGCCGCCGGCGGCACCTCGACCTGGAGCTTCTCGGTGGCGCTCACGCGTGGGCGCTCCGCAGCTCGTGGGAGACCAGACCGGACAGCTCGGCGAACCCGGCGTCGAAGCGGAGCTCGTCGGAACGGGGGTACCCGAAGGGGATCTCGATGTCGGCGACGATGCGGCCCGGCCGGGCCGACATGACCAGCACCCGGGTGGAGAGGAACACCGCCTCGTAGATCGAGTGGGTGATGAACAGCGCGGCGAAGCCCTTGTCGACGAACAGCCGGAGCAGCTCGCCGTTGAGGTGCTCGCGAGTGATCTCGTCGAGCGCGCCGAAGGGCTCGTCGAACAGGAAGACCGGCGGCGCCAGGGTGAGCGAGCGGGCGATGGAGGTCCGCATCCGCATGCCCCCGGAGAGGGCCTTGGGGTAGTGGTCCTCGAACCCGGACAGGCCGACGGTGGCGATCGCCTCCTGGGCCCGGCGGGCCCGCTCCGCCTTGTCGAGACCGTGCAGCTCGCCCAGCAGCTCCACGTTGCGCTTGACGGTGCGCCAGTCCATCAGGGTGGCGTCCTGGAAGACGTAGCCGATGTTGGAGCGGTCGATGTGCACTGCGCCACCGGTGGGGGTCTCGAGCCCCGAGGCGATGCGCAGCAGGGTGGACTTCCCACAGCCCGAGGGGCCGACGACCGTGACGAACTCGCCGGGGGAAACCGCGAAGCTCACGTCCTCGACCGCGTGGGTGCCGTCGGGGAACACCATGTCGACATGGTCGAAGGCGACTGCCGACTCCCGGGTCGCGCCGGCCAAGCCCATTGCTGCGGTCTCGGTCATGATCGCAGGATCCTACGCGGCGGTCACCCCGGGTGCTCCCGCTGGATCGCCGACCTGACCGACGTCGAGGCCACCTCCCGGCCTCGGCGGAACACCCGGCGGTTGGCAGGGGCATCGGCGATGGCACCCCGGACCGATGGTGCGTCGACGGCCACCACATCAGCCGGGTCGCCAGCGCGCAGCGTCACCGGGGCCAAGCCGATGGCCGCCCGCTTCGACACCATGTCGTAGGCCGTGTCGGGCGGTTGATGGGCGGCCATCACCATCAGCGCCGCGGTCTCGAGGGGGTCGCTCCGGCCGACCAGGTTGAACGGGTCCTGCACGTTGTCGGCGCCGGCAGCGACCACGACCCCGGCGTCGAGCAGCGCCTGCACCGCGGTGAGCCCCCTGGGGGTGGCGGTGGGGCGATCGCGGCCCTGGAGGAACAGGTTGGTCTGGGGCAGCGGGAACACCGCGATGCCGGCCTCGGCCACCTCGCCGGCCACCTGGGTCTGCACCTCCGGGGGCTGCATCCCGAGGGTGACGCAGTGGCTGGCCGCGACCGGGTGCGGGAAGCCGCGGTCGCGGACCTGGCGGGCCAGCTCCCGCAACGTCAGCACGTCAGGGTCGAGCATCTCGTCGACGTGCAGGTCGACCGGCAGGCCCGCGTCCTCGGCCACCGTCAGGGCATGGCGGATCATGGTCGGCGGGTCGGGATCGAGATGGGGGCAGCCGCCGACCAGGTCGACGCCGGCCTCGACGGCCTCGTCGAGCGCCTGCCGGTTGGGCGCGCCCTCGCTGCCGGTGAGGGGCGAGCTGGGCAGGGCCACGGTCTGAACGTCGAGCAGTCCCTCGAGCGACCGGGCGGCCTCCTGGACCGCCCGGAGCGCCACCACGCCGGGGTCGACGTTGACGTGGGTGCGCACCGCGGTGACCCCGTGCACCAGCAGCTTCTCCATGGCGGCCCGGGACCGGCCGGCGATCTCGTCGTGGGTGAAGCGGCCGGCTCGGGCGGCCTCGATCCAGGCGTCGATGGCGCCGAGCAGGTCACCGCGAGGATTCGGCACCTGGTCGGCGGTGAGCGCCTTGTCGAGGTGCGCGTGCGGCTCGACCATCGCCGGCAACAGCAACCACCCGCCCAGATCGGGGCCCTGACCCCGGCCGGGACGATGTTCCTCGACGGCGGTGATCTGCCCGCCGGCCACGGTGACGTCGACCAGCCGGCCGTCGACCAGCCGGGCGTTCGCCAGCACCTCGTCCATCGGCACGAAACCTAGTGGTTGGTGACGCGTAGGCTGCGGCCATGGCTGCGGTCTGCGATCTGCGCACCTACATCGACGCGCTCGACGACGCCGGGCTGCTCGCCCGCGTCGACCGCGAGGTCTCCCTGGAGCACGAGCTCGCCGACGTGGCCGCGGCCCTCGAGCGCAGCGACACCGGCGCCGCCTTCTTCGGCCAGGTCGCCGGCAGCCCCTGGCCCATCTTCTCCGGGGCCGTGGCGTCCCAACGGCGGGCGGCCCTGGCCCTGGGGTGCGGCCCCGACGAGGTGGTCGACGTCATGGCTCGGGTCCTCGAGCCCGAGAACGGGATCGCCCCGGTCCGAGTGGCATCAGCGGCATGGCACGACAACCAGATCACCGGCGAGGAGCTGGACGCGGGACTGCTCCCCATCCCGACCCACAGCCGGGGCGACGGCGGCGCCTTCATCACCGGCGCGGTCACGGTCACCAAGGACCCCATCGGCGGGCGCGGCAACCTGTCGTACAACCGCATGCTGCGGATGGGGCCCACCACCTTCGGGTTCAACACCAACGAGTGGCGCGACGTCGGCACCTTCTGGCGCTCCCGTGACGACCCCGAGGCGCCCTTCCCGGTGGCGCTGGCCATCGGGCTCGATCCCGCGGTGATGATCGCCGCGGGGGTGAAGACGCCCGTCGACGAGCTGCTCATCGCCGGCGCCGTCCGGGGCCGCGGCATCGAGGTCTGCCGGGGCACCACCGTCGACATCGACATCCCCGCGCACGCCGAGGTGGTGATCGAGGGCCACATCCTGCCGGCGGTGCGCCGGTCCGAGGGGCCGCTGGCGGAGTTCCACGGCTACCACGGGGAGGCCTGGAACAGCCCGACGGTGGAGATCACCGCCATCTCCTGGCGCGACGACCCCATCTACCAGACCATCATCCCGGGCTGGTACGAGCACATCTACATCGGCAACGTGCTGCCGAGAGAGCCGTTGCTGCGCCGGTTCGTCCGCCACCTCGACCCCGGCGCCGACGTCCACATTCCGCCCTGGGGCAACGGCTTCCTGGCCATCGTCCAGATCGATCGGGACAACCCCGGCGCCCCCAGGAATCTGGCGATGGCGGCGATGGCGGCCCACATCAACGTCCGCAACGTGATCGTGATCGACCGCGACGTCGACATGTACGAGCCCTCGGAGATCCTGTGGGCGCTCACCAACCGGGTCAGCTGGACCGACGACGTGTTCACCGTCCCCTCGGCCCAGGGCCACGAGATGGACCCGACCGCCGACCAGCGCGGCATCAGCACCAAGGTGGGCGTCGACGCGACCTACAAGCGCGAGCGCCGGGAGTACGGCGAGCGGGTGTCGTACGCGCCGGTCGACCTGTCCCGCTACCTCCGCTGATGCGCCGGGTGGTGGTGGCGATCAGCGGAGCCAGCGGGGCCGTGTACGGCATCCGGGCCCTCGAGCTGCTCGCGGCGGTCGACGACATCGAGACCCATCTGGTGATCTCGCCCCCTGGCCGGACCACCATCGGCATCGAGACCGACCGGACCCCCGCCGAGGTCGAGGCCCTGGCCGACCACTGCTGGGCCAGCAGGGACATCGCCGCCCCCATCAGCAGCGGCTCGTTCACCACCGCCGGCATGCTGGTGGCCCCGTGCTCGGTCAAGACGCTCGCCGCGGTGGCCACCTCCTTCTCGGTGGACCTCATCGGCCGGGCCGCCGACGTCACCCTCAAGGAGCGTCGGCCCCTGGTGCTCATGGTGCGGGAGACCCCGTTCCACCTGGGCCACCTGCGGTCGATGGTGAAGGTCACCGAGATGGGCGCGGTCGTCTACCCGCCGGTGCCGGCGTTCTACAACCACCCGACCAGCCTCGACGACCTGGTCACCCACTCGGTGGGGCGGGCCCTCGAACACCTCGACGTGGAGGTGGAGGGCGTCCAGCGCTGGTCCGGCCCAGGGGACTAGGCACGTCCACCTGAAGAAGGCCTGGTTGCGCCAGGGCGCAGTGACCCCCGCGTCCACGGTGGCTAGTCCGCCGGCGCCTCGGCGAGCATGGCCGCGGTGCGCTCGATGCGCGCCGCGGCCCCAGCGGTCTCCAGCACCGGCAGCTGGAACTCGTCGATGCCGTTGTCGGTCAGGATGCGGCGCAGCTCGGCGGCGCACCCCGCCGGGCTCCCGGCGATGACGAAGGCCTCCAGCCACTCGTCGCGCACGTGGCGGGCCGCCTGGCGGGGGCCACCGGCGGCGAGGGCGTCCCGGATCCGGGCCGTGTCGGCGCCCGTCATGCCGATCCGGTCCTTGACCGCGGGCGGGGAGTCCACCAGCCGGAACGACAGCTGCGCCCTGGCTTCGTCGATCTCGGCATCGGAGGTGACCAGCATCGTCGAGTAGCCCAGCCGGAACGGCCGGTCCGCGGCCGCCGACCGGAGGGCCCGGACGTGCTCGCCGAGCAGGTCCTTGTGGATGTAGCTCAGGCTGAAGCCGTCGGCCATCTCGCCGGCCAGCGCCGACATGCGCGGACCCCGGCCGGCCAGGACGATCTCGATCCCGGGCCGGGCGTAGGCCAGGCGAGCGCCGCGGAAGGAGAAGGCATGGCCGACGTGGTCCACGACCTCGCCCGCGAACAGCCGGCGCAGCGTGGCGACCATCTCCCCCACCGCGGTGAGCGGCCGATCGCGCTCGATGGCCAGCGGTCCGAGGGTCAGGCCCCCGCCGGCCCCGATCCCGACGAAGGCCCGTCCACCGCTGAGCTCGTCGAGCGTGGCCACCGCGGCCGCGGTGGCCCCGGGGTGGCGGACGTAGGGGTTGGTGATGCCCGGCCCGAGACCGATGCGGCCGGTACCGACGGCGATGGCGGTGAGGGTGACGTAGACGTCACGGGTCACGATCCCCTCGTCGGCGACCCAGCACCGGCTGCATCCCACCGACTCCGCGAGCGCCGCGAGCTCGACCAGCTCGGGCACCGGGGCCCCGGGCATGAGGTTCACGCTCAGGGGCAGGGTCACCGGGCCACCAACCGACGAGACCTCCCTCGATGCCGCAGGTCGTGCTCGACCACGTGGGCGGCGTTGCGCCCTGCGGCGCCGAACACGCCGGCGCCGGGGAACGTGCCCGCGCCCGACAGGTACAGGCCCCGGATGCCGCTGCGGTAGCGGGTGAGCTCCCGCTGGCGCCCGACCAGCGCAGCGAGCGGCGATCCCGCATACGACGGGGTGTGGCCCCGGTGCATCGAGAACTCCGCCTCGTACCGGTCGGGGGTCATGGCCCGGCAGCTCTCGATGGCGTCGAGGATCGGCTCGTCCAGCAGCTCGGCCCACAGCCCGAGCCAGCGCCGGGGCTCGTCCGAGCCCGGCCAGCCCCCGCGCAGCGCGTACGGCGTGAAGAGCACCTCGAGGCTGAGGACGTGGTGGCCGGCGCCGGTGGTCAGGCTCGGGTCCAGCACCGACGGCACGTTCGCGAGCAGGGTGGGCACCGGCGCCACCCGACCCTCGCAGCGGAGCCGGTGGGCCTCGGCCAGCTGCTCGGGCGACGGGCACACCACCGCAGTGGGTTCGAGCACGTCGAGGTCGGGGTGCGAGGCCTCGATCGCCGCTGCTGCCCCGTAGCGGGGCAGGCGGGACAGCACCCCGTCGATCTTCGACTCGTAGCCGTCGGGTGGCGGGCGCCGCCGCCACCGTGCCACCCGGCGCCGCGCCGCCCAGGGCACGCCGTCGAGCCAGTCGACGTAGACCCGGTGTGGGTCGCAGGCCGCGACCACGGCCCTGCTCGTCAGCTCGGTGCCGTCGCCGAGGCGCACCCCACGCACTGCGCCGTCCTCCACCACCAGGCGGACCACCCTGGCGCCGCAGTCGACCCGTCCGCCGGCGACCTCGAAGCTGGCCCGAACCGCGTCGGTGAGGGCGCCGCTCCCACCGCGGGGCCGACCGGTACGCACCAGGTGCCGGGTGGCGTACGTGGCTGCGGCGATCCCGGTGCCGGGGAGGTCGGGCGGCCTGCCCCAGACGCTGGGGCCCGTCGCCACCGCCGGCATCACCAGGCGCCAGTCGTCGAGGTAGCTCCCGAGCACCCGGTCGAGGCTGCTGCGGCTCCACCGCAGGAGCCGGCGCGCCGCCGAGGCCCGCCCGGTCAGCACCTCCGCGAGGATGTGGGGCGCCGAGGGCGTGGTCCGGGCCACCTCGATGAGCAGCGACGCCACCGGGAGGGCGTCGTCGAGGTAGCGGCGGTAGCCGTCGACCTGGGTGGGATAGGAGCGGGCCAGCCCGTCGAGCAGCTCCACCGGGTCGTGGAAGAAGGCCCAGGGCTCGCCGCCGTCGTGGAACTGGTTCACGAAGCTGGCCCGGGGTTCGAGGTACTCCAGGCCGTGGGCTCCCAGCTCGAGCTCGTCGATGACGGGCATCGCCCGGATCATCGTGTGATCGCAGTGGCAGATGTTGAACCGGGCACCCAGGTCCGACACCGTCGACGCGCAGCCACCCACCTCGTCGCGAGCCTCCAGCAGCAGGGTGTCGATCGCAGCCCGGGCCAGATAGGCCCCGCAGATCAGACCGTTGTGGCCACCGCCGACCACGATGACGTCGGCATCGGTCACGACTCGTCGCCGACCACGGTGAACAAGGTGATGAGCAGGTGCTCGGGTGCCTGGAGGGTCACGTTGCGATGACCCCACGGCCGATCCTGCGGTTCGCCGAGGAACTCCACCCCCTCGGCGCGCAGCGCGGCGTAGGTCGAGTCGACGTCGTCCACCTCCCAGGCCAGGGCCGCGCCGGCGAGCGGGGTCACGTCGCCGTCGCCCGCGAAGATCTCGATCTGTCCGCTCCCGGATGCGGCCACGATCGTCCCCCGACCGTGGTCGTCCCACTGGTGGACCACCCGCAGGCCAAGGGTGTCGGTGTAGAAGCCGACGGTGGCGTCGTAGTCGCGGGCGGTGAACAGGAACCGGAACTGCCCCATGGGCGGATCGTAGTCACGGCCTCCGAGCCGCGTAGGCGCCGGCACCGGAGGCTGCACGGAATCTCGTGAGCCGAGAAGTATCGTCGTCGCTTATGCCCGAGCTCCCCCGCGCCCTCCACACCGTGTGGGCCCGCGTGACCGCCGGTGTGGCACTGCTGGCCATCATCGCAGTCGCCGCGTTCGCCCTGAGCGGTTCCGGCGACTCCGACGACACCGCGGCCGAGGCCATCCCCACCCTGGCTCCGACCGCCACCCCGATCCCGTCACCGACGCCGAGCCCGACCCCGGAGCCCACGGCGACGCCGACGCCCGCCCCCACGCCCACCCCGGGACCGGTCTCGGCGCTCAACGGGATGCCCGTCGAGGCCGAGAGCACCACCCGGTTGCTCACGGTGAAGATCGACAACCACGCCAGAGCCCGGCCCCAGTCGGGCATCCAGCACGCCGACATGATGATCGAGATCTGGGTGGAGGGGATCACCCGGTTCCTGTCGGTGTGGCAGGACAGTGATGCCGAGTTCCTCGGGCCCATCCGATCGATGCGCCCCACCGACTTCGCGATCCAGAACGCCTGGTCGTCGACGTTCGTCAACTCCGGGGGACAGCCCTGGATCCAGGGCATCGGCAACGCGTCCAACGTGCGCTGGTTCGCCGAGCCCGGCGGCACGTTCCGCATCCGGTCCCGGTCCGCGCCGCACAACCTCTACGGCGACACCACGGTGTTCCGCACCCTGGATGGGCGGGGCGACTACGAGGAGCCCCTCGAGCCGTTGTGGAACTTCGACGAGATGCCCGCGGACGCCCCCGAGGCCACCGCCATCACCACCAACTGGCGCTCCGGTTACGTGGTCAACTGGACGTGGAACGGCGAGGCCTACGAGCGCTCCACCTGGGACCAGCCGCACAACTACCTGGACGACGACAACGAGGCCCAACAGATCACGGCCGACACCCTGGTCATGCTGGAGATGGGTATCTACACCGCGTCCGGGGGGTCGGGGTCGTCGGTGCCGGCCTCGGACACGGTGGGCTCGGGGACGGCCTGGGTCTTCGCCGACGGGCGGATGCAGCAGGGCACCTGGGCTCGTGACTCGGAGACCGAGTGGTTCACCCTGACCGCCGACGACGGGTCGGAGATGACGGTCCCGCCGGGACGGCTGTGGCTCATCCTGGCAACCACCGGCGGGGTGGTGCCCGCCTAGCCGGCGCCGAGGGTCGGCGTTCGCGAGACTGGTCCGGGTGCGAGCTCAGTACCACTTCTGGCCGGGTAGCCACGGTGTGGACGCGTGGGACGTCGAACGCCTGATCGAGCTGTCCGTTGGCCTGCCGATCGAGCCGGTGGCGATCGACTCCATCGCCGAAGTCGACTCCGTCTACTGGTTCAACGTTGACCGCCACCGACCGACGGTGCGCGCGGTGGTCGAGCACGCCCGGCTGATCGCCGAGGTCGAGACCGAGCACCCGATCATCCTGGGCCCCGACGGCCGGGTCATGGACGGCATGCACCGGATCGCCCGGGCGATCCTCGATGGCCGGTCGGTGATCGACGCGGTTCGCTTCACCCGGCTGCCCGAGCCGGACCACCGAGGCTGCGATCCCGCAGATCTCCCCGACCGCGGCGACCGCTAGGACCTGCTGACGCGGCACGGGCGCGCCGGGCCAGGCCGGGTCAGCGGCGAACCCCGGTCACCAGCACGGCCGCCGACGCTGCGGGGTCGATGGCACCGGTCCGCACTGCGGTGAGCAGCCCTCCGTACCCTGCCGTGCCGGTGGGGTCGGCGTCGTAGCCGGCCGCAGTGACGCGCTCGTTGGCGGCGTTGATGTCGGCCTCGCTCGCCACCACGGACCCACCGCCGCTCAGGAGCAGCACCCGGGCGATGCCCAGCCAGTCGTAGGTCACGTCGTCGAGGATGCCGGTGGCGGCGCTGACGGGCTCCGCCCACGGCCGCATCAGCTCGGCCGCCCGAGCCGCGGCGTCGGAGAGCCGTTCGTCCACGGTGCCCGCCTCGGCCAGACGTCGCCACGCCCGATCGAACGGCGCGCATCCCTCCGCCTGCACCGCCCAGATCCGAGGCACCTTCCCGAGGGGCCCGAGCGCCGCGCTCTCCAGCAGGCCGATGCCGCAGCTGGTCAGCAGGGCGCCCCCGCCGACCTGCACCAGCAGGTGGTCGGCCGCAGGGCCTGGAGCCAGCTGGTCCGCGAGCTCCCAGCCGATGGTCCGGCCACCGTCGAGCGTCCAGCGGTTCTCGGTGGCCTGCACCCCGAAGGCCAGCGCCCCCTCGCTCACTGCCTCCTTGAAGCGGGCCATGCAGGGATCGCCCGCTTCCCCCTCACGGCGCGGGCACACGTGGATCGTGGCGTCCAGGCCCTCGAGCACCTCCACCACCGCTCGGTCGGCCCAGGTGGGGATGAAGACGTCGATCGGCCGTCCGGCGGCACGTGCCACGGTGGCGGCCCCCAGCGCGGCGTTGCCACAGGACGAGATCGCCAGCCGGGTGTCGCTGGCGACTGCGTCCACCGCCAGGTGGAGCAGCAATCCCATCAGGTGCCGGGCCTTGTGGGACCCGCCGACGTTGCCGGTCTCGTCCTTGGCGAACACCCGGGCCACGGGCCCGGCGAGCTCGGGCTGCCAACCAGCCGGGGTGATCACGAACCCGGTCCCGTCCACGGCCGCCACCGACGCGTCGACCTCCTCGACCAGGGCCACGTAGTCGTCGTCGGTCCAACCCGCCTCGATGGCCCGGTGCCAGGACCACAACATCTGCCGGTACCGCACGAACGGGTTGACGACGCCAGCAGCGCCCCCGGCATGCTCTGGCACGGCAGTGTCGGGCACGGCGCTGTCGCGCAGGGCAGTGTCTGGCACGGCAGTGTCGGGCACGACGCTGTCGGGCAGTGCAGGCTCTGGCCAGGCGGCCCCCGGAGGGGTGTCGAGCCAGGACGCCGTCATCCGACGGTCACGCCAGTGGCCGCGTTGAACTCCTCGATCATGACGTCCCACCCGGGGGCCATGCCGTGCAACGTGTCCCAGAACGCCGGGTCCCGCCGGGCGTCGAAGTCCTCGACGCTCACCCCCTGCTGCTCGACCCAGGTGTAGTAGCCCAGGTTGAAGATCCGGTTCCGGCCGACGGTGTCGAGCTCCTCGACGTGCTCGACGTCGGCGCCGGCGAGGTGCCGAGCCACGATCTCGGCGGCGTCCATCTCGCCGAAACCCTTCGGGTAGGACCGGGCCAGCAGCTGGGCCTTCTCGCTCTCGTACAGCTCGGATCCGTCGGTGGCGACCGACATGACCACGTCGTCCGACCCCAGCCCCAGGTGCCTGGCGGTCTTGATGGCCGCCAGCATGTTGCAGATCGAGGAGAACCCGAAGTGGCGCAGCTGGTCGACGATCGCCGGGTCGACACCGAGCCGGTCGCGCAGGTACGCCTTGCCCACCTCGGTGGTGAACACCAGGTTGAGCCCGTCGGTGGCGCGGTCGCTGACGGCGGTGACGATGTCGGTGTTCATCACGTTGTGGATGAACGGGATGTGCTTGTCCCCGATGCCCTGGATGTTGTGCTCGCCATAGCCGTTGTAGAGCATCGTCGGACACTCGAGCGCCTCCACGGCCACGATCCGGGCGCCGTGCTGCTCCTTCAGCCGGTCACCCATCCCCAGCGTGCCCGACGATCCCGATGCCGACGTGACCGCGGCCAGGCGCAGCCCGGGCTGACCGTCCCGGAGGGTCTCGAAGACGTGACCCAGGGCCCGGCCGGTGACCGTGTAGTGGGCGATGTGGTTTCCGAACTCGGAGAACTGGTTGAGGATGAAGTTGCGCGGGTCCTGGGCCAGCTCGTTGCAGGCGTCGTAGATCTCCTTGACGTTGCTCTCCGATCCGGGGGTGCGGATGACGTCGTCGGCGTGGCTGATCCAGGCGTCGAGCCACTCGAAGCGTTCGCGGCTCATGTTCTCGGGCAGCACCGCCGCACCCCGGCTGAGCATCAACCGGGAGATGGCGACACCACCGCGGGCGTAGTTGCCCGTCGACGGCCAGATGGCAAGGTGCCTGGTGGGGTCGAACTGGCCGCTCACGACGCGAGGAACGAGGCACGCGTACGCGGCGAGCACCTTGTGGGCGCCGATCATCGGGAACCGGTTCCCGAAAAGCAGCACGATCGGAGCGTCGACGCCAGTGAGCTCGCCGGGCAGCACGATGTGCTCGGGCACGTCCACCTGGCGGGGGTGGTCGAGCGAGTTGTACCAGTGCACCCGGAACAGGTTGAGCGGGTCGGCGGCGTCGGGATCGATCCCCTCGAGCGCGTGCTGGACGTCGGCCGGGATGCTGGACGGATCCGCGAGCTGGGCGAGGGTCGGCAACAGGATCTTCGCCTCCCGGAACCGCTCGACGGAGCGGTCGTAGCTCTCGGGGTCGACCACGGACTGCAGGAGCCCGTAGCGGGCGGTGTCGATCGCCAGGGTCATGACCTCGCACCCTACCGGTCACCAGGAACCGGGAACTGCTCGACGGGCGCCGGCGTTGTCCTCACGTCGCCATCCGGCGACGAGCCAGCCGTGTGTCGGGGCGGGAGCGAGTGTGCCCTCGGCGGGCGGCATGACGCCGGCACGCCAGGCGTAGACCCGAGGCGTGCCGGCGGGGCTTGCACCCGACTACGAAGGATAGGGAGACGATGAAGATATTCGCGCGAGTGGCCGCGCTGGCAATCGTGGCTTCGCTGATCGCCGCCGTGGGCGTGCCGGCAGCCAACGCCATCAGGAAGGGCGGGCCCCGTGACTTCCGGGTCAGCCTCACCAACCTGACCGAGAACCAGATCCTGACGCCGCCGGTCTTCGCGGCGCACACCCAGAAGGCCGATGTGTTCGACATCGGCACGCCCGCCAGCCCCCAGGTGCAGGAGATCGCGGAGAACGGCAACCTGGCCCCGCTCGCCGACGCCCTGCCGACGGTGCCGGGGGTCCGGGCATCGGGCATCGGCGCCGGCGCCGAGGGCCCGCTGCTGCCCGGCGACGAACGGTCGTTCGAGTTCTCCGCTCACCGGCGGGCTCGGCTGTTCTCCACCGTGCAGATGGTGGTGTGCACCAACGACGGCTTCACCGGCCTCGACTCCGTCCAGCTGCCCCGCAAGAAGGGCGAGACCGTCCGCATCTACGTCTTCGCGTGGGACGCCGGCACCGAGAGGAACACCGATGCCCTGGCCGACTTCGTTCCCCCGTGCTCACCCGAGGGCATCGGCACCGACATGTCCAACCCGGCGTTGGCCGAGAACGGCATCATCTCCCCCCATCCCGGCCTGAGCGGCGAGGCCGAGGCCAGCTTCGCCTTCGATCCCGACGCTGCGGTGGCCGTCTACGAGATCACCCGGGTGGGCTGACCGCTCCCCCCGCGTCGCGAGGGCCCGGTGGCGACACCGGGCCCTCCGTCGCGCCCGTCCTCAGGTGTCGGTCGGCCGCGGCGCCCGCCGCCGCCTGAGGGCGTCCTCGTACTCGTGCATCCGGGCCTCGAGCACCTCGGCCATCCCCGGGAAGCCGGGGATCCGAGCCAGCTCGCGTCCCAGGTAGGTCACGCAGCCGAACAGCACGATGGTGGTGAACGGCCAGTTCACGAAGAACCGGATGGTGAGGTACCCGCCCACCGACGAGTTGTTGAACAGCCAGACGTCGAAGGTGGCGCTGACGAGGCTCGACAGCCCGGCGACCCAGGCCACCCGATCCATGGCCCGGTTGTAGATGGGGTGGCTGCGGGTCTGGTGATCGAACCCGAAGATCATCGGGGCGTAGCCGGCGATGACGTTGCGACCGATCACCGCCGAGACGATCAGGCCCAGCCCGATCGACGCCTTGATGCCGATGCCGACGCCGAAGTAGACGGCCTCGCTGTCGGTGATGATGCCCAGGGTGCCCCGGCCGATGATGGCTGCGGTGATGATGGGCAGGAACTTCCCGATCGGGTGCCCGCGCCGCTTGCGGACGTAGGCGACCTTCAACGCCCAGGCGGTGGCGGCGACGATGGCCCAGCTGAGCCCGGCCAGGCGGCGGACGCCGAGGAAGAGCACGATGGGCATCACCGAGTCCAGGGCGCTGCCTCCCACACCCGGCAGCGGCGGCGGCTCCTCGGGGGGACGATCGGCGGGGCTCACCAGCCCAGTCTGCCCCAGCGGCACCCGCGATCCGCATCCCTGCCGGACATCACGCCTGCGGCCGGCCCAGCCGGGCGCCGGCTCCCATCTTCGCCAGCCCCACCGGCAGGATCAGGCTGCAGGCCAGGAAGATCACCAGCACCACGGCGCCGAACCCCCGGATCAGCCCCACGACGAAGGCGACGACCAGGATCGGCAGCGCCACCAGCACTCCGACCCGGGTGGCGTCGGGCGGGTAGGCGTAGCCGAGCGACGCAGCTGCGGCCAGCCCCACTGCGAGCGCGAGCAGGGTATGCAGGGGGATGGCGGCCAGGGCGAGCACCACGCCAGTGAGCAGAGCCACCCGGGCGGGCCGGTCCAGCCGGGACCAGAGCTGCCTCATCACCGACCGATGCTAACGGCCCGGGCCCGCCCCTCAGGCAGGTTGCTCGGCGGGCCCGCCCGGCGCACGGCGGCGCTGCCGCCGCCAGGACTCCAGCGGCTGGCGGACCAGCAGGGCGTAGGCCCACAGCGTGGGCCCGAGGAGCACCCCGCGCACCACCCGCTCACCGAAGAAGTGGAAGACCGGGCCGTGCAGGTAGCTGAGGAGCCCCAACCCGTCGGTCGCCATGATCCACAGCACCGCGAAGTCGTACTGCTGGACGTAGGGCACGCCCATCATCGAGGCCGCGGCGACCAGGGCCAGCCGGCGGGTCGGCTCCATCGGCAGCACCACGGGCAGCCAGAGGAGCAGTGCCGCGGGACCCACGAAGATCCACAGTGACCCGTTGCCGACCGGTGGGTTGTCGGCGGCCCGCTGCAGGATCTCGCCGGGCCACCAGCCGTAGACGGCGAAGCTCGCCAGGGCCACGGGCACCGGCACCATGGCCAGCCGGAGCAGGTCGAGGAGTCGGGGCCGGGCCTGGACCAGCACCACCAGGGTGAGCGGGATGCCCCACTGCGGCTTGGCGACCGACAGCAGGGTGAGGCCACCGGCGACCACCCACCGGCGTTCGGTTGCCGCCCACCGGATCCCGGCCAGGGCCCCGAGGGCCACGCCGGTGATGGTGCCGGTGTAGAACGCCATCAGGGCCCCGAAGGCCGCGAGGACAACCGCGGGGCGGGCGCCGAACACCCGCGCCGCGAACCAGAGCCCGGCCACGTTGGTCATCGACCAGGCCAGCTGGCCGACGATGCCGACGGTGTCGTACACGTCGAAGATCGGCAGCAGCCAGTAGGGGTAGTAGTAGCCCAGCCCGTACTCGGAGGTCATGCGGCCGTCGGCGGCGCCCGCGAAGATCTCCCAGTCGATGCCCGAGCCGACGTATCGGGTCGCGAGCGCCAGGATCAGGCCGATGCAGCCGATGACCAGCCACTCGAACCGCGTCGGTGGCTCGACGACCCGGTCGCGGATCCGCGCCGGGTCACGGTCGCGCTCGGCGATCATCCAGCCGACGAGTGCTCGCACCGGATCCCATCGGCACCGGTCCTGCCGGGCTGAGCCGGCGCAGCCTACCCGGCCGACATCGGGAGGATCTCGAAGGCCACCACCAGGTAGTGGAGGATGGCAGCCATGGCCACCATGGCGTGCCAGACCTCGTGGTAGCCGAAGGAGTCCGGCCACGGGTCGGGCCAGCGGGCGCCCACCACCAGGGCGCCGAGGGTGTAGACGAGCCCGCCGGCCACGACGAGCACCATCCAGCCGTGGCCGACGTTGTCCCACAGCTCCGGGAGGACCAGCACCGCGGCCCAGCCCAGGGTGAGGAACAGCGCGTTCATCATCCCGTAGGGCGGCCGGAAGGGCAGGAAGCGCAGGACCATGCCCAGTGCGGCGCCGCACCAGCCCACCGCGAGGAACGCTCGTGCCGACCAGCCGTCGAGGGCGATCATCCCGAACGGCGTGAACCCGCCCGCGATGCAGAGGTAGATGGCCATGTGGTCGAGCCGCCGGAAGCGGTGCCACCCGCGATCGTCGAACGCGGTGCGGTGGAACAGGGCGCTGACGCCGAACATCATCGCGATGCCGTAGGCGAACACCGCGCCGGCGAAGGCTCCTCGTCCGGTCGGCGCGCTGGCCACCAGGGCGATCCCGGCGGGCACCGACGCTGCGAAGCACCAGGTGTGCAGCCGGCCCCGCCAATGCGGTCGCGCGGCTCGATCACTGCCGGCGTCGGCCCTCATCCGCCCCACGGTGGTGCCAGCCGGGGCAGCAGCCGGTCGAGCCAGGCTCGGACCTCGGCCGCGCAGCGGTGGAACACCTGCTGGTCGCCGCCGGCGGGGTCGACGATCTCCTCCCAGCTCTCGAGCTCGACCGCCGCCAGGTCGAGCGCCGACAGCCGGGCAGCCAGGGGCTGGTCGGGCGGGCCCAGGTCGCGGGCGAGGCGGGGCAGGGTGGCGGTGACCGTGGCGACCTCGGGGTGGGTGCGGCGGACGTAGGCCACGTGCTCGGGCTCGAAGCCGACGATCACGTCGGCCCAGAGAGCATCGGCGTCGCCGAGCTGGCGGCTGCGGTGGCCCGGATCGGCCAGGCCCATGGCCGCCAGGGCCACCCGGGTTCGCTGGCTCATGGGCAGCCCGGGGATGGAGAACGTGCCGGCCCCTCGCGCCGACAGCAGCGGCGCCCGCTCCCGGGTCATGACCGTGGCCATCACCGAGCGCGCCGCGTTGCCGGTGCAGAGGTAGAGCACGTTCGTCAACAGGCCTCCGCGTGGTGGACCCGGATGCGCACCTCTCGTCCGGTGGCCGAGGTGAGCAGGCCGCAGCGCTGGTTGGCGGTGTAGTCCTCGAGCGAGTAGTCGACCCCGGCGGGGACGTGGGCGGTGATGGCAATGGCGTCGTCGCCGACGTCGACCGCCAGCCCCTCGACGGCGCCCTGGCGAGTGCGGTCGAGGGCGATGGCGATGCGCAGCATCCCGGCCAGGGTCCGGACCACCCCCTGGTCCGCCGCAGCCAGGGCCTGGAACTCCGCGTGGCGGGCCTTGGGCGCGCTCTTGCGGTGGTAGCGGGCCACCTGGGCGATGAGCTCGATCTCCCGGTCGGTGAACCCGCTGAGCTGATCGGTGTTGCGGATCACGTAGTAGGAGTGCCGGTGATGGGCGGCGTGGGAGACGAACAGCCCCACGTTGTGCAGCATGCCGGCCGCCTCGAGCAGGTCCCGGTGGCTCAGGCCGAGACCGTGGACCGGCTGCAGCTGGTCGAACAGCTCGAGCGAGAGGTCGGTGGCCGCCTGGATGTGGCCCAGGTCCTCGTGGTACAGCTCGGCCATACGCAGCACCGACTGGCGCCTGATGTCGCTCAGGTGGTGGAACGACGGCTCGCCGGAGCGGGTCACCCGATCGAGCAGGATGCCCTCGCGCAGCGCCGAGTCGGAGACCAGCATTCGCTCGATCGCGAGGCCGTCGAGGATCTGCTCCAGCAGCAGCACCCCGGCGACGATGATGTCGCGGCGCCGGTCGTCGAGCCCGCGGATCCCGGCGCGGTCGGCGGGCCCCCGGCGGCCGGCCACGTCGTCGACGACCTCGGCCAGCTCCTCCCGGGTGAAGGCCACCCCGTTCGTGGGCGCCAGGTGGTCGTCACCGCGCCGGGCCACGATCATCCGGGCCACGGTGGTGATGGTGCCGGAGCTGCCCACGGCGACGAACGGTCGATGCTCCCGCACGTGGCGGATGATCGGGACGAGGAACGAGCGCACGTAGGTGCGGCACTGCGCGACGGCCTCGGGCTCGGCCTCGCCGCCGGGGAAGAACCGGTCGGTGAGGCGGATGGCCCCGAGCTTGACGCTGTGCGCGGACCGGACGTCGGGGCCCCGGCCGACGAGCAGCTCGGTGCTGCCCCCACCGATGTCGACCACGAGGATCTGCTCGTCGAACAACGGCAACGACTGGATGACCCCGAGATGGATCAGCCGGGCCTCCTCGACCCCGGACACCACCTCCACCGACACCCCGGCCTCGCGGGAGGCCCGGTCCAGGAACTCGTTGCGGTTCTCGGCTTCGCGCAGCGCCGAGGTGGCGACGGCGGTGATGTCGGCCCCGAAGCTCTCCGCCAGCTGACGGAACCGCCCCAGGGTGGCGATGCCCCGATCGATGGCAGCGGGAGCCAATGCGTTCATGTCTCCCGCCCCCGACCCCAGGCGCACCATCTCCTTCTCGGTGGCGAGTACGTCGAAGCGCCCCTCGGCGTCGACCCGGGCCACCACCAGGTGGAACGAGTTGGTCCCGAGATCGATGGCGGCGTGGATCTCGCCGCCACGGCGCAGCTCGCCGAGGCCCTGGGGCCGATCGACGACCCCCTCGCCGACGCCGGGCACGGTCAGCGCCCTCTGGGCACGGGCTCGACGAAGAGGGCGTCGGCGGTGGCGCACAGCTTGCCGTCGGCCCGGCAGGTCCCGGTGGTGCGCAGCCGGCGGCCGTTGCCCTCGACGACCCACCCCTCGAAGCGCAGCGCGGTGTCCAGCGGCGTCATCGACCGGTAGCGCACCGCGAGCCGACCGGTCCAGCCCGGCACTCCCTCGGCTCGGACCTGCACCGCGCCGAGGAGCTCGTCGAAGAGGCCGGCGAGATACCCGCCGTGCAGCGACCGGGGCGGGCCCTCGTACAGGTTCGAGAGGGTGACCTCGAACGCGAGCCCGCGCTGGCCGTCGGGGCCGGCCTGGTCCTCCCAGCGCAACGCCGCCGAGAATGGATGCAGCTCCCCCTGGAAGACCGAGCGCAGGTCGTAGGACCGCAGCTCGCGATCGGCGTCGCTCATCGGCGGCTTCTGCCACCACCGGGGCAGGACCTCGCCGTCGAGCTCGGCCGCGGCGGCCCGCACCAGCTCCTCGGCCCGTCCGAGCGCGGCCAGGTCGGGCTGGCTCGACGTCGATGCCCGGGCCAGGTCGTGGACCGCCGCCCGGAGCCGGGCCGCGGCCGCCCTCACGGCCGGGGCGGGCTGGTCGGCGCGGGCGCTCACCCGTTGTTTCTACCGCAGCAATTGGGCAGAACCGAGCCAGCCGCGAAGATGGAACCTCGCCGTCGCCTGGTGCGTCTAGGCCTCGTGGAGGGTGCGGTCGCCATCGCAGACAGAGCTGAGCCCAGACGTGAGCAGCCGGCGCGCGCCGGCCTCGAGGTCGTCCCCGACCGGCCCGAGGGCTTTCCCGGCTTCTATGCAACGCACCACGCCAACATCGCCCGAGCCCTGGCCCTGACCCTCGGCGACCCCGAGCTGGGCGTCGAGGCGACCGACGAGGCCATGACCCGCGCCTACCAGCGCTGGCACCAGGTCTCGACCTACCGGAACCCCCAGGGCTGGGTGTACCGGGTGGGGCTGAACTGGGCCCGGTCGTCGTTGCGCAGGCGCCGCCGCACCACCAGCGCCGCCTGGCTCGAGGAGATCCCGGTCGACGATCCCCAGCCCCGGGATCCCCGGCTGGCCCGGGCCCTGGCCGGGCTCGACCCCAAGCACCGCTCGGTCGTGGTGCTGCGCTATCTCCTGGACTGGTCGGTCGACCAGACCGCCGACGCTCTCCAGATCGCGCCCGGCACGGTGAAGAGCCGCCTCCACCGGGCCCTGAGCCAGCTCGAGGAGCGGCTGGCAGCAGAGGAGAAGCCATGACCCTGCACGACCGACTCCGCCGTGAGCTGCGCCGCCAGGGCGCCGCGGTCGACGTACGCGGTGCCGGAGCCGACGTGGTGATGGACGCGGCCCGGCGGCGCAATCGCCGGACCCGGGTCGTGGGCACCGTCGTCGCCCTGGCGCTGGTCATCGGCGTCGGCGGACTGGCGCTGGCCCTGCGCGACGGCGTCACCGACCAGGTGGCCACCGAGCCCGGGCCCGCGGCCGAGATCGATCCGCCGCCGGTGGCCCCCGATCCCGGCAGCGACGACCCCGGCGCCGGAGACGAGCCCGCCCTGGCCCCGACGCCCGCCCCGGGAAGCGACGACGACCCGGCCGCGGATCCCGCCCGGGACACCGACACCGACAGCGGCTCCGTCGAGCCGGGCGGACCGCCTCCCTCGCCGGTCGTCGCCGACCTGATCGCCCATCGCCGCGGCTTCGTGGCCCGCAGCGCGGACCAGCTGCTGTGGTCCTCCGCCGACGGCGTGAGCTGGGCTCGGTTGGACGACCCCCGTCCGTCTGCCGACGCCACGATCACGCACATGGCCAGCTACGACGGCACCCTGTTCGTCGCCGGCGTCCAGGCTGCGGCGGCCGCCGCCGAGCCCTGGCTGGCCCGCTCGGACGACTTGACCAGCTGGAAGGCCATGGCCGTGCCCCCGCCGGCCGGCGACGGGTCCGATCTCACCACCGCGACCCACGCCATCTACACCCTGGGCGTGGGCCCGGCGGGTGTCTTCGTCGCCGGCGAGAAGCTCATCCATCTCGACCTCGAGCGGCTGGTGCCCGCCGACGCCCTGGCGGCGGGCGCGTGGAGCCTGGGCGACCCCACCGGTGACCTGGACAGCATCATCGTCTACGACCCGGCCACCGGCGAGCCCGTCGAGGAGATCGACCTGCGGGCTGCGGGCGTCCCCCAGTCCAGCATCGACCTGTTGGCCGGACCCGATCCCGAGCCCTTCGTGGCCCTCGGCTCGGACTCGCTGAAGGCTCTCGAGACCGATCTCGAGCCAGGGACGCTCCTCGACAGCGGGGTCGTCCACGGCGACGAGCTGCTGGCCGCCGGGCACAGCGACGAGTTCTCGGGGCGCATCCTGTGGTCGTCCACCGACGGCCGCTCATGGGCTCCGGTCCCGGTCAGCGTGATCCACAGCGAGCGGGCCCGGACCATCGGCATCGTCGACGACCGGGTGGTCGTGTTCAGCAGCGAAGGTCCGCTGCTCACGGTGCAGTACCGGGACGGCGACGACTGGGACGAGGTGCGCCTCGACGAGCTCTTCGGCGCGCCGACCGACGACTACGTGCTGGTCGACGCCTCCTTCGCGCCCACCGGGGTGGTCGCCATCGCCGCCGCGGTCGGCGAGACGGGCAGCACCACGCTGCACCTGCTGGTCTCGGCCGACGGCGAGGAGTGGTCGGTCTCCGACCTGGGGGAGCTGGCTGGCGACGGCGACATCGGCGAGGTCGGCGGCGTCGCCATGACCAACGTGGCCACGAACAACGCCGTGGTGGCCGTCGGCTTCCAATCCGCGGCCGGTCCACGCACCGTCGCGGTCCCGGTGAGCATGGGCTGAGAAGCCGGTCTCTCAGCCGTCGAGATCGAACCGCAGCTGCGGCTCCACCTCCACCAGGTCCACGACGGGTGCCAGCCGGTCGGAGAACACCTCCACCCGGGCGATGCTCACGCACGGGGTCGGCACCAGGTGGGCCGCCGGCCACCAGGAGCCACAGGCCACGCCGTCGACGCCCGGGTACCACCAGCCGTCGTTGACGGTGTTGGCGAGACGCTCCGCGCTGAGCGGCTCCGGGGTGGCCGCCAACGCTCGAACCAGGAAGTCCGCCGCCAGGTAGCCCTGCACGAAGTCGAGGCCGACCTCGTCGGGTTCGACGCCGACGGCCGCCGCGGCGCCAGCCAGGGCCCGCCAGCCCGGCGTGGAGCGGTTGGCGAGGTCGAGGCCCGGCGAGACCACGGTCAGGGGCGCCAGCTCCACCCGGCGGTCCGGGTCCGCGACCACCAGGGGATCGACGGTACCCACCAGCACCAGCTCACCCCGGAAGCCCTCGTCCCGCAGGGCCGCGGGGAGGCCCTCGGTGCGGGGTCCGTCCAGCAGGACCACGTCGGGCTCGGTGGCCAGGATCGCGTCGACCTGCTCGCGCCAGTCCGTCGGCGCCGGGTCGGCGGCGGTGGGCAGCAGCGCCAGGAACGCCGGGCGCGCCATCTCGAGCAGCTCGGCCTCGAACGCCCGGGACGCGGCGATGCTGGCGCCGTCGGCGCCGTCGCTCACCACGTAGGTGAGCCCGACCGCCGGTGCCTCGTCGGCACGCGACGCGAGATAGGCGGTGAGGACGGGGACCACGAGGGACACGTAGCCCCTGGCGTCGAGCACCGGGCACCCGACGGCGCCCCGGGTGCCGAAACCCAGCCGGTTGGCTCGGCCGCAGAAGGCGGGCAGCCGCTCGTCGCCCACGTAGATGGCGCGCTCGTCGTTCAAGAGCTCCTCGGCCCCGAACGCCGGCGAGGCCATGGGCACCACCGCGAACGCGCCGTCGCGCACCAGCGTGGCCGCCAGCCCGGCGGCCAGGTCGGTCTGGCCGACATCGTCGTGGCAGTCGGCCAGCTCGATCCGCCTGCTCAGCTCGCGGTGGTGGTTGGACTGCTCGAAGCGGGCCCGGGCCCCGAGGCACACGTCGACCCGGTAGGGGTTGCCGACGAGGGACTGGGTCACCAGGCCGCCGACCCGGATGGTGCGGGCGGTGATCCCCCGCCGGGTGCGGTCCAGCTCGGCGTCGGCGAACAGCTCGATGGGACGGCCCGAGGCGCCGACGAGCATCGCCGAGGGGTCCTGGTACAGCGGCGGCAGCGGTGCCGCAGCCGGCGGTGGCGCCGGCAGCGGGGCCTCCTCGGCGGGGTCCCCGTCGCCCTCCCCGTCGCCCTCCCCGTCGCCGTCACCGTCGGTGGTGTCGACGCCCTCTTCCCGCCGAGGGGCATCGTCATCCGGATCGCCGCCCGAGGTCTCGTTCGTCCCGGCCGACCCGGCCTCGACGTCGGCGCCGCCCCCGTCGCTTGCCCCGTCTGCGGGCTCGGGGCCGGTGACGGGCGTGATCTGCCGTTCGAAACCCAGGACCGCCGGGACCCGGGGCTCCGGGGGGCCGTCGAGCCCGAGCAGCGCCGGCGGACGGGCCTCGGGGACGACCTCGATGGCCTCGTTCTCGGTGAGGAGATCGAGGGCCTCTCCCAGGCCGACCGGTCCGGTCGATGCGGGTGCGTCGCCGGCGTCGGTGAGCGTGGGCTCCTGGTAGCGCCCGCAGGAGGTGGCGACGAGCGCAGCGACCAGCAGGGCCACCCCGCTCCGCACCGGCCGGTGGACCCACGGACGCATGGCCATCCATCGGCTGGCCAGGGCGGAGATTGAGCGCTCGGCGGCCCGGACCTAGGCTGAGCCCCGGAGCGACGAACGAGAGGAGTGGCCATGCGCCAGTACCTGGTGGTCGCCCACCGCACCCTCGGCGGGGCTCACCTCATGGAGCACCTGCACGAGCTCCGTGAAGCCGACCCGTATTGCCGGTTCCACCTCATCGTGCCCCAGTACCACCCGCCCGACCACGCCTGGACCGAGCACGAGGTCGAGCAGGAGGCCCAGGCCCGCCTCGACGAGATGCTGGCCCGTATGGCGGCGATGGGGATGGGTGCGACCGGCGAGGTCGGCGACGCCAACCCGGTCTATGCCATCGGCACCACCCTGCGGCACATGGGTGAGGACGCCTTCACCGGCATCGTGGTCTCCACCCTCCCGAAGCGGGTCTCGCTGTGGTGGGACGTGCCCAAGCGCATCGCCCGCGAGTACCCCCAGCTGCCGCTCACCCACATCGTCGCCGCCGACGCCGAGGTCCCGAGCGGCTGATTCCGGGGGCCGGGCCCGACCGTCCCATTCGCAGCGGGCGCGCTCATCCGCTACCTTGACCATGACGTTGCTGCGCTGAAAGCGCTTACATCAGAGGGGGGCTTGCTCCATGGCCGAAGTGGTGCTACGTGGCGTTGACAAGGTGTACCCGAACGGGTTCCAGGCCGTCACCGACCTGAGTCTCGACATCGACGACGGCGAGTTCATCGTCATGGTCGGCCCGTCGGGGTGCGGGAAGTCGACTGCGCTGCGGATGATCGCCGGGCTGGAGGAGATCACCGCCGGCGAGCTGCGCATCGGCGAGCGGGTGGTCAACGAGGTGGAGCCCAAGGACCGTGACATCGCCATGGTCTTCCAGAACTACGCCCTGTACCCCCACATGACCGTGTACGACAACATCGGCTTCGCGCTGAAGCTGGCGGGCACTCCCAAGGAGGAGATGGACCGCCGCATCCGCGAGGCTGCCCGCATCCTCGAGCTCGAGGAGAACCTCGCGCGCAAGCCCGGCCAGCTGTCGGGTGGCCAGCGCCAGCGGGTGGCCATGGGTCGGGCCATCGTGCGCCAGCCCGCGGCGTTCCTGATGGACGAGCCCCTGTCCAACCTCGACGCGAAGCTCCGGGTGCAGATGCGGGCCGAGATCGCGGCCCTGCAGCGCAAGCTCGGGGTCACCACGTTCTACGTCACCCACGACCAGGTCGAGGCCATGACCATGGGCGACCGGGTTGCCGTCATCAAGGACGGCATCCTGCAGCAGGTGGACAATCCCCAGCACCTCTACGACCATCCCCAGAACGTCTTCGTGGCCGCCTTCATCGGGTCGCCCTCGATGAACCTCTACTCGGGGCGCCTGGAGCAGGCACCGGGCGGCGGCCAGCTGCACTTCGGCAGCCAGAGCGTGTTCGTGCCCGACCATGTGATCGACTCCAAGCCGGGGCTGCGGGAGCACTTCGGCCGCGAGATCATCATGGGCATCCGCCCCGAGGACCTCAACGACCCGGAGCTGGCCCAAGAGGTCGATCCGGCCCAGTGCATCGAGGCCGACATCGAGCTCATCGAGGCCCTGGGCAGCGAGATCCTGGTGCACTTCACGCTCGACGCCACCGCAGTCGACTCCGGTGACCCCGACGCAGAGGCGGTGAGCACCGACGGGGCGCCCAGCGTCGGCCGCTTCGATCCCCGAAGCCAGGTCAGGGCGGGCGACCACGTCAAGATCCAGGTCGACGTGGATCGGATCCACTGCTTCGACCCCGACACCCGGCTGGCCATGGACGCCGGCTAGCCGGAGTCGGCAACCCTGCGGGCTGGTCCCGCCGATGCAGCTGCTGCTGGCCACCCGCGAGGACGACCAGCCCGACTACCTCGACCTCCCGCTCGACCGGCCCCTCGAGTCGTGGGACGACCCACGCCTGGTGGAGATCCCGATCGGGGTGCACCGCCACGTGGTCCGCTTCGTGGGCCATCGGGGGCGGCTGTACGCGCTCAAGGAGCTCCCGGCCCGGCTGGCCGGGCGGGAGTGGCGCCTCCTGCAGGCGCTGCGCGACGAGGGACTCCCCGTGGTCGACGTGCTCGGCGTCGTGTCGGAGCGGGGTGAGGGACTCGACGACATCCTCATCACCCGCCACCTCGAGTTCTCCCTTCCGTTCCGGTTCCTGTTCCTGCGCTCGGGACTCCCCCGGCTGCACGATTCGCTGGTGGATGCGGTGGCGGCGCTGCTGGTGCGGCTCCACCTCGCCGGGTTCTTCTGGGGCGACTGCTCGCTGTCGAACACCTTGTTCCGGCGCGACGCCGGCGCCCTGTCCGCCTGGGTGGTCGACACCGAGACCGGGGAGCTGCATCCCCGCCTGACCGACGGCCAGCGCCGTCACGACCTCGACATCGCCGAGCTCAACCTGCTGGGCGGGCTGCTCGACTGCCAGGCTTCGGGCCGCCTGCCGACCGACATCGACCCGGTGGTGGTGGCCACCACGCTGCGCCAGCGCTACGAGCAGCTGTGGACGGAGCTGACCGCCGAAGAGCTGGTGGACTTCGCGCAGCGGCACCTGATCGACGAGCGGGTCAAGAGGCTGAACCGGCTCGGGTTCGACATCAGCCAGATCACGATCCACCAGGGCGAGGGCGGTTCGGTGGTGCGGTTCCGGCCCGAGGTGGTCGAGGCCGGCCACCACCAGCGGCGCCTCAAGGACCTGACCGGCCTCGACGCCCTGGAGAACCAGGCCCGGCGGCTGCTGAACGACCTGCGCTCCTACGGCGCGTGGCTCTCGGCGCAGGAGGGCCGGGAGCTGCCCGAGGCTCTGGCTGCCTACCGCTGGCTCACCCACGTGTTCGAGCCGGCGCTGGCGGCGATCCCCGACGAGCTCCGGGATCGCCGGGAGGCGCCGGAGCTGTACCACGAAATCCTCGAGCACCGCGATGCGCTCGTTGCCGCCCGCCACCAGCCGGTCCGGGTGCCCGAGGCAGCAGCCAGCTACGCCAGCGTCGCCTTGCCGTTCGCCGAGACGGAACGGTCGGTGCTCGACGCCGCCGAGGACTGAACGCTAATGGGGATCGACCAGTTGGTGCCCGCTGGGGGTGAGGCTGGTTCCGAGCCGCTTGTCGGTCAGCACTACGGTTCGCAGGGTTTCGAGCTCTACGCCTAGATCGTGCGCCGGCCGGTCGGTGAGGTCGACCTCGAT